>CANIVF010000027.1 GCA_947470895.1 Bacteroidota bacterium
ACAGGTTTAGATGTAGTTGCACCTGGTAGTTGCATCTATACTACTGATCTGCAAGGTTCTGCAGGCCAAACATCTAATGACTATTGGACATGTTTCAGCGGGACGTCAGCGGCCTCTCCTAATGCGGCAGGAGTTATGGCCCTTATATTATCCATTAATCCAAATCTTACACTTGCGCAAGCAAGACAAATTTTGGAATCAAATACGGATAAACTTTCTGGATATACTTTTACTGCTAATGTTAGTGGTCAACCCAACGGGACTTGGAATAACGAAGTTGGCTATGGAAAAGTAAATGCAAACAAAGCAGCACTTGCAGCAAGCGCATCAGCAATTATAGGACCTTCATTAGTTTGTGATATTGCAAACTATTCGTTGCAGTTCCGACCTGTGGGGTCTTCGGTTAGTTGGTCTTCGAGTGACCCATCTATATTATTCATTAATCAAAATACTGGAGATGTCACAAGGCAAAATGGTAATAGCGGCTCAGTGACAATTACAGCAAATGCCTCAACACCAAGTGGATGTAATGTTGTTTATAAAAAATCAATTTTCGTGGGGGTACCAATAGCTTCTAATTCTACGCTTATATACCCAAATGGAATGCGCGGAATTGATCCCGTTTCCCTTTGTGCAAGTTGTACTTATAACTTCTTAGTTGATTTTGTTGCCGGTGCTAATTCATATTCTTGGGTGTTGCCTCCTGGTTTTTCATTTGTTAGTGGTTGCAGTACTTCAACACCGGGAATTAGGACTTCGGCCGTGAGTGGCACATATACCTTATATTGCTCTCAAAGTAACGCCTGCCCAGGTTCTGTATGGACTCATAACCTTACAATAAATATTGGGGGAGGGGGTGAGCAACAGCAAATGATTTCTGTATACCCTAATCCAACTTCTACTGATCTTACGATCGAGGCAACTTATTCTGATTTGACAATTTCTGATAATTCGGCAACTGTATCTTCAGTTTCAAATAGTCCTACATTTAGTGCAAAACTTACAGAACAATTTAATTCCGAATTGCAAAATGGAATAAGTGTAAATGGAAAGATTGTCTTTGATGTTCATACTATTCAAAAAGGTATTTATTACCTGCATGTTATAAGGGAAAATGAATTAATTGTTAAACAGATTCTAATTGATAAGTAGATGCTCTTCTCAAGACCATTCCATATGCAAGAGTGCTCGTGTTAAAGATCGAATGTTCTGGCATCCTTATGCTTAGGGACAGTGACTTCGACAAATCTAAATAACAATAGGTTTAGTCAATGAAGATGTGAAATGTATAAAGTCATACTTCGTTTCATCGTTTTTCTAGTAACTCAATGATGGATACTCACTAAGCATTCCGCGAAGATCCGTTTCCTGATTGAGCAAGGTGTGGCCAAAGGAAAGTCTGGACAAAAGATGACACTCACTGTGGATTCATTGGCTGTAACTTCTTACGCATCATTAATCACCAGGAATAACATTCAGTGGATTTTCAGGGCTCGCGGAAGAGCAGGTATTGCCTTGGATAAGAAGATATTGGATGGAAAAAATCAAAAACGTAAATCTTCAAAAGAAAATAAGGGTCGAAATTGAGCGGTAGAAAATGATTTCATTAATTTTTTACGGATTATAGGTATTTTCTAAACCCATTTAGTCGAAATTTGAAACGAATCTACCTATTCACCCATCATGAGCAGACCTAAAACCCGCTGGATCGTCATTTTTGCGATTCTGGTAATCCTTCAATTCCTCGTATTGTTCAATGCGGAAAATCCCATCAGCGATACAGTCGATACCATCGATAAGGCCGACACGGCCTGGATGCTGGTGGCTACCGCGTTCGTTCTTTTTATGACTCCCGGGTTGTCGTTCTTTTATGGCGGCATGGTGAGTTTCAAGAATGTGATTTCCACCATGCTGCAAAGTTTCATTGCATTGGGTGTAATCAGTTTGCTTTGGTATCTCGTTGGGTTCAGCTTAGCCTTTGGCGATAGCATTGGCGGATTTATTGGTGACCCCAGAACGTTCTTTGCATTTAAAAATGTAGGTCTCAATCCACATCCTGCTTTTTCACCTACGTTTCCTTTTCTGTTGTTTGCTTTATTTCAATTGAAGTTTGCCATCATCACACCGGCATTGATCACCGGCAGTTTTGCTGAGCGTGTAAAGTTTACTTCGTATTTAATTTTCATGTGCCTGTTCTCATTATTGATCTATTGCCCGCTCGCACACTGGACCTGGCACCCTGATGGATTTTTAAGACAATGGGGAGTATTGGATTTTGCCGGAGGCACAGTGGTGCACATGTCTGCAGGCTTTGCCGCTCTTGCAGGAGCATACATGCTTGGCAAGCGTGAGAACAAAGATCACCATCCCGCTAATATTCCATTCATCATCTTAGGCACAGGCATGTTGTGGTTTGGATGGTTTGGTTTCAATTCTGGTTCTGCTTTAGCTGCGAATGGTTTGGCAGTGCAGGCATTTGGAACCACCAACATGGCATCGGCTTCGGCCATGATTACCTGGGTGATGTTTGATGCATTGGTAGGTAGAAAAATTTCAGCGATGGGCGCCTGCATTGGTGCTGTGGTAGGTTTGGTAGCCATCACACCAGCGGCAGGATTTGTTAATTTAGGTCAGAGTGTATTTATCGGCTTCGTAGCTGCGATCGTCAGTAACCTGGCGGTGTATTACAAACAAAAAACATCGCTGGATGATACACTCGATGTATTTCCTTGTCATGGATTGGGTGGAATCACGGGCATGATTCTCACTGCAGTGTTTGCCAAAGATGTAGGCCTTATCTATGGTCAATATCAAACGTTCATGTACCACATCATAGCTCTGGTAATCGTAGGTGTGTTTACGTTTGGTGGTTCATATTTGATTTTTAAAATCACCAGCATGATCACGTATATGCGTGTATCTCCGGATGATGAAAGATTGGGTCTTGATTTAAGCCAGCATGCCGAAACTATGGAGGCAACCCGTTAACTCAATCATTATTTTCAATCAATGATACAATCCAGAATTGTTATGGATAGCAGTCTTCTTTGTTTTTAGAATACGCATTCCATAACTTGACTGGAATTTGATTCTGAATGCGCTTTCTGGTGGTCATTTTTCTGTTGATATGTTTTAACTCTTTTGGCCAACCCAAGAATAACCAGGGAAGATTGTTCGGAATCGGTTTTCAACCTTTTGAACCTACGGGTATAAACTTTCAAACTTTTCGGGGAGTTTTTAATAACAACAACTCATCACTCTTAACAAAAGGAGTTTGGGAATTGGGTGTCGGTAAAGAAAACATGTTGGGCATAACCGGAGATAAAAAATACCTCGGTGGAAACTGGGTAAAAGGAGGGATTCGGTTTGATCTCAATTATCTTCACCCCATAATCACCACCAATGCTCCTATTGTATTTCAGACTTATGTAGGTGGAGGACTCCAAACAGGAACCAGACTGTATAACAATTCCGGTGGCTCACAATCAAATGTGGCTACCGGTGCTAACATGATGGTGCGGATCGAATTTGTGACTCACGGTATTGAGTTGGATCGTGCTGTTTGGTTTTTTAGCATTTATGGAGATATCAAGTATCATACAGACTTTACGGAAAACTTTGATTACATAAGTCCTGTGGTTGGCATCAGGTTAAGAAAGGGCCGTTGAGATTTTGATTTCGGTTTATATTAAATTTTACTATATGAAAGTTGCTGTTCTGTTTTTCTTGTTGATCCCAGCGATCGCATTTAGTCAAAAGACTAAAGATGATGTTGTTAAATCTATTGATGCGGGGTATGATAAATATACAACGGTGGCAAAGAAGATCTGGGAGTTTGCTGAAGTTGGATATCAGGAAACTAAAAGTTCAGCACTCTTGCAGGAGACGCTAAGTCAGGCAGGATTTAAAATTGAAAAAGGTGTAGCCGGCATGCCCACTGCGTTTGTAGCCACTTACGGTTCCGGCAAACCTGTGATTGGAATACTAGGTGAGTTTGATGCGTTGCCGGGTGTCTCACAGGATGCTGTTTCTGAAATTAAAAAAGTGGAAGGAAGACCGGCCGGTCATGCTTGTGGTCATCATTTATTTGGCACGGCATCTTCTGCAGCAGCCATTGCTGTAAAAGATTGGCTCATCGCCAACAAGAAACAAGGCACCATTCGTTTCTATGGCACTCCAGCAGAGGAAGGTGGTTCTGGAAAAGTATACATGGTGCGTGGAGGTTTATTCAACGATGTAGATGTGGTATTTCATTGGCATCCGGGTGCACAGAACAATGCGAGCGCAGGAAGTTCATTGGCAAACAAAACGGGCAAGTTTCGTTTTTATGGAATTGCTGCACACGCGGCTGCATCACCTGAGCGCGGACGTTCAGCGCTTGATGGCGCAGAAGCAATGAACGATATGGTGAACATGATGCGCGAGCATGTTACGCAGGAGTCACGCATTCATTATGTGATTACGCGAGGGGGCGAAGCACCTAATGTGGTTCCCGCTTTCGCGGAAGTATATTATTATGTGCGTCATCCAAAACGCACCGAAGTGAAAGATATGTGGGATCGCCTCACGCGTGCCGCTCAAGGTGCGGCACTTGGCACGGACACTAAAGTAGAGTGGGAGATTACCGGTGGAGTATATGATTTATTGCCTAATGAAACACTATCAAAAGTAGTGGATGCTAATTTGCGTGCTGTGGGTGGATATGTTTATACTCCGGAAGAGAAAGTGTTTGCTGAAAAAATTCAAACCACATTTACGTCTGCCGCGCCATCACTGGCCACCACAAATACAATCAGTGAGTTTAAGATGTTAGATGGTTCAGGTTTTGGCTCTACGGATGTGGGTGATGTAAGTTGGGTAGTACCTACTGCAGGGCTTTCTACTGCTACTTGGGTGCCAGGCACGGCTGCCCATAGTTGGCAAGCTGTTGCTGCCGGAGGAACTTCCATAGGCAATAAAGGCATGATGATGGCAGCGAAGACGATGGCCCTTTCTATCATCGATGTGTATTCAAATCCTTCTACGATTGAAGCTGCCTGGAAAGAATTGAAAAAACGTGCAGGAGAAAACTTCAAATATGAGTCGTTGATAGGCGATCGTCCTCCGGCATTGAACTATCGCAATTGATGTTCGCTATTGGTTTAGCAGCTTACTGACTTCATTAAAAAACTTGTCTGGGTCTTGCCAAAAGTTACGACTGTATACGCGCACAAAAGGCCAGTTCTTATGCTCTAGCAATTGTATCGTTAATGCATGATCTGCTTTTACCGAAGAGCTCTGGAAATATAAATTATCATCCGTAAAGAGGGCACCAACCTGGCGATTTCCTTTTTTCACGGTGAAGTCAAAGTAAGGAAATCGATTTTCTTCTAACTGATGCTCGGGCCATTTTTTAGAAGCCCACTTTTTAATTTCTTCTTTCAGGGAGATGGCTGTTTTTTTCTGATTTATGGTGGAGGTGTCAACAGCAACGTTTCCATTTGAAGTATCCAGCACAAATTGCAAATAGCTTTTGAGAAGTTTAGGTCCGGCATTCACCGTGTCTTCCACTTTTAATTGATCGGGCCACAAGCTGGTGACAACAATAACTTTTTCACGTGCCCGGCTCACCGCTACATTCAATCTATTTTCTCCACCCGCTAAATTGAGACTTCCAAACTGTGCAGTTACTTTTCCTTTGCTGTCGGGGGCATATCCAACTGAAAAAATAATGATGTCACGCTCATCGCCTTGCACATTTTCGATATTCTTGATGAAGAGACTTTCAGGAATAAGTTGCCCAGCGTTACGAAATGTTTCTTCCGTCATATCCAACACAAGCGCTTGCTGCGGAGCATTGAACGTTACAATACCAATTTCTAATGCTGGATTCTCTTTAGATAATGCCAGAACTTTGTTGGCAACATGAATAGCCTCCAACAGGTTTGTATTATTCTCCCACACGCCCTCAATTTTCTCATAACTCAACGCAGGCTCAGCTTTATTGATGGCAGTCAGGTCGGGCAGGAATTGCAAATTTCCTTTATAGAAATTCCGGTTCGAGAAATCAATCAGTTCGGGCGACTTGCTGCGATAGTGTCCGCGCAACTGCGTATGCATCAGGTAACGTGAGGCCAGTTCAAGCAGTGAGTCAACTTCTGAATCCGGATGATCGTCATCTTCATCCTGCCAACGCGATTGATAAAAATCTCCGGGCCGCAATTGCATTGCATCTCCGGCAATGATGGCTTGCTTACCACGATAAAGAGACGGTATGCCTCGTTCTGCAAAACATTGAGAAGCTTCATCAAAGATCACCAGATCAAATAAGTCGGCCATAGGGAATATGGCTGAGACAGACTCCGGTGAGGCGAGCCAGCAAGGAACCAGCTTGAATATTTCTTCTTCGAACTCGCCAACTAATTTTCGAATGGGCCAGATCTTTTTCTTTTTGGTTACCTGATGCAGCAAGTCGCGATAGGTGACACGGTTATTAAGCCGGTTGAATTTTAATTCATCAACAACTTTTTCTCTTGCCCGCAATAACACAATCTCTTCACTGATATTTTGTTTTTCGCGAAGTAAGTCACGAAGTTCATTTTCCAGTAGCGATATTTTTCCAGACGAAACCATTCTCAATTCAGGATGTTTCATTTCCAGATGATCGATCCATGCTATCCTGAGGCTGTTAAGAAAAAGTGGTATCATCTTATCCTCTTCCCAGCTTTGAGTATGATCATGTAATCGGGTGATGATGGATTTTTCATCAGCATTGAGGCTGTCATTTAATGTATCAAAATCACAGAGTGCATCGAAATCCTGCCTTAACGTTTCAATAAGTCTTTGAGCTTCGTCTGGCGTTTGCGTGATGGATTTAATTTGAAGTGGTGTCAGGTAGTTGATCCATCTGACCTTGTGTTTGTGAATGAGGTTTAAGATGGTATACAACTCATTGATTTTATGGAGAAAATCTTGTAATGAATGCGAAGCAGGAAAAATAATAGTTTTAAGCCATCGGAGTTCGCTAAAATTAAGTTTGGCATGGAGTGCGAAATGCTGATCGGCAAACCACGTGATGTAATCTTTTTGCACCAGCGAATCCGGTATTTCATGAAACCAGCTCTTGGCGCGAATTTTTGAAAGGTGATGTTCCAGGTTTAGTCGGTTGTCTAATTTTTTTTCAAGTGTATTGAATCCGGCTTTTGTATCCGTAAGCCGGTTGGCAACCAGTGAGCGTTTAACGAGGAATTTATCTTTTGAAAACAGTTCCCAGCGGATGAGTCCCAATAAATTTGTTCGCGATTTCTTGCTTCGGTGCAGCGCAGTTTGCAATACACCAAGCTGACTGGTGGCCGTGTTAGTCTCAGGACTTTCTCCCTCAAAGCAACTCATAATATTTTTTTCGAGATTCGACAGCCACAGTGGGCTTGTTTCCTCATCCTGTTCCGGCACCATCTTTTGAAAATAGAGGTGGACTTTCTCACTCTTAAGAAATGACTTTATCTCGTTAGCTATTTGCTCTTTATCCAGAAGCCACTCGCATTGTTCCCAATCTAATGTGGAATTCAGTTTTGATTGAAGTTGTTCTGTGAGTTGTGTGAAAAGATTTTGAACATCTTCAACGGCTTTGCTGACGGGGTTTAAATCTACTGACGAAAATGAGGAGAATGATTTTCGGTTCCTCCAGGCATAGTCATGAACGTTAAATTTTTTAGCATGATGCAGGTAGGTTTTTAGTTTGTTCAAAAAGACGGACAGTTCATCAAATTTGAACAGGGCAAACTCTTGCTTTAAAGAAATGATTTCCTCATTCGGATTGGAGCACAGATATAGTTCTCTTACGCTGGCGCCACACCCGGTATCATTGAATAGACTTTCTTTGAATGTATTAAGTTCCTCTAATATAGCATCGATGCGATGGCATGTTCTGGTAAACTGCCGTTCTAATTGAATGGCATCAAGGCTGATGTTTTGTGTTTTATAGGCATCTACCTTTTCAATCTGATTGGCCAGTTTTTCATAGATATCTTTACGATCATTTTTGAAATCATGAACCAATGCCAGGTATTGACTGAGTTGATGTGTTTTCATCCGGTTGTACACCACGTCCAGAGCCGCACGTTTCTGGCAAACTACTAATACACGTTTACCCGATGCCATGGCATCGCTGATCAGATTGCAGATAAGTTGTGATTTTCCTGTTCCTGGTGGCCCCTGCACGACCAACGAGTGTCCGATTTTGGCAGCCTTCAATGCATTTTCTTGCCAGATATCCTGTGGAAATACCGTGAACATCTTCTCTTCCTTCACCAACGTATGAAAGTTTTGCGATTCAGGTATTTCAAGAGCGGCTGTGCGTTGATAGAAAAATTCTTCAAGATCCTGAACATCACTTTGCTCGATCAAATACATGTAGTCGGGCACGAGGTAAGATCCTGCTTGAGGAAAAATTCCAATTACAGCATTTGGAAATAGTTTTAGTTCACCAGTTTTTACCTCCAGTTCAAACGCTTCCCGCTTGTAGTTTATAAACGATGCTAGCTCATCCTGATACAAATCTGAATTAAAGTTAATTTCTAATTCACTTTTTTTTAAGAACTCGTATAACCATGTGCGGAAGACTATGCTCTCCCGATCAGCATCTTCAAAGGTTTCTTCTAGTAAGAGTTCATTCGCTTTTACCTTATTATAAAATGCATAGGCTAATAGAAATGATTTATTGAATGTTATGCCTGCATCTTTTTGCGGTTGCAATACCCATTGATTGCCTATCGTGGTCAGTGTTACAGGAAAGAATAGCAGCGGACATCTCACCACCGTACCGTCATTAAATTTTCCTTGTATGAATGGCCAGCCTACATGCAAGTCTCTCGAACCTCGTTCGTCAAAGATGAACTGATCAATACGCTTGAGTTTTTTTAATTTTTTACTGGCTTCGTTTGATGCTTCCATTCTCGAATCCAGCAATGGGCAGATAGACTTGAACTTTTCCGCAATCAGTGTCTCTATGATGTTGAATGCTTTTTCACCGTTCAACTGACTTAGTTCCTGAATATCGATAAACTGATCTCCAATTAGTCGCGGAAGATAAATCGATCGATTGTTACCTGATAGATTAGTGAGCCTGCGCAGGTAAGTGTGTAGTATTTGTTTTGATGATTCGAGGCCGTTCACACTATGGATTTATCGAAAGGTAAGGTTTTATTTTTTCAAAAGTTGGCTTGTCTATGATCGCTATTTGAGTAAGATCATTAATCAATTTAAAACTCCCGTGTTGAAAGCGATAAGCGGCAATGGCTTTCGCTAATGGATACTTAATGTAAGGATGTGCGGCAAGTTCTTTTTCAGTGGCAGTATTAATCTCAATTGCTTTCGGTTTAAAATTATCCGCTATAAATGCTTTCATTTTTAGTTCACGGATCACGACTGTATCAAGTCCATAGACTTCTGATAGCTGATCGCTGGAGATAAATCCGCCCAATCGATCACGGTATTTAATGATTCGTACCGATAGCTTACCTCCAATACCATACACAGAAACTAACTGCGAGGAATCCGCCTGATTGAGATCGAATTTTTCTTTTACTGCTTTTTTAAAAGTTTCTTGTTTAGCGTTCTTTTCAAACTTCTTTAAGGTTTTTTTGATCGGTAAATCAATCCATGTGTAGAGTGTTTTGTACAGCGCAGTATCCATCCCATATAATTTCAACAGATCAGATTTTATTGTAAATTTTCCGCCTTTGCTGCGGTAGTTTTCAAGCCGACTAGCCACATAAGGCGAAAATCCCAGACTCACAAGTTCTTCTTTCGAGGCTGTGTTAGGATTAAAAGCAAATAACGATGTTGGAGATTTAATGCTCGTTATGCTGTCTTCTGTTTCGCGATCCTTCCATGTGGCCACCAGACTATCTAATTCTTTTTTTTCCTTACTGTAATCCTTTTCTTGATGAGTGAAGAAGGCTTTATAGGTAGGTATTATAAAAATAACCAAAAACATGAGTGGCAGCAACAACAGAAATGCGTTGGTCTCAGTACGTGAGAAACCAAAGAATGCGCGTACCCATGATCTGAGCCGTTTCATCAAATTAGAATTAGCGGGTATATTGATTAATACTTTCTTTTATCGATTTACTAAGCGCTGATTCAATCACTGAAAGATTTGAAGCGAATTTTTGATTCACTTCAATTTCAATTCCAGAGTATTCGTCATCGTTATATTGTTTCCTTAGCCAGGTGGTGAATCCATCATCTGTACCCTGATACGGTTCATTGAAAATAATCTGTTGTTCGGTCAGGTTACGTTGCAGGTTCTTTTTCAACTCGTTACTGAATGCCGCTTCGGAAGTTCGCGATGGATCGAATAAAATTCCGATGTCTACTTTTCTTTCCTGATTATTCCAAATGAGTGTGAATGAATGGATGGAGAGATGTAATATTGGTTTGATCTGATTATCAATTTCCTTTTGTATTTGATCCCGATAAGGTTTATATATTTCCCGAATCAGTTTTTCTTTGGCTTCCTCTGTTAGTAATGCCGCAAATTCTGAAAATAGTTGAGGGCTTTCTATGGAGCGATTAGTTTCAATAAGTAACCTTGTTGTTAGACAACCGAATAACGACACGCTCAACTGTGTTGAAAGATAATTAGCCAGTCGCCATGCGCCCGGATCCCATCCGCGGTGCGAGTAAAGTACTTCTTCTTGATTGTCAAAGTGTGACTTATATTCATCGGGCACCTTGTTGCCAGCATGTTCGCAAGTAAGGAGGAGAGAATAATCCATTCAATAAAAATTATCGTAGAAACATTCTGTTTTCTGCCAGGCACACACTTAATTCCTGATAGATCGTCTTGATATGTTCTGATGATCGATCAGAATGCATAGCGTTGATGATTCTTTCAGAAAGACAACCTTTATCTAAAATTGTGTGAATGATGGATTGCCACCTTTGTTCATAGATTTTATTGCCTGGCATGATGGATAGAATATGTTTCCACACGTCTTTAACGGAAGTTGGTGAGGTCATGCCGAAAACTGCAAGAAATGAGATGTCATCAATCATAGTTTGCCTTCCGTTCGCGGTTACTTGGTCGAATAAAGAGGCAAGCAAGTTAGTGTCAATGTTCATTTGCTCCTGCAGGTTGCAAAACTTTCCGTGGATGAGTGCCTTTAATAATTCCACTACCACATTAATGATAGATAAGTCTGCAGCTGGGCATTCCTGAATATCCATGATTCTGATTTCAATAGACCCGCGGTCGAAGCGGGCAATGGCACCCCGGGAGTTTACCCAAACGGGCTCTAAAATATCTCCCTCATTATAAGGCGCAATATCTTTTTCAATTTGCGAATAGATTTTGTTCTGATAGTCAGTATATGAAAAAACTGCTTCCGGTATTACTGATCCTGTGATGGATGGAATTTTAGCCTGATTGGTTTTATAATAAAGCAGTCGGGTGTCCAGCATACCCGAAAGCTTTTCATCAAGTATGGGTGAACTGGCACATAAGGCCGGTAACAACGGAAGTACTATGCGCACGGCAGCGTGAAGTTTGGCAAACTCTTCATCACTTGCGAAGGGGAGATTTAAATGGGTGCTTTGCAGATTTGACCACCCATGTCCGCTGCAGTCAAATATTTTATTATAGAGTTCATAAACATCATTGTTATCGTGCGGCCATAACTTTGTTTCTTCATTAGGGTCCATAAATGGATGGGCCGCTGTGGGCATGAGCATGGCATTCCATTCGTCCAAGATGGTGTTGATTCTCGATATGTTTCTTGTGAATGCTTTTTCTAAAGTTTCGAGGTCGCTTTCCGGATGCGTTGATTTTAGTTCAATCACATGCATCACCAGTTCGTTTGACCAGGTGATCATACCATTTTCAAAGTCACTCCCAAGTTCTCCAAGTTCATATTTTAATAAATCATCGGCCAGGTGTTTTACCTGCAACGTATCTTTGTCTACAATCATGTATTCCAGTTCAACACCGTAGCCATGAAAAAGATGATAGGGGGATGTACTCATTTTTGTGTTTTGATTCGGTTTAAAAATACTTCCATGATGATTTCGTAAAGACGATCTTTTAAAATCTTATCTTCAATGCCGGCATCAATGTTGGGGTTGTCATTTACTTCGATCACGTAAAACCTTCCATCGATTTCCTTCATGTCTACCCCATAGAGTCCTTTACCGATAAGTGAAGTAGCTTTGAGTGCAGTTTTTAATAAGCCTGATGGTGCCTGGTCTATTGCAATCGACTCTACATCACCTTCATGTGTTTTATCTTGCTTGTTCCAGTTTACGATCTGCCAGTGTTTGGATGCCATGAAATATTTGCACACGTAAATAACTTGCCCATCAATAACGCCAACACGCCAATCAAACGGTGTGGGAAGAAAATCTTGGGCAATAAGAAGATCTGATTTTTCAAACATCCCTTCGCGAATGTTTTTAAATTCTTCCAGGGAGTTTATTTTAAATACTCCTTTGGAAAAAGCACCGTCCGGTTGTTTTAGAATAAACGGAAAATTCATCTTCTGATCAAGCGTGTCGCAATTTTCTTCACTAAGTACGATCGATGATGGAGTTAGAATTTTATTGGCATTCAGCAGCTCATGTAAATAAACTTTGTTCGTGCATTTTAAAATCGAGTCGGGATCATCGATCACCACAAGTCCAAGTGATTTTGCTTTTTTTGCGAACCGAAAAGTATGGTGATTGACATTCGTTGTTTCACGAATGAAGAGCGCATCATATTGAATGATCTGATCAAAATCATCTTTGGTGATAAACTCGGTATTGAAACCGGCTTCGATCGCTGCCCGATAGAATCTCTTAAGTGCACGGGCATCGGAGGGTGGGTTTGGATCGTTCGGTGCTACAAGAATAGCCAAATCATATTTCTTTTTATCAGGCCTGAATTCTCGCTTGCGTTGGAGGTATTTTTCAAGCGAATGAATCAATATAGGCCGGTCTGCTTCGGGTGCTTCACCCAGACTTAAGGGGCGAATGCTTTGCAGTACCCATTTATGTTTTTTACAAAAAACAGCACGTAATGAAGGAGCTTGCACCAATTGAAAAAGTTGAAGCGCTAAACGGTTTAAAATTTCTGCTTTAGCATTACCAAAATAGATGTTGAATTCTATGCGATCGTAAGGTTCATTCTTAAATGTATTTTGAATGAGTTCATCAAACTCTAATGAATCATCTCGCAAGATGGATGGAAAGCGCAGATCCTGAATGGTTGAAACACCGGGTAATACCTTATGGCCACGCGCTTCTGCCAGGAGTGAAACATAATAGCCTTCGCTTTGGTACTGATAAGATTTGCAAAGATTAATTACTTTTAAATTCTTCGCCTGAAAGGTTACTTCTGAGATGTACTTGTCTGGAGAAATTACTTCTACATCCTCAAGGCTGAACTTCCATAGTTCTGGCTTATCTACAACAATCAGTTTCGGCATGAATTACTTAGTTGGTTCAAGAATCAGAATGTTGGCATCATAAGTAACAATGCCTAGCAGGATGCTGTTAATGAGACGGTCAAAATTGACACCATAGTATTGGCTACTATTCAATGGGTTTGAATTCATAGGGTCAGCGATATAAGCGGTATTGGTCGATTCATCATAACCGTTGATGATAACAAAATGTCCTACAGGTTCACCACGAATGCTATCGAATTTATTGTTGGAAGGTATTTCGCGCGGAGTGCCGTAGAGGTAGGTGGCACTTAAGCCGGTGAGTATCGGTTTAGATTCTTTCAGATATTTCTTGATGAGTTCCGGATTCAGTTCATTCTGAAATACTTTACCACCTGCTTCCAGAAATTTAACATATGCGCGTGATGCCACCAGAAGTTTTTTTCTCTTAAACTTATAGCGCATTTGCTGTTTAAGACCGGCAATGATTTTTTTAGTGCCGTATTTAAACCAGGAAGGATCAAAGACATTGAGATTATACGTATAAAGATGTGCTTTGTATCCGCGTTTTAGTGCATGGTTGCCTAGCATCACGGCTAGTGTGCCACCGGCTTTTAAGCTTTTTACTTCTTTAATCACATCCGTTAACTCGATCGTATCCTGGTAGTATTGATAGATCGAATGCAGACAGGTAGGGCCACAGGTTACTTCATCCGGTTGAGCTTTGATATCACAATTCAAGAATAGCGCCTGTCGATTGGGCATATCAGAAAAGTTTCGAAATAAAAAGATCAAATACTTCTACTAAAATCAGGATGATGATGATCCATTCGAGCGTGTTGCTGATCCGTTGATGGGAGATTTCGCGAAACACGCTGAGGTTATCCTCAATGATACGAAGGGTATACTCTATTTCACTGAAGCGAACGCGCAAGTCAAAGTGTTTCATCAGTCCTTTGTTCAACCGATCAAGATATTCATCGTCCCAAACCAATTCGGGTGCATCGAAAATATAAATGTTATCGGCTATATCATTTTGAGTATTCAGCGCTTTGCCAATAAACTTCAGCATATTTCTACGGTTGATGCTGAGTTTCCCGGTGGCTTCCAGTTGATTGGTGAACCCCCGGATTTCGGTCAATAAATTTTCAGTCACTTCGTGATAATGATCAAGTGCCACCGATTGGGCGATGTTCAGCATAGCAATCCGGATAACTTTGGAGTCTAATCGTTCTACGACTACTTGATTAAACTCAAACATGATTTCACCTTCTTTAACCTCAATTTCATGATCATCGCGCATCCAGTTAGAAGATGGATTTTTTAAATAAGCCGAAACTGTTTTTATAGCCAGCTTGATTTCTTCATCGGTATGCCCGGCAAAAACAATGACTCCGTAATTGAAATAATATTGATACTTGTCGGCCCCGATACTATAGAAAAGTTCGGAGGAAGAGTCAGCCAAGGGCTTCAGATCAAGATAGGTTTTGATTCCTTTCAGGTCCAATTGATTGGCTACCAGGAGAGCGGCAAGTTTTACCTTCTTTTCCATACCATTTAAATCAAATTTAACCTTTAAATCGACCTTTGAAAATTTAATCACAACGAAAAATTCTAATATTGCATTGTTTATTAAATTCAAATGAAAAAGTTGGTTTTAGTTCTTTTTAGTTGCCTTTTGATGGTGGAAAGTTTTGGATGGGGATCTACGGGGCATCGCGCCACCGGCCTGATTGCCGAACAATACCTGAATGCTAAGGCAAGGAAAAAGATAAAGCAGATTTTAGGGCAGGAATCATTGGCGATGGTAAGCACCTGGATGGATGAGATTCGTTCGGATTCCACCTATAATTATACCACGGATTGGCATTGGACTACCATACCCGATGGAGGCAAGTATGAAGATGTGGAAGCCAATCCGGATGGAAAAGTGGTGATGATGATTGAAAAGTTTATAAAAGAATTAAAATCAGGTAAGCTTACTTCCAAAGAGCAGGCCGAATACTTGAAAATGCTGGTGCATATGGTGGGTGACATTCATCAGCCGTTGCATGTAGGCAAGCCGGGCGACCGTGGTGGTAATGATGTGAAAGTAAAATGGGCTGGCAATGATTCTAATTTACATCGCGTGTGGGACAGTGATATGATTGAAGATACTAATTTAAGTTATACTGAGTTGGCACAATCCCTCGCCAAGCCTGATGCTGCAATCATAAAAAAATGGCAACAAACTTCGGTGCGCGATTGGGCAAAAGAATCGATGACACTTCGCCCTGCTCTGTATAACATTGGTAAGGGAAGTTTAGGTTACCGCTATTCTTATGTGAATATGCCATCCGTGCGTGAACGGATTTTGCAGGCCGGTGTTCGTATTGCTGGTTTACTCAATCGGATTTACGGAAAGTAGTGTCTTCTGTATCGTGGGATCAATTATTGTTAAAGATATTTTCGCCACCACCATTGAAACACAATCAGCGCCCAGATGCGGGCATGTACATCTTGTGGATTGGATGAGAATAATTGGCGCTTTAGTTTCTCTATTTCTGAATAGTTAAAAATACCCTGTTCATTAATATTCTTTTCAGATAGAAGATCATCGGCAATCAGCGACTTCATTTCTTTTCTAAACCATTTCAACAAGGGAACTTCAAAGCCTTTCTTCGGACGATTATACAACGGCTCAGGAAGTATGTCGCGAAAGGCATCCTGCAAAATTCGCTTACGGATGGAGTGGGTGATTTTATAATCATCCGGAAGACTGAATATAAAATCGACAACCTGATAATCTAAGAAAGGAACACGTACCTCCAGGCCATTGGCCATGCTCATTAAATCCACTTTCGTTAGCATGTCGTTGGCGAGCACCAGGTTCATGTCGGAAAGAAGAATATCACGGATTGTTTCTTTTTCTGGTATAAAACGAAGCAGTTCCTTTTTTCTGATTTCGTATTGTTGATGTTGAAGTTTAGCTTGGGTGCTTTCGGATAGCAATGCGTTTATTTCAGGTTCTTTTGCAAAGCCTGCCCATTGCCAGTAGCGTGCCTTACTGTTTAGTTTCATACCATCTGCAAAACGTTTGAACTGACGGAATTTATTCCTTAATGAACCATTTCTGGATTGTGGCATCGCATTCCATAGCGGAGATAGTGCAGATACCATATTTTCCTTCCAGCCTCGGTGTATCATTCGATGGAAGGCTGCGTGCTTGTTGTAACCTGCTAGCATTTCATCCGCGCCATCACCTGAGAGTGCAACGGTTGCGTATTTGCTCGTTTCTTTGCTCAGGATGTAAACGTTAATCGCTGATGAATCTGCAAAGGGCTCATCGATATAATCCAATACAGAGTTTACGTATGCATACAAATCATCATTGGTCAATGAAAATACGGTATGATTGGTTTTGAAATGTTTTGCAACCAGGTTGGCGTATTCTGTTTCGTCAAAAAACTTTTCATCGCGAAAGCCAATGGAGAATGTGTGCAAATCCGGTTTATGTTTACTAGCCAGTGCGGTTATTACCGAAGAGTCAATGCCTCCGCTAAGAAAGGCGCCTAATGGAACATCGGCAACCAACCTGCGCTGTATGGAATCTTCCAGAAGTGCTTTTAATTTTTCTTTTGCATCGGAATAGGAGAGCGGTTGTGAGGATGTATTTGTTGGAATGGTGTAGTAACAATGAATCTCTAACTTTTTATGGCTGATTTTTAGATAATGACCAGGCATTAGTTTTTTCACGTATATGAAAATCGTGTCAGGAGCTGGTACATAGTTCAGTTGAAGATAGTTGAAGAGTGAAGTATAGTCCAGTTCTTTATCGATGCCGTATTGGATGATGGATTTCATTTCCGAGGCAAACAGAAATTTATCTTCATCAAATACATAGAGCAGTGGTTTAATACCGTAACGATCGCGGGCTAAAAAAAAAGTTTGCTCTTGTTTGTCGTAGATACAAAAGGCAAAGAAGCCGTTTAACCGGGGAAGACATTTTGCTCCATATTTGATATATAGGTGGAGCAGGACTTCCGTATCTGATTCCGTGATAAAGTTTACTCCAAGTGTTTTAAGTTCCTCTCTTAATTCACGGTAATTGAAAATCTCTCCATTGAAAATGATGCAATAGCGTTTGCTTTCGTCCTGCATGGGTTGATGCGCAATGCTACGAGTGTCAATGATGGAGAGTCTGCGATGGCCGAGTGCAACAAATTCATCCAGATAGATATCTTGAAAATCAGGTCCACGTTTGTGCAGCGCCATGGTAGCAGCTGTTGCGTGGATCATATGGAATTTTCCAACAAGATTAAAAGCAAATATTCCGGTAATGCCGCACATGTTTCAAATTAATGAGGAAAGATAGAAAGGAAAACAGTTCAATAAAAAAAGCAGCAGGTGATTCCCACTGCTTCTCTACCATGAGTAAGGATGTATTAAAGAGGCTTGATCATGATGTTGCGAAACCAGGCTTCACTGCCATGATCTTGTAGCACGATGCGTCCTTTCGCGGCTGCGCCATATCCTGTAGCCTCATTCCATTTACTTGTTTTTTTAAGGGCGGACCATTCAGGGGTATTCAATTCATATTCCACCACTTTGTCTCCGTTCAACCAATGTTCCACATGATTTTTATTCACCACTATTTTAGAGGTATTCCAATAACCGGTAGCTTTCAGGTTGGTTTTTCCAGCGGCATGCATGGCGTAATTTGATCCTGTAAGGTGATCGGGTGTTTCATTAGGAAAACCAGCATCATCCATCAATTGATATTCAGGTCCTGAGTAATAAGGTTGTTCGAATTCTTCAGTAACCCTGAACATCACCCCCGAATTGCCCTGCATGGCAATCTTCCAATCAAAGGACAACTCAAAATTTTTGTATTCACCTGTGGTCATGATGTCGGCACGTTTATCTCCAACACCGGTTACCGTTTCATCCAGTGCTTTACAATGAAGTGTTCCTTCAATTACTTCCCACGTATTGTTTTCTCGTGCTTTAAATATCTGCCATCCATTGGTGGTTTGGCCGTCAAAGAGTAATTGCCAACCATCGGATTTTTGTTGTTCAGTAAGTTGAACCGAAGGGAAGACTTCTTTAGTAGTGGTGGTTGTTTCTTCAAGTTTTTTGGATGAACACTGCATTAGTGTGGCCATAAACAGGAGAGAATAAAAAGCAAAAAGTATCTTTTTCATGGTTTTGATTTTTTGAAGTTGGTTACTAAATCCGATCTTGTCAAGATAAAGCTAAAATTTACCCCATGAGATTAAAATTAAGCGCTCTTATTATTCTAGCTCTTCCTATCGGATGTTCAGTGGCAAATGCCCAACTTCATTTTGGCGCTACCACGGCTTATAATGCCACTTTTGTTCTTGATAAGGGTTTAAGTGAAGACCCGCGATACAGCTCCACCTATTCGTATCAGCTTGCTCCCATTGGTTTCAATTTAGGTCTGGATGTGGGAAGAAAGTTTGGATTGCAACTGGAGTCAATTCTTTCCAATCAAGGGCAGATTTATGAGATGGTGGATTTTGCAAAAAAGGTAGCCGGTGAACGCAAAATTGATCTTCAGTATATCAATGTTCCTTTATTGATGAAGTTTATGGGAGGTGGAGCCGGTAAGGCTCGGGGTAATTTTAATATTGGTCCTCAAGTATCCATACTAACTAAAGCGGTGGAAAGCATTAAGGCTAATCCGGGCATATTCTCTATACCAACTAATCTATCCTTCGCTGATATTCAAAAGGATTTTCCAACCGCTATCCTTGATGCAAATACAGGAAATTATTCTTTACCTAGTGCAGGCACATACGCTATTCCAGGGGGTGTTTCTTTTGAAGATATTTCAAAAGTTTATCCTCAGGCAGTGAATGCAGGAAACGGACAATATACTTTGCCTGCTAACGGAACGACTATGGCCAAGGACTTATTAACCAAGAAAGCCAACGACTTTAAAAAAGCAGAGTTCCAAATTGCGGTTGCTTTTGGTTTAGATATTGATTTATCCAAACATTTATTTTTATCCACACAGATAAGAGCCAATTATAGTTTAATGGACATGAGAAATGGGGATGTTATTGATGCCATTAAAAATGGTGCTTACTCCGATGTGTTTGGTGGCCGTGCCAATCT
Source organism: Bacteroidota bacterium (assembly GCA_947470895.1). GTDB lineage: Bacteria > Bacteroidota > Bacteroidia > Cytophagales > Cyclobacteriaceae > ELB16-189. Next base: position 19,524 of record CANIVF010000027.1, read on the forward strand.
TTTGGTTGGAGCTCAAATTGGTCTTCATTATTATTTTGGAACACTCCGATCATTCAAGTAATAAAAAAAAGGGCCTGAATAAGTCAGGCTCTCTTTTTTGATCCAATCCCGTTAGATTAGAATATTTTTCCGGGATTAAGAATTCCGTTAGGATCAAATACTTTCTTAATACCTCGCATCAGGTCCAGGTTCACTTCGCCCATGGCAATGGGCATGTAAGGTCGTTTGGCAATTCCAATTCCGTGTTCGCCCGATAATGTGCCACCCAGGCTCACCGTAAGTTTGAAAATCTCACCAATGCCTTCGGGTATTTTATTTTCCCAATCGGCTTCGCTGATTTTTTCCTTCAAGATGTTAACGTGAAGATTTCCGTCACCCAAATGGCCAAAGCATACGGTATTAAATCCATATTGCTTGCCAATCTCTTTAATTCCTTTAATCAGTTTAGGCAAGTTGCTGCGAGGTACCACTACATCGTCTGATTTGGTGAGGGTGTACCAGTTTACGGCAGGTGAAATATTTTTTCTTACTTTCCAAAGCTCTTCTTTCTGTGCACTACTTTCCGCAAACAAAACTTCACCACACTGGAATTTTTCAACCACATTCATCACGCGTTCAGCGTCACGCATCAACACTTCTTCATCATTGCCATCGAGCTCACACAACAAATAGGCATCCATGCCATCGATGAGTTTGGTGGTCACCGGGCTGTTCAGTACTTTCTCACAATACTCGTAAGTTTTAAGAGCAGCTTCGCGTTCAAAAAACTCTACGCCCGAAGGTGTGATGCCTTCAACAAAAATGGCAGCAATGGCACGGCAGGCTTCCTCATTGTTAATAAATGGAATCAGCAACAATACATTTTTCTGAGGCAGACCGCGCAGTTTAAATACGATTTTGGTAATGATACCCAGTGTGCCTTCGCTACCGCACATTAATTGTGTGAGGTTATAACCCGTGGAATTCTTGAGCACATTGGCGGCTGTCCATATAATTTCTCCTGTGGGCAACACCACTTCCATGTTGATTACATAATCGCGGGTAACGCCATATTTTACCGCTTTAGGTCCGCCTGAGTTGTTTGCGAGATTTCCTCCTAGAAAGCAAGAACCTTTGCTGGCCGGATCGGGAGGATAGAAAAGTCCTTTTTCTTTTACCGCATTTTGAAATACTTCCGTGATTACTCCAGGCTCCACTGTGGCCTGAAGGTTGAGCTCATCAATATTTAATATCTTATTGAACCGCTCCATCGAAATTACGACACCCTTTTTTACTGGCAATGCACCTCCACTTAAACCTGTGCCTGCACCTCTTGGTGTGGTTGGTATTTTATATTCATTACAGATTTTTAAAATTTCACTAACCTCCTGAGGAGTGCCTGGCTTAATAACGAGGTCGGGAAGAAATTGATAATCTTCGGTTTTATCATGACCATATTCATTTCGCTGTTCCTCATCAACAAGGATGTATTCTGTTCCTACAACAGCACGAAAGAGGGCTACCATGTTTTCACCAACATTGCTTGTTGTGGGAGCATCACTTATTTTAATGTGTGGCATTAATCTATTAACTTTGAATGGATACTATGATTCTTAAAACAAGCCACAAAATTAATGAATTAACCTTTCACAGAGGGGGCCTTTTCATTCTCATTTTAATATTGTTTAGCGCCTGTGGTTCAGCCAGAAAGGCGCGCGAAGCACAGGTGAACAAGGTGATTAGCGAAGCGCGAACGTTTACGGGAACTCCTTACAAATACGGAGGCACCACACGATCGGGTATGGATTGCTCGGGCCTTACGGGAAATGCGTTTCGCTCAATAAGCCTCACCCTGCCCCGCACAGCCGAAAGTCAGTCCTTGGTCGGAGTCAAGGTGAAGAAGAAAAAATTGCTAGAAGGAGATTTGGTTTTTTTTGCAACCGGAGATAAGAAAAAAGAGATTTCGCACGTAGGCATAGTTACGCAGGTGAAAGCCAAAGACAATGTGAAATTCATTCATGCGTCCACTTCGCTAGGTGTCGTGGAGACTGATTTAAATTCTGATTATTATCGAAAGCGTTTTCGTACCGCTCGGAGAGTTATTGATTAACCTCGTCTAACTATTCACGATTGCAATCTTTGGTTTAACTATCTTCGCAAAATTTAAAAGCATCGGATGACATCACGTAGAAAATTTCTTCAACTGGGCACGTTTGCCTCGCTGGCTCCTATCACAAAACTTTTTGGAGGCAATCCAATAGCTGCAACCACTAAGCCAGTCGTTATCTCCACCTGGAATTTTGGATTGAATGCCAACGTAGAAGCATGGAAAATTCTTTCAACAGGTGGCCGCGCATTGGATGCGGTAGAAGCTGGTGCCCGTGTGCCCGAAGGTGACCCCAAGGAGACCTCAGTAGGTTTGGGAGGTTTGCCCGATCGGGAAGGTCGCGTAACGCTTGATTCTTGTATCATGGATGAATTCGCTAATTGTGGTGCTGTGGCCTGTCTGGAGCATATTGTTCATCCGGTTTCTGTGGCACGCAAGGTGATGGAGAATACGCCACACGTTTTTTTAGTAGGCGATGGTGCATTGCAGTTTGCGTTATCACAGGGTTTTAAAAAAGAGAAACTACTCACTAAAGAATCTGAAAAAGCCTGGAAGGAGTGGTTAAAGACTTCACACTATAAACCGGTTGCCAATATTGAGAATCATGACACCATAGGTATTGTCGCATTGGATAATTCACAAAATCTTTCAGGCGCATGTACGACTAGTGGCATGGCTTATAAGATGAGAGGTAGGGTGGGAGATTCACCGATTATTGGCGCTGCGTTATTTGTTGATAATGAAATAGGCGCAGCTACATCAACAGGTGTGGGTGAAGAAGTGATTCGCATTGTGGGATCGCACCTCGTAGTTGAATTGATGCGACAGGGCAATACACCACAGCAGGCCTGCGAGAAGGCTGTTCAACGCATTGTTAAAAATCAGCCAGTGAAATCTAAAGAAATTCAGGTAGGATTTCTGGCCTTGAATAAAAATGGTGAGTATGGAGCGTATGCACTTCAAAAAGGTTTTAGTTATGCGGTGCACACGCAGGATCAGGGAAATAAGTTATTCGAAGCAAAAAGCTATTATTAAAGTATGAAGTCAATCATCATAAAGCCTCGCGATTCAAAAGAATTTGAAATGGCTTTTTCTTCCATTTCGGATTTTGCTAAAGACCATAAGCGAATGACTTTAGCCGATGATGATGAAATCAGTTTTGTTTGTTTGGTGAATGTGGCAAATAGCACGTTGAACGCGCTCACTAACGTTATCAGTAAAAAGCCACGCTGAGTAAAAGTGAAAGACTATATTATTGTCTTGTTATAAATCAAAAAAAGTTTACCCATGCTTGTAGAAATCGTAGTGTACAATATTGATTCTGCTCTTAAGGCTCAGGAAGGCGGTGCCGATCGTATTGAACTTTGTGATAACCCCGGAGAGGGAGGAACAACGCCATCATTCGGAACCCTTGAAGCAGTAAGACAGAATGTAAACCTCGATCTGTTTGTCATGATTCGTCCACGGGGCGGAGATTTTAATTACTCGAATTATGAATTTCATTGCATGAGACGCGACATTGACCAGTGCCAGAAGCTTAGCGCGGATGGTGTTGTATTTGGAATATTAAACGCAGATGGCACACTGGATAAAAAGCGGTGCAAGGAGCTTATTGATCGTGCACGACCGATGAGAGTGACGTGCCATCGTGCCTTTGACATGACGCGCGATCCATTTGAAGCGCTGGAAGATTGTATTGCTGTCGGCTTCGATAGAATTCTGACTTCAGGTCACCAGACCACGGCATCAAAAGGAACTGCTCTGATTGCAGAGCTCGTAAAGAAAGCTAACGGCCGTATTGCCATCATGCCTGGCTCTGGTGTGAATGAAGAAGCCGTTGAAAAAATTGTAAGCGAAACAGCTGTAAATGAAATTCATTTTTCAGCGGTAACCTATCGGGAAAGCGCGATGCAATACCGCAATCAGGCTATTGCGGGTATGGGTTCTGACGAAGGCGCTGAATTTAAATACAGAACCGTGGATCCTGATCGCGTTCGAGCGATACGGAAACTGGCAGAAGGTGCGAAGAAGATGTGATCCTTGGATGTCTTGAATTTTTGAAATTTATTTCTCCAAAATCTTTTCAAAGCAAACACTGCTTACCATGTTTTTATATTGGCCATAGTTTTCGATTAAGGTGTAACTGGCTTTATGATAAAGCTTAATGGCTTCAACTTGTTTCTTTCCTGTTTCAAGAATACATTTCTTATAGCTAAGTTCTTTAGCCCAGTTTTCTAATTCATTAAGTATCGTGGAGGCAATTCCTTTACCGCGCTGATTTTCTAACACGTACATTCGCTTAACTTCAACGGTATTGCCTGAGTAGTGACGTATGGCCCCACAACCAATGGATTCTCCGTTTTGATACACGACAATGACATGTTTTATGGAGTCCGTTTTATTCAGTTGGGCATAAAATAGATGATCGTCTCCATCTAGAATTCTTAAGTAAGCATCAAGTGCGACAACGAGTTTCTGAAAATCAGGATTATCGGAATTAGTTCTCAGGCTGGTAATCATAGTGGGAGCGCTTGGGAAGGAAGCCTACTATTGCAGTGTTTACTATTTGTTTGTTATCTATTGAAAATCAGGATCAAACTCCCAGAGAGATATTGAATCCCACATGTAAGCTTTATTATTTATTACAAAAGAAGACCCGCCCCGACTTTCTTCCGTAAGCTGAATCCAGGAATTGGAAATGGCATCATATTTTCTAATATCAGAGCCCACGAGGTAACCATATCCCTTGACTGAAAATCCGGTATAAGAGTTAAATGAATAACTTTCAATTTCAGCTTTAACTGTCCATGATCCAGTGTTAAAATCAAATTCGTAGAATTGATTTGGGGCTGTGTCTCCGTCAAAAGAATAGATATACAAATTATCACTTATTTCAAACCCAGTTTCAGGAATGTTATATGGCAAGAATACTCCGGGATAGTCGGGCATCATCTTCCAGCTATCTGAATTCGGGTCATATTCCCAGAAATTTTCAGTTTCTTCACCTCTAACCACATATCCTTTTAGAGTTGTTGAAATGGAAACGGACCCACTAACCATAGGTACAGGCAAATCGCCAACTCTAGTCCACGATTTGAACAGTGGATCGAATTTCCAAAAATCAAATAACGGTTCTATTGTGAATGGATCATAGCCACCACCAACATAAGCATAGCTTCCAATTGAAAATGAAACAGCCGCACCTCTTACTTTATCCGGAAAATCTCCAATTGATGTCCATTTATTTGCAAGTGGGTCATATTCCCAAAAATTCTTGTATAAGAATCCAAATTTTGCTCCAAGCCCGATATAACCTTTGCCATTAATTGCAAAGACAACGGCTCCACCTCTCTCTTCACCTGGTTCCATTACATTTTTTTCTAGCCAAATATTTTGTAGAGTAAAGGATTCTGTACTTAAAGAACTCTGCTCTGCAACTCTAACTTCAATTATAAAGGACCTTTGTTTATAAACTCCTTCCAGAATTTTTACAGTTAATGCTGATTTTGTGGCATTTAAAATGGTTGCGCTACGTTCCTCGAATAGTGCAATGTTGCCATCGGTTGTCGGATTGAAATTGTTTCCACTTATTTGAATCGTTTCTCCAATAGACCCCTTGTTATTAGAAATAGAACTTATTAAAGGGGGCGTAACCATAAAATTACCGTTCGCAGTTGTAGATTGGAGATTCACCGTAACGCTCACTGTATTTTCTTTTTCTCTTATGGAAGTTGGTACTTTTACTTTTAATTGTGAACTCGATGATTCCGTAACTTCTGCGATGTGTTCATTGAACTTTACCTTATTCTTTTCCTTTATCGCACTAAAATGTGATCCTCTTATAGTGATAATATCATCAAATGTTGCTATTTGAGGTGATAAATTTTCAATTGAAGGGGTGATTAGAATAAAGTTATTGTTTGATTTAGTCTGCCCTCCAGCAACAGTCACATAAATGGGAATCGTTTTATCAGAAATTTCGTCAGGAACGATACATTTAATTAGTGAGTCATTACTTGCTACCACTTTTGAATTTAAAGATCCAAATTTCACTATGTTATTTTTAGCAAGGGCACTAAAAAAATTACCTCTAACAGTGATCGTATCTCCCCAAGTGCCCTCCTTGGGAGAGAAACTTTTAATTAATGGAGCTGTACTTCCCTTACTTGTGAATGAGATCGCATCTCCATAGACAAAATAATTTGAAGTAGCCAGAAATGCTTTTACAAAATAGGTTTCGTCTTTGTATAAGCCTGATTTAACGTTAGCCTCAATTTCTCCCAAATCAGAAATAGCACCGAGCTCAATTTTATCTTCATTAGTAAATGAAAGATTCTCACTTGTTCCCCAAATAAATCCATGGTTCATAATAGGTTGTTCACCAAGCTGTGTAATATTGGCTTGAAAGGTTACACCTGTTTCTGATATATTAGTAATAGCAAGATTTTCAACTCTAGGATATGGGCTTTTAGGGAATTCATAGTTGTCACATTTTACCATGATGAGTAATGAGACTGAAAGGGCTGTTATTAAAATTATTTTGCGCATCTTATTTTGTTCTTATCCCAATTAGTAACTGAAAGTTTGTGATTTTAGATTGTATATCGATCCGTTGAGAAATCCCATCAGTTTGTTCATACCTGAATTCAACGAATGTATTTAACCTGCTGTTCAGTGATTTTAATATCCCAAAGCCTCCCCACAAACCAAGTTGATTTTTCTCGATACTTAGAGCATCTGTTTTATTGGTTGCTACAACATTATTTGATTCCACCTCTTGAATCCATATCGAGTTTGATTTTAAGTGAATTGTGTTTGAGATTCCGATATTTAAATAGGGAGTGAAGTTTCTTTTGGGGAAAGTATAGCGAATACCCATCGGTATTTTTAGCTGATGCAATTCAATGGTAACGTAGTTTCTTTGGGTAAAAGAGCCATTACTGAGTATGGTGTAATTATAATAATTAGAAGTAACGTACAGGAGATCACCATGAAGTGAAATTCGCTCACTCAGCTTAGGGGATAAAATATCCATTGAAATACCGATCACAGGAGATCTGGAAACTTCAAGAACTCCTTCTAAATGTTCGAACCCAAAACCGGTATAGAAATTTAATTTTGAAATATTTACCCCGCTGGTTACTCCAACGATTGCCTTCGTCCATGGTTTTTTGGCTTTGAAAGCAGTGCTTGATTCTCCTTTGCAACGATTATAATCTTCAATTAAATTTGTCAAGGATTTCTCATTTAATCTGCATTGCTGAATTTTCTCTCTTATTTCAGCGCATTCAAACAAAAGGATATTCATTGTACTAATGTGTTGATTGGTACTTTTCAATACCCTCTTTCCGTCAACCAATAATTCTGAGGTTTCATTAATTAGTTGTTGAAAATTGTTGTTATGTTTCTCAATGAAGTAGATATTTTCAAATCTATATAGGCTCACAAGGCTTCTGATGATTACCTCAAGAAAAACAACTTTCGATGGTTGGCCTTTGACTGAAATTTCTTTGGTTTGAAAAAATTTATCGTTTTCAAAACCATAACCAACGATATCACGCGGTTCATACGTAGTTGTATTTTGATCTTTTGTATTCTTAAAGTCACAGGATTTATAGGCTTTTAGTCCTTCTCTATAATCAATTAAACCAAAAAGCGTATCCCTTGCATTCGTTATCACATACCCTTTTCTGTAGTCTGTCTGTGAAAAGCTAGAATGGGCAATCAAAATTGTTATTGTAATTACTATCAGTCTCTTCATTCTTTAATTTGTTATGCTTTTGCTTGATTGCTATCAGTCCTTAATTTAAACCATTTTGTTTGGAAATAAACGAAAAATGGATTCTTAAACATCGTATTCATAGTTACTTATTAGCGGACTACATTTTATCCCAGATTCGTTTGTTTGCGGGAAATTTCAATCATGGGCAAAACTCAACTTCAACTGCTGCACCCCCAGCACTCATCTTCGGAAAATGAATTATCTGGGTCAAAACGCTAGGTCGATATTCGATACCGATAGAATCTTTCGCAAGCCTTACGCTCTGCTTCCTTTCGCTTGTGACTTTCTTCCGGCTTCGAACGCCTTTGCAAGGTTGCGTTCATTTTAACCATACGGGCTGTTTGGATTACCCTTATCAATTCACTCCGGCTTTTGATGCATCGGTTTCCATCGAAAAAAAAATGCCGGATCTTCAACCGGCATTTACCCCCTATAACAACAACCTACCTTTCTTTATTCAGTTCTTTTCGCATTCATCGGGAAGCTTCCAAACTGACCAATAACCATGGTGCCGGCAAACTGATCACCAGTAATAATTCCTTTGCACGTCAATTCCATAGTGTTGCCTCCAAAACTATTTTCATAGCTGAAGCTTAACTCGTTTCCTTTCACGCTTACAGTTTTCAAGGCAACATCTCGGTTATTGCGGCTGTTAATGATTACGCCTGAATAGAGTTCACCGGTCTTTGTTATTTTCAATACACCGCCAACACCTTGTGGCGATTCAATGGTATAAGTCCAGTTGCCTTCGGCTTTCACTACGGCATTAGGGTTCACTTTTGCAGTATCGGATGCTGCTGGCTTTATATTGGTTTGCTGTCTTTGTGGAGCAATGGCAACTGCGCCCCCGCGTTGCTGGCCACCGCCACCGGTAGCATTATCCATTCCCCCACCACCATCGCCACCATCTTTCATGTCATCATTGTTGATGGAGCGACCTCTTCTGCGGGGTTGATCGAAACTCATTTTGCCTATCCGGTAGCTTACGTTAATACGGAAGCTTAAGTTGTTCATAACCGTTACACTGCGTTGAATGATTACCGGTGTCTCGGTGAAATTACGGATCTTCATGGATGGCGCCAGGAAGTTTTCTAATCCAAAGCCTATGCTTCCCTTCTTACTTTTAAATTCTTTACGAGCGCCTAAGCTATAGGTACCAAAGCCACCCTGATATCCTTGCAGATTCACTCTTCGACCACGATAGAAAGCAAAACTCTGTAACGCCCAACGGTTGCCCAGCTCATAACTACCAAACATACGACCACTATATACCCAACCTGTGTTACCTGCATTTTGGGTTGGATCAGAAACATTATTCGCCAGATCGGCATAGTACACATCACCTCCTGTATTCAGCGATAGTTTGCCGATACTGATGTTGGCAAAAATACTAGAACCGTATGCGTTTTCTTTGCCTATGTTAGCGTAGTTGGTGATGATAGTATCGCCCGATGTGTAACGCATACTTTGAATGGAGTTATTCGTATTGCGAACGAACGCGGTCAAGTTTAACGATGTGCCTTTAATGAACGTACTGTATCCCACTTCAAAATTGTTGGTATATTCTGGATCAAGAGAAGGATTTCCCACGGTACGATTAAATGGATTTGATGCTTGTATGTTTGGATTTAAAAACTGAATAGAAGGTCGTTGTATTCTTCGGTTGTATGAAGTTTTAACAGTACCCTTCTTTAATTTTTTAGAAGCATTAATGCTAGGCACCAGCACACCATATTCAGGAATGTTAATGTCCGCTTCAGTGCGTGTGTATGCATTAATGATGGTGTATTCGTAGCGCATACCTCCTTTTACACTATACCCGTTTTTAGCACTGTATGTATAGGACATGTAGCTGGCAAGTACATCCTGATTATAGTTTAATTGATTGGATAAGTTTTTATTTGACTGAAGCACAAATTCACCAGTTGAACCTAGCGCATTATAGAAGGCGAAGTCGCTAGAGACTTTTCTGCGAATACTTTTGCCGCCAATTTCAAACATCTGGTTATCGCTCACGGGTGTTTGATAATCAGCTTGAATCGTGTACTCTTCGTTCAAGCCGGCATTTTCATTTTTAGACCGACTGGTAATGTCTTCGGTAGATGGATTTAAAATAGCGTTAGTGAAATCATTGTTACGATCATTGCGGCTGTATAAGGCAAGGATGCTAAACTCACGTTGTGGCTTATCAAAAAGATGGGTGTAATTAAAATTTAAATCCGTTGTGCCCGATAAGTCTTTGGTAGTTACATCCCGTAAACTAGAAGGTGTTTTTACGATTCCATCAACATATGAATCTGTAAGGAGCCCATCTTGATAGGAATTGTTGTTACGTAACCCATAACGCAGCGATGCGGTCACAGAGTTTTTCTTATTGATGTCATAATCCCAACCTAGATTGTAATTACCGAATATTCCATTGCTTCTGTTGCCTGCTTTTTGAATCGTTTGGTAAATAATATTCTTATCTTCAGTAGTTTGATTGTTTTCAAAGCTTCCTGATACATTGTAATTGGACCTTCCAAATCCACCCAGTGAAAAACCCATTTTTCCTTTGCGGTAGTTTCCATTTAATCCCAGGTTTGATCCACGAAAGCCCACTCCGGCATCCACATTCAGTGTTAACCCTTCCAGCGTATTTTTCTTGGTCACGATGTTGATGATACCAGCCGAGCCTTCAGCATCATACTTGGCCGATGGCGAGGTGATCACTTCAACGGTTTTAATTTGATCAGCAGGAATTTGTTTCAACGCATCGGCCACCGAATTGGCCATGATGGTTGAAGGCTTATTGTTTATCAAAACGGTAATGTTAGAACTACCGCGCATGCTTACGTTACCATCCAGATCAACTGATAGCATAGGCACTCGTTTGAGCACTTCGGTAGCATCTCCGCCCTTAGTGGTGGCATCATTCTCTGCATTGTAAATGGTGCGGTCAACACGCTCTTCTACTAAATCTTTTTTACCTTCAACAATAACTTCATTGAGCTGGCGGGCTTCTTCTGCAATTTTTATCGTGCCCAGGTTTATATCGTTTTTCTTTCCTTCCAGGATTATAGGTTGTGTAATCGTTTCATATCCGATAAATGAAATCGCCACACTATATGTGCCATCAGCTATTTTGGTAATGGTAAATTTTCCTTTGACATCGGCAATGGTTCCATCAATTGTTTTTCCGTTGGCATCGGTGAGAGCAATAGTAGCAAATTCTACAGGCTTGTTTGTTCCGTTGTCCATTACAGTGCCGGAAATTTTTCCAGTTCCTTTCTTGGTTTCCTGTGCTTGCGCGAGGACGGCCGCAGCTACAAGGACAATGAGGGTAAATACTTTTTTCATCAGATAAGAGCGTTTTTTAATCATCAGCACAATCGTGCTTATTTGTAAACTGTAAAAGAAAAAATTTGTTCAATGATGTTTGCGCTTATTAGACCATTGAGCTATAAACTTCGATTGATCCGCTGTTTTTTCGACAGGCCCGGCAGTATATACATTGACCGGTTTAATCGATGAAAAAGCACAAACAGTAGAAAATCTCGCTGGTTTTAGCATGACTTTGCATGGAGCGAATACATTTGTGTAGTTTTTAACAAAACGGATACACGATGCAATCTTTCTTCCATCGGAATCGGGTTATGCTTTTGCATGTCTCATTCTGGTGTGTTTATCTTTCTTTTAATCTTTATCAGATCAGCCAGTTTCAGCGTGGCAGGGGTTATGACTGGGAGCGGATGATTGTGTCTGCCTCTGTTCAGTTGGTGTTCACCATGATGATTGCTTACCTCAACTATTTCTATACCTGGCCCCGATTTATAAAAAATCAAAATCTGTGGCGCTACCTGATTGAGTTTTCAGTGCCCTTTGCGGCCTTGCTCACATTACGTGTGCATCTGCAACGGTATCTGATTGATGGCTATACGCATAAGGCTGATTATTTCTATTCCAGTTTCTTTATTGTACAGATTGTAGCGATCACGCTATTCATTGTCATTTTTGTAGGGATGCTGCGCTTTGCTGTGGATTGGTTTGAACTGGAGGCCAAGCGAAAGGAAGTGGAGAATGAAAAATTGACAGCAGAGTTAAATTTTTTAAAAGCTCAAATCAACCCGCATTTTTTGTTCAACACGCTCAATAATTTGTATTATCTCGCCTATACCAAATCAGATAATACTACTGAGGTTATTGCAAAACTTTCGCAGATGATGCGCTACATGATTTATGACAGCAACCACAGCAAAGTGCCTTTGAATAAGGAAATCGAATACATGGAGAACTACATCAGCCTGGAGCGCTTACGTTTGAATAATCAAATTCCAATTAACTTTGAATTGAGAGGAAATACCGAAAATGTATTTATTGCACCGTTGATTTTTATTACTTTTTTAGAGAATGCATTCAAACATGGAGTGAGTAACAATAATCCGAATGCGTGGGTAAACATCGCTATTGAGCTAATGGGCGATCAATGCATCTATCAGGTGGAGAATAGCAAAAGAGAAGAGTCCGATCCAAATGAAAAATCGGGTATCGGCCTTCAAAATGTGCAACGCAGGCTGGAGTTAAGTTATCCGGATAAACATCAGCTGCTGATGCAAGATAAGCAAGACAGATACGTAGTTAAATTGAACCTTACCCTGACTTGAAACTGAATTGTGTAATCATTGAAGATGAACCACTGGCACGCAATCTTATGATTGAATACGTGAAGAAGGTTCCATCCTTAAATCTCATCGAAGCCTTTTCAAATCCACTAGCTGCCATGGAAACACTTCGGTCTGCGGCCATCGACATTCTTTTTTTAGATGTGCAGATGCCGGAGATTACCGGGATTTCACTATTAAAAATCTTAAAGAAAAGACCACTCGTTGTTCTTACCACAGCTTATTCACAATATGCCCTCGAAGGTTATGAGTTGGATGTTGCCGACTACCTATTAAAGCCCATCACGTTTGAACGATTTTTAAAATCGGTAGATAAAATAACTCAACGCCTTGAAACGACACCCGTGGTGCAATCTTTGCCGGTTGAATTGGGTATGGCAACCCCTGCATTCATCTTTGTGAAAGATGGCACCAAACTCGTGAAGGTCAAACTGGATGAAATTTTATACATCGAAGGCCTGAAGGATTATGTGACAATCCAGACCTTAAATCAGAAAATTGTTACCCTTCAACGCCTCAAGTCATTGGAAGAACAGTTGCCTGCCAATAAGTTTATCCGTATTCACAATTCATATATTGTTTCACTCGATGCCATTGATGTGATTCAAAAAAACGAAGTGCAGATTAGGGGAGTAGTTTTGCCAGTAGGGGACACTTATCGAAAAGCATTTAAAGAGTTTATTGAACGGAATCACATTCAATAGATTGGATAAATCTCGTTGTTCTGAAAAAAGAAAAGAGGCTGCCCGTTTTAGACAGCCTCTTTAGTGGAGAATATCGGAGTCGAACCGATGACCTCTTCCATGCCATGGAAGCGCTCTAGCCAGCTGAGCTAATCCCCCTTGATGTTACGAGAGCGCAAATATATTTTATTTTGAGATCATCACAAGCCATTCATGTCGATGTTTTATTATCACCATTTGCTTTGCGGCATTAAGCCATCACGCTCACCATTTTTAAAATAGGTTGGGCAAGGTCTTGATTTCCTGTGATTTGGATTTTTTGTTTGACTGCTGTTTCAGGCAAGGCTTTGGTGAAAAGTTTCCATGCCGTATCTCCGCTCATCTCGATTGTAACTTCTGGCATTCCGTCAGTTTCTGAAATAAAATGCCACTCTTGATTACGATACCTTATTCTCCATTTTTCCTGCGAAGGCTCATTTACGCTGACAGAAAGGATTGCGTCATCCTTGGCTGTTGTATCGCGATATGCAAAGGGCAATGCCATCATGAATGTGTTAATCAGCGGAGAGAAAAACGGGTGTTCCATAATGACCTCTTTGCCAACTGCTTCACGCATTTGTTGTTGATGATGCCAGCGCTCGGTGTATTCCCGTGCAATGTGAAACCAATTCAGCGATTGAACTTGCCCGGCCCAGGAAACAGGAAATTGAGCTGGTGCCCATAGCTCAAGCGAATGATAGTAGTCGATAACGGATTGCTGTGTGACCTCCAAAAGTTCAATCAGAGTAACAGGGCTTACACGCTTCATGGCTCTTACCCAATCGGCATTTAGGCTGTTTAAATAATCGACCAGATTCTGATAGGAATGAATTTGTGATGGATGATCTCCCGTATAATTCTGCATCAGGGCAAGCACTCGCAGGTTGCCATCTAACAAATGTGCAGCCAAATCTTTAACAGTCCAGAGTTTTGCCAACGTTAGTTTTTTCCAATCTTTAGCCGAAAGTGATTTCAGCAACTCGATCAACTTTTGATCCAGTGGCAAGAATAAGTGAAGTGTTGGAATAGGCACATTCATCATCTTCCTCCTGGCGGACAATATTTGCGTAAGTAGTTTGTGTATAGTGTGGAGAGATGTTCGAAAGTGCCTTCGCCTTCGGATATACTGTGAGTGCGATTGGGGTAGGCCATAAACTGGAATTGTTTATTGTATTTCACCAACTCATTAATCAGCATCTCGGCATTGGCATAATGCACATTATCATCACCAGTGCCATGAATATACAGCAAGTTTCCACGCAGGTTTTTGGCATACGTGATGGGCGAACCTTTAATAAAGTCTCCAATATTTTCCTGAGGCAAGCCCATGTAGCGTTCTTGATAGATATTATCGTAGGTAAGTTGGTTTGCTACTGCTGCTACGGCTATTCCGGTTTTATATATTTCAGGATATTGAAACATCAGGTTAAGGGTTGCTGATCCACCACCACTCCATCCCCACACGGCAATGCGCTCGGCATCTACATATGGCCACTTCAAAATTTCTTTAGCTGCCAGTGCCTGATCTTGAATATTTATCACCCCCACCTTTCGATAAATACTCTTGCGCCATGCTCTTCCTTTAGGCACGGGAGTTCCCCGGTTGTCGATCGATATATAGATATATCCTTCCTGGGCCATGTTGCCCGCAAAGAGAAAGTTGTTGGCCACCCGATATGTATCATGCACGTTGGCGCCCCAAGGTTCTGTGTAGACAAAAAATAAAACGGGGTATTTTTTGGTAGGATCAAAATTCGAAGGCTTCACCATCCATCCGTCCATTTCTACTCCTTCTTCTGTTTTTACTTTAAAGAACTCTACGGTCTTTTCTTGCTGAGAGGCCGTGAGTTTGTTTTGAATACTTTCAACAGGATTTAGCGCTTTATGTAGCGGTAATGAAATGAATTCGGTTACTGGTTTTGTATAGTGATTATTAAAACTATGTGAGGCAAAAATTCCTGTGGGAGATATAGAATAATCATGCGTACCTTCTAAAGTGGCGGGCGATATCTTCACGGCTATACCTTTACCATCCAGCTTAATTTTGTAAAGATATTTTTGTGTGGCGTTAGCAGGCGATGCCAAAAAGTAGAGCAGATTATTTTTTTCATCCACTAAACGAATGTCCATTACATCGTAGTCACCGTTGGTGATCAGTGTTTCTTTTGATCCATCTTTAGTGATCCGATAAACATGGCGCCATCCGTCTTTTTCACTGATCCATAAAAATTCATTCTTATTGTTGATCCATCTGAATCTGTGCCGGTAGTCAAGTTCATAAACATTTTCCCAAGGACTAAGTACATCAATCCAGGCTTCATCTTTTTCTGTGTTGATCAGTGTTACTTTTCCAGCGGTGGTTTCGCAGGAAAATATCTTACTTTCATTTTGTTTACGATTCAGTTGCTGCACGAATAGGGTATTGGCCGAGTGCCATTCAGCACGCGGAAGATAATGTTGTTTTGGATCGCCCGGAATATTGAGCCAATTGGTAAAACCGGTTGAAACATTAACTACTCCTATTTTTGCTGGTGATGGACTTTGTCCGCTTTTGGGATATTCAACTGGAACGATCTGAGAATACACAGAATCGGTGTTGTTAATCATATAGAAGTCACGAATCTGGTTGGCATCAATTTGCCAGAAGGCGATATACTGACTGTCAGGACTCCAGAGAAATCCATCCCGGCAAGAAAGTTCTTCTTCATAGGCCCAATCGAAAGTGCCATTGATTAATTTACGATTACCATCTTTGGTGAGTGATTTAACCTCTCCCGAAGCCAGATTTTCTACAAATACATTTTGTTCACTTACGTAGGATACCATCGCGCCATCTGGTGAAAGTTTGGCAAACATTAAGGAAGATTCAGGTCTGGTTTTGCCGATCTGCTTCAATGCTTTGGTTTTCAAATCAAGCAACCAATAATCACCTCGCGTATCCAGCCTCCATACCTTTTGGGTATTGGTAAAAATCAATAGCTTGGTTTGATCTTCTGAGACAGAATAGTTCCGAATCGTGAGACTTTTGGATTGACCAACCGGAGTAAGATCTGTGTGGGAAACAAAAGTTGCTTTTGTATTGGCCGGAAGTGCGTATCGGTTTATTTCTCCTGACTCAATCCGGTAGTATGAGTTGCCATCAGCAGCCCAGCGGAGGTTTTGTGCATAGGCACCTACCTGGATAAGAAGGCAGACAAGTAGTATTGAAATCTTGTTCATAAAGAATGTGGTGAATAATGTGGTTCTAAATTAGAGTAATTCAGTTGAAGTAAACATCAGAAACATGAAGTATTTGAAGTAAATGTGCCACGTGGATTGATCCTGTTTTACTAATGTGGAAAATGTGCAAGCTATTGTAGGTTTTTTGTCTTGTTGAAAGCGTTTAAATTTGTAACTTTTGGAATCAAAGGGATTAATTAAATGGCGAAACTCAAGAATATTGTCAAGCAGCTGTCTGAAAACGACTACAAATTGATATATGATTCTTTGCTAGAGAGCAATGCAGACAAGTCGGCTTACCTCTTGAAAGCATTGCGTGAAAGGCAATTATCGGATAGTAAAATAATGACTGAGCTGGAAGTTACGCCCAACGCATATTATACACTCCGCTCTCGCCTGAATATTCGCATTGAGGAGCATTTGGTGCAACAAATGGAAAGCCCTCGTACCGACATTTTAAGAAAAGTGGCGAATCTTAATGAAGTCTTATTCACCAAGAAGAGAACGATATCGCTCACTACGCTTAAAAAGCTAGAGAAGGAATTGATTGATTATGATCTCGCCAGTGAGCTAACAGTTATTTATAAATCGCTCAAGAAGCTTAATATTAATTCTCCAGAACATTTCCATTATTCGCAATTGTATAACCGTCACGTGGCGTACATGTTGGCCGTAGATAAAGCAGAAGATCTATTGGTTAATTATTTCAAAAAATACGGCAACTATTATTTTTCCCATGACGCAACAGAACGATTGGGTTTGATCCTGCTTTTGAAGGAAATGCAGAATGTGGCAAAACTTTACGATTCACATCGCCTTTATGTTTTTCATAGTTGTATGCTGATTTTCCATAGGCTATTTGTAGAGCCAGATGATCATTTTCAAGAGGAAGGAGAGTCTACCGAAGATGTATTTGCCCAGGTGCAGAAGATCTTTGACACGTATCAACTTGATCCTTTATATTATCACCTCAATCTTCTCTTTGAATTCTTAAAGGTAGAATACTATGACCATTACAAGGTTTACAGGCAACTTGAAAAACATTTTGAAGAGGTGAATGATGCTGCAGTCAATCTGCTTGTAAATTATTCATCATATACTTTTCCTTCACGCTTTCTTCTAACCAAATTAGATCGCCACCTGAGGATGGGTACCAAGAAGGATATGGTAGCTGAAAATGAGGGATTGTTCGCAGATGAAGAACCAGATTTTTTGGATATTCCTCATCATACGGTGTGCACTGTTTATAAAGCACTAGGTTTTTATTATGCCGAACGATTTGAAGATGCGGCAAAAATTCTCAATAGTTTGTTAAGCGATGTGAGTTTGAAGAAATACCCATTTATTCAGATTGAGGTGAAAGCGATTTTATCGCTTCAGTACTGTATGCTTAGGGATTTCGAATTATTTAACCAATACAGTAGCAGTGCTCAACGACAAATTCGTTTGTTAGAAAAAGAAGAGTGTAACAATGTGCTTCTCTTTTTGAAGATACTGAAGATTGCTACCAGCGAGGCTAAGAAGGATAAGGCTAACAAGATTTCTGCGGTGATACCCAAGTTTCATGCAGAGCAGGTAGAATACTTTTCTCCAACCTTTTTGATTAAGATGGATGAGAAATTTGTAGATCATCTAGCCGAAATCGATTCACAGCAAGCGGATGAATAACCCCTTGGTTTAACCTATACGTTGATCTCTTTTATCGTCTCAAAGGATAGAGGCTTGTTAAGAAACAGCTTAATGGCTGGATACTTTTTAGCACGATTATAATCTTGTGGATTAATCGAAGAAGTGAGCATAATTACTTTACACTTTTTCTTCACCAAAGGCCCCAGTTTTTCAAATTCATCCAGAAACTGAAATCCATCCATAAGGGGCATATCAATATCAAGAAAAATCAGATCCGGTAAAATTTTATCGGCCAGATCCAGTTTCTCCAGGTTACGCAAAAATTCGAGCCCGCTCTTTGCACCGGTATGTGTATAAATTTTATCTGCAATGACAGCAGCTTCAATCATTTTTTGATTGATGAGGTTGTCAATCTCATTGTCGTCAATGAGCATGGCGGTGGGGTACTTGATTTCAGCCATTGGTTTTTTAGTGAAATGAAAGTTAGTTGTTCTGTGATTACTATACAATAAGACTAGATCTCAAATTTTATTCCTTGCGCAAGGGGGAGACTATCTCCGTAGTTTATCGTGTTGGTTTGTCTGCGCATATAAACTTTCCATGAATCTGAGCCTGACTCTCTTCCTCCTCCTGTCTCTTTCTCGCCACCAAATGCTCCACCGATTTCGGCTCCTGAAGTTCCAATGTTCACGTTTGCAATTCCACAATCTGATCCTGCATTAGACAGAAACTGTTCCATTTCCTGCAGGCGGGTAGTCATGATTGCAGAAGATAAACCTTGCTTAACTCCATTCTGTAACGCAAGAGCTTCCTCGAGGGTTTTAAACTTGATTAAATACAAAATAGGAGCAAACGTTTCTTGCTGCACAATTTCAAAATCATTCTCAACTTCAGCTATCGCGGGCTTCACATAGCAACCCGATTCATATTCTTTTCCTCTCAATACGCCACCACTCACTATAAATTTACCTCCTGATGAGTTTACTTTTTGCAATGCATTGCGATAAGCTTTGACAGCCAGGGTATCGATCAACGGACCAACATGATTATTTTGATCAAGTGGATTTCCTATACGCAATTGACTATATCCTTTTTTCAGTTTTTCTTTAACTACATCGTAAACACCCTCATGAATAATTAATCTTCTGGTGGTTGTACATCGTTGTCCTGCGGTACCAACGGCACCAAACAAGGCCGCGCGAATAGTAATATCCAGGTTAGCATGTTCGGTTACTATGATAGCGTTATTGCCTCCCAATTCGAGTAACACTCTTCCCAATCTTTCACTAACAGTGCGGCCTACTGCTTTCCCCATCCGAACCGAACCGGTGGCCGACACCAATGGAATGTTTTCATTGGATGCCATGAGTTGACCAATCTTGTAGTCACCGTTGATGATGCATGAAACGCCATCAGGCACACCGTTCTTCTTAAAAACTTTGTTTACGATATTCTGACATGCAATACTGCATAGTGGTGTTTTTTCTGAAGGCTTCCAGATACATGTGTCGCCACACACCCATGCAATCATGGCATTCCAGGACCAAACGGCCACAGGAAAATTAAAAGCAGAAATAACTCCAATGACACCCAATGGATGATATTGTTCATACATGCGGTGGCTGGGTCGTTCAGAATGCATAGTCAATCCGTTCAACTGGCGTGAAAGACCAACTGCGAAATCGCAGATGTCAATCATCTCCTGTACTTCGCCTAATCCTTCCTGATAGGATTTTCCCATTTCATAAGAAACCAGTTTGCCAAGTGGTTCTTTGTATTTGCGTAAGGCTTCTCCAATCTGGCGCACCACTTCACCACGCTTAGGTGCAGGCACCAAACGCCATTCTAAAAATGCCTGGTGTGATTGTGCCACAACTTTGGTAAATGAGGATTCATCAGTAGCCTGAACTTTACCAATCAACTTTCCATCTACCGGAGAGAATGAAGATAAGTATTCACCTTTTGTTTTGATCCACTTTTGACCTGTAGATGTTCCTGAATTTGATCTATTGATGCCCAATACTGAAAGGGCTTCTGAAATACCAAAATTTTGCATGAGTGTGAAGCTTTTGTCGATGACAAAGCTACTAATTTACCACTCCATCCCAATCGTTCCTTTTTCACCGTTTGAAAATAATCCCTCAACAAGTACCCCTCCTGTTTTCATCTCCATAACAAGATTAAGATCGTTCACATTATCAATAACAACTTTATCGATATGTGTAATGATAAAGTCTTCTTGCAATCCGGCTTTTTTCCATTTTCCGGAGGTGAGTTTCCTTATGAGAACACCGCCATCTAAATTTAATTTAGTAAGTTTTGAGTAGGAGATGTCTTCAAATATGGCACCCTCTATTTCGTATTCTATCCCTTTCTTCATTAGTTCAGAAGACCCATCGTAATTTCGTAACACCGCTTTTACATCAAGTTCTTTACCGTTTCTTCGAAAAGTTACTTTCACGGTTTGTCCGGGACGATTGCGTGCCACCCATTCCTGCAGTTCAGATACACTGTTCACTGAATGATCATTGATATCGGTAATTACATCGCCTACTTCGATGCCCGCTTGTTGAGCGGAACTTCCTTCATTGACGACATTAACAAATACACCTTGAACCACATCCAACTCTTGATCTTCTGCCAGTGCTGCCGACACATCAACGATCTGTACGCCAAGAAGTCCACGCTGCACTTGCCCATACTCCAACAGGTCGTCCATTATTTTTTTTACCAGACTTGTAGGAATCGCGAACGAATATCCGGAATAGCTTCCTGTTGCCGTTGCTATGGCTGAGTTGATGCCAATCAAATCACCATTCAGGTTTACCAATGCACCACCGCTGTTGCCAGGATTTACAGCAGCATCAGTTTGAATGAATGACTCAATCTGCAATTGATTTTTGTCGCGTAGAATACCTATGTTTCTCGCTTTTGCACTTACAATTCCAGCTGTTACTGTTGAGTTCAAATCAAACGGATTGCCGATAGCCAATACCCATTCTCCCGGAGTGATACGATCGGAATCTCCGTATTTTACAAAGGGTAAATTTCTGGCTTTGATTTTTAACAAGGCGAGATCGGTACTTGGATCACGACCGACTACTTTAGCAAAAAAGCGTTGATTATTATTCATAACCACTTCTATCGAGTTAGCGTCCTCAATCACGTGATAGTTGGTAACGATATATCCGTCATCGGAAATAATGACTCCCGATCCGGATGATTGTGCATGCGGATTAAGGTATGAATCGATAGCATTGAGACTAAATTTGCCACCTCCATACACGATGCGAATATGAACCACGGCAGGAGTAACTAAACGCGCTGCAGTTTCAAAATTTATTCCGGACGAAATCTGGGATGCTGTGTCAATTCGGTAATTAGTTAGCTTAAGATTTTGCCGTTCCTCAATGGATTTATAGGTTGGATCAACAGTAATAAACTTCATGGTGAAAATGGAGCCAACAATAGCTCCGATGAAAGCTGCGCAACCAACCAAGAGAATCAACAACGATCGCTTCATACCAAGATTTTAGTAAGTAAGGTAAGGCAAATCCTGTTAAAGAATGGTTGTTCAAAACAAAACTTTTTGAGTTTGGAATTAATATCGATTAACAACGTTGCGTAACGATGAAAAGGAATGAATGCCAAACAAAAAGCGCCCTCCGTTTACGAAGGGCGCTACCCCAATCGCCATGATGACGACCTGACTAAACCCCAACTGTAATTCTTAATTTACTTTGATGGTTTGTTTCAACGCTTTTTTCTCATCCTTCGGAATGGTGAGTTCCAGAATACCATTGTTGTACCTGGCGTTGATTCTTGTGGCATCCACGTTTTCAGGCAAAGCGAAAGAGCGACTGAATGATCCGTAATGTGTTTCGATGGAATGGA
Organism: Bacteroidota bacterium; assembly: GCA_947470895.1. Classification (GTDB taxonomy): domain Bacteria; phylum Bacteroidota; class Bacteroidia; order Cytophagales; family Cyclobacteriaceae; genus ELB16-189. The sequence goes on from CANIVF010000027.1 coordinate 41,517, forward strand.
ATGTTCTTTCTTTCTTCTCGTTGGTAAATTTACGATCACCACTTACCGTTAAATGATTGTCGTTCAATTCAATTTTGAAATCCTCTTTGCTTAATCCCGGCACAGCGAGTTGTATTTCGTACGACTCAGTATTCTCGATAATATCCACTTTAGGGATAAAGGTGCTTCCGCCAGTGCTGGCCAGAGATTCATTGAAAAACTTATCAACCAATGTGCTGAATGTGGTTGGAACGTAGTCGTTGGTGTTATAACGGATGATACTCATACTTTTACTTTTTTAAGGTTTGACATCTGTTTTTAGATTCATGAAACCTAGTAGTGAAAAGTATGCCGATTGGATTTTCAATGAATTATCGAGTCATTATGGCTGAATTTAATGTAAAAAAAATCATTTTAATGACAAAAAGGCTGAATTTTATGATCATTCCTGATTAATCACTGTTCTTTCGAGTAATCAGGAATGATCAACCAACCACTAAATTAGATTCTGGCCTGATAAGTATATAACTCAAAATAACGCCCTTTCTTTTCGATCAACTCTTCGTGCATTCCACGTTCCTGAATCTGACCTTGCTCCACCACTAAAATTTGTGTTGCCTGACGTATCGTGCTAAGCCGGTGGGCTATTACAAAAGTAGTTCTCCCTTGCATGAGCGTGCGCAAACTTTCCTGAATGTAGCTTTCGCTTTCTGTATCCAGATTTGAGGTCGCTTCATCCAATATTAAGACTCGTGGATTAGCTAGGATGGCTCTTGCAATAGCAATGCGTTGACGCTGACCGCCAGAAAGTTTTACTCCACGTTCACCGATTATGGTATCCAATCCTAATTCAAAACGATCGGTAAACTCATGAACAAATGCAGCTTTCACAGCGCCTTGTAATTCTTCGGCTGATGCATGCGGGCGAGGGAATAAAATGTTTTCACGGATGGAGCCTTCAAAAAGAAAATCATCCTGAAGCACAACGCCCAATTGACTACGATAACTATCCAGCGAAACTTTGGATAAGTCCAATCCATCAATAGTAATCATGCCACTATCGGGATTAAGAAATGAGGCCGCTAATCCGGCAATGGTTGTTTTTCCTGAGCCGGAAGTTCCTACAAGAGCTGTAACTGATCCCGAAGGAGCGGAGAATGAAATGTTTTTTAACACAGGTTTACCTTCTTCATAGGCAAACGACACATCGTTGAATTCAATATCGCCTTTGATGTTTCCAATTTTTGTGGTGCGAATGGTTCCATCGTCTTCAATGGGCATGTTCATCAACTCTTCAGTGCGATCCAATCCTGCAAACGATTCGGTAAGCTGGCTGCCAATGTTGCTCATTTGAACAATAGGCGCAATCATAAAGCCAAGGAAAAGCGTGAACGAAAGAAAATCACCAAAGGTCAATTGATTTTGAATGATCATGTATCCGCCAATACCTAAAATACCGGCACTGGCCAGGCCAAGTAAAAACGTTGCCGCGCTGGTCACCAAGCTTGTGGAGGTAAGGGTCTTCTTTACATTTTCAAATAATTTTTCAACACCATCTTCGAAGATTTTTATTTCCTGTGCTTCGGCATTAAAGCCTTTGATTACCCGCACGCCATTTAATGTTTCAGTTAATCTTCCGGAAACATCTGCATTCAGTTTTCCGCGTTCTCGGAATACAGGACGTATGTAGGCAAATGCTTTCAGGGAGATCAATCCGAATATCAAGACAGGCACCAACACATATATTGTAAGCATCGGACTGATGCGGATCATCAATACCAACGAAATGGCGGCACTTAGAAATCCACCAACTAATTGAACCAAGCCTGTTCCCACCAAATTGCGCACGCCCTCCACATCGGTCATGACACGTGAAACCAACGCACCTGATTTCTGATTATCAAAAAAACGAGTAGGGAGTTTTAATAAATGCTTCTGCACTTTGGCTCTCAATACGGAGATCAGATGCTGTGCTTCCACACTTAAAATTTTGGTGAGCAAGTAAGAGGTGATAGCTTGCACCGTGATGGATGCCACTACGGCAATCAACACCATCTTCAACATATATAAGTCGCCTTTGGCAATCACATCATCAATCAGATATTTGGTTGCCAGTGGCAACACTAAACCAGCCAATCGGCTGATGACAATCAGAATCAATCCCATGCCAATTAATTTTTTGCGGGGCCAGATAATGGTCTTAAATACCTGTTTAAGGGTCACTTTGGGTTTGCTCATAGTATACGTTGATGATTTTTGTTAATCCTTTAACCCGATAGACGAACAACTTGTTCTTTTATTTTTTCATTCGGGGCGCGAAGGTAGTATTTTGCTCTTAGTTTTAACTTGTGTGATCTTTGTTACGAAGTTGGGTAGGTGCATCATCCTATCTTTGTGAAATAAAGTTTAAATGGAAATTATTGGTTATCTGGCTTCCGTGTTGATGGGGCTTGCATTGGGGTTAGTTGGAGGAGGCGGATCCATTTTAACGGTTCCTATCCTTGTTTATATTTTTAATGTTGATCCTGTTTTATCCACGGCCTACTCATTGTTTGTGGTGGGATTGACCAGTGCTGTAGGTTCATACAGTCATTTCAGGAAGGGAAATGTGCATTGGAAAACAGCGCTTATTTTTGGTGCACCTTCTATTCTTGCTGTTTTTTCTGTTCGCAAGTTTGTCATCCCAAATATTTCGGATTTAATTTTTCGCATGGGCGATTTTGAGGTATCCAAGTCTCTGGCAATTCTCGTGTTGTTTGCTGTTTTGATGATTCTGGCATCATATTCCATGATTCGTAAGCCGAAGCTTGCGAAGGCAGTAGAAAAAGAATTTTCTTACAATTACTCATTAATTTTTATTGAAGGATTATTGGTTGGAAGTATTACTGGTCTGGTTGGTGCCGGAGGTGGATTTCTGATTGTGCCAGCTCTCGTGTTGTTATCCGGATTGTCTATGAAAAAAGCGATCGGAACTTCGCTCGTGATCATTGCCCTTAAATCATTAATTGGATTTACCGGTGATCTGGAATCGGGTATGGCCATCAATTATAAATTCATGCTGATGTTCTCTGGCTTCGCCATTGGAGGTATTATTATAGGGAGTAACCTCACTAAGATGGTTCCGAATGAAAAGCTAAAACCTGCTTTTGGCTGGTTTGTGCTGGTGATGGGCATACTCATTCTTTTCAAAGAACTGATCCTGTAAAGAAAATAAATACTATACTGAATTAGTAGATTTACTATTTTTGATGTTTCGGGTTAAACCTATTTAATATGATCGAATTCATCAGGCAGCCTTGGGCGTGGTATGTATCAGGTGCACTTATCGGACTTACCGTTCCGGCTTTGCTACTCTTAGGAAATAAACATTTCGGAATTTCTTCTTCGCTGCGTCACATCTGTGCAGCATGCTTGCCAACAAAGATTCCATTTTTTCAATACGATTGGAAAAGGGAAATATGGAATCTCTTTTTTGTAGCGGGCATTGTAGCGGGGGCATCAATCGCTCTTGCCTTCCTGAATAATCCTGAGCCCGTTCAGATTTCTGAAAACACGATAAGCGATCTCGCAGCTTTAGGCATCGTAGCCGATGGTCAGATGATGCCGGCCTCCATTTTTAGTTTTGAAAATATTTTTACAATGAAAGGTCTCGTGTTCTTTGTGATGGGTGGTTTTATGGTAGGCTTTGGAACACGCTATGCCGGTGGTTGCACGAGTGGTCATTCTATAATGGGATTGTCCACGTTTCAATTGTCTTCTCTGATAGCCACCTGTTCTTTTATGGTGGGTGGCTTTACCATGGTACACCTTATTTTTCCTTGGTTAATGAAATTGATCTGATCATTATTAAATCATAAGTATGAAAATTGTAAATGACGAATTTATAGAGAATGGAGTAATCACCCACCCCGATGAATGTGCTGCTCCCAATGATCAGATCGCTCCGGAGTCAATGATTGCATCCAATATCAAGTACCTCGCCATGGGGATGCTGTTTGGTATTATTGCGGTGAAGTCAGAAATCATTTCGTGGTATCGCATTCAGGAAATGTTTCGTCTGCAATCATTTCATATGTATGGTGTAATCGGCACTGCGGTGATTACCGGTGCGATTTCAGTTTTGTTAATTAAAAGATTCAATCTTAAAACCATACAGGGCGAAGAGGTCGTTATCCATAAAAAGAATTTTCATTGGGGTAATGTAATTGGTGGCTTGACCTTCGGTTTGGGTTGGGCTATTACGGGTGCATGCCCCGGACCTTTGTTTGCCCAAATTGGAAGTGGTTTCTTGGTGATTATCGTTACGTTGCTGAGTGCTATTGCAGGCACTTTCGTTTACGGATTATTTCAAGAGAAGCTGCCACATTAAGTTGATTGGTTTTATTTTTTCTTTTAAAGGAAATATTTTTTCAACTTCCTAGCAGGATGGAACGTAAATCACATCACGATGCGCCTTTGAAGAGAATGATCAAGGTGATCCTGATCATGGTGGTTTTAGTGCTTGTGTTGATGGTGGGATTAATGTCAGCGATCATCATCGGACCAAATCAAATCACAGGTTGGTTTACAACAAAGGAATCCAGTTCCTTGAGTACAACGGAGCTCATAAAATCAGCGGTATGGCAAGCGCCTGATGTGGCTCAGATTTCCCCGGATGAAAACGGAAAGTTGATTCAATATGGTCGTGAATTGATTGCTCGCACTTCGCAATATCTTGGCCCCAAAGGTTCCGTCATGGCCATGAGCAACGGAATGAATTGTCAAAACTGTCATCTTGATGCAGGCACAAAACCTTTCGGTAATAATTATAGTGCCATTGCTGCAACGTATCCAAAATTCAGAGCGCGGTCTGGCACAAAAGAGACCATAGAAAAACGCGTGAACGATTGTTTTGAACGAAGTCTCAATGGTAAAGCATTAAAAAATGATAGCCAGGAGATGAAGGCGATCGTGGCCTACATCATGTGGGTGGGAAAAGATGTGGAGAAAGGCAATTTCCCAAAAGGAGTGGGACTCGTGGAATTAGCGTTTCTTGATCGAGCAGCGAGTACTGAAAAAGGAAAATTGGTTTATGATCAAAAGTGTATGGTTTGCCACGGAAAAAATGGTGAAGGCATTAAGCTTTCGGATGAAAGCGGTTATCAATATCCTCCGCTGTGGGGAGATGAAAGTTATAACAATGGTGCGGGCCTGTATCGCTTATCTCGTTTTGCAGGTTACGTAAAAACAAATATGCCATTCGGTGCTAATTATGAAGCACCCCAACTTAGGGATGAAGAAGCGTGGGATGTGGCTGCCTATGTCAATTCACTTCCTCGGCCAGGAAAAGATTTAAGTAAGGATTGGCCTGATATCTCGAAGAAACCTGTTGATCACCCATTCGGCCCTTTTGCAGATGGTTTTGATGAAGAGCAACATAAGATTGGTCCTTTCGGGCCGATTGCTGAGAAGCGCAAAGCAATTGAACAAGATAAATGATGGTCAATTAATATCAATTTTCTGCGCATGTAACTTTGATTACGCAGTCATCAGATTTTTATTCCGATCTTTGTTCATCAATATCATAATCAATCTATGAAGCTAATTCAGTTTTTTACCGGTTTATTATTTTCAACATTAAGTTTTTTATCACAGGCACAACCAGTGGAGAAACTCGATCCGCAAAGTTTTGATAAGAAATTTAAAGACGTCAAAGATCCAATCCTCATTGATGTGCGCACACCGGAGGAATACGCACAAGGTCATCTGGCCAATGCCGGAATGATTGATGTTACATCGAGCGATTTTGAAGCCCGTGTAAGCAAGCTGGATAAATCAAAGCCTGTATTTGTGTATGGTAAAGCAGGTATTCGAAGTAATAAAGCAGCCAACATACTTTCGCGACTAGGGTTCAAGGAAATTTATGATTTGAGTGGAGGAATTACCGCTTGGCGCGAAGAGAAAAAGCCCCTAATAAAGTAATGAGATTACTAGCAGTTTTGGTTCTAAGCATGTTTTCGTTTTTATACGCATCAGCCCAGGTACAAAGCAGCGCATATAATCTTACGTTGAAAGCATTACTTTCCCACTCAGTCCCTGAAGTTTCTGTAGCGCAAGTGAAGGAAATGAAAGATGTGTTATTTGTGGATGCACGGGAGTGGAATGAATATAAAATAAGCCACATCGTGAATGCAATCTTTGTTGGCTATGAACGATTTGAAATGAATAGGCTGAAATCAGTTGATAAAAGCAAAGAAATTGTCGTGTATTGTTCAGTAGGCTATCGAAGCGAAAAAATTTCTGAGAAGCTTAAACAGGCAGGCTTCATTCATGTGTCAAATTTATACGGAGGTATTTTTGAATGGGTGAATCAGGGCAATCCTGTTGTTGACGAAAAGGGCAAAATGACAGATCACGTTCATGCCTATAGTAAAACATGGGGGGTGTGGCTGAATAGCGGAGTGAAAGTGTACGATGATAAATAACGGTTACAAAATACGATTATGCACCACACCACTTGCGGATGTTCCTCTTGTCAGCCGAAATCAATTACTGATAAGGAAAAGGAACTGCATATTTCGGTCTCGGAAAATAGTCGTAGGAAGTTTCTGAAAAAAGCATCGGGCATGGGTTTGGCATTGGGTGCTGGTGCTGGACTTATCTCACCTCTTGCTGCTTCTGCTTTGAATAATGGAAATGCCACAGGCTTAAGTAAAGAGATGATGAATTCATTGGCTGTGAAGGGGGGCAAAGCAAACAGAATTACGCTGCTGCATACAGCCGATATACATGCTCAGTTATTGACTCACGATGAGTTTTTTATTGAGAATGGAAAACCAGTCTACAAAAAACGCGGAGGCTTTGCGACACTCAAAACCATGGTGAATGAATTGAGATTGCAAAATCCTGAAAACACGTTGGTGATTGATGGAGGCGATTGCTTTCAGGGTGGGGGCGTGGCAGCGCTGACAGAAGGGAAAGCCATCATACCACTCATGAATAATATTGGGTATGATCTCATGTTGCCTGGCAACTGGGAGGTGGTCTATGGCAAGGAGATGATGATGAAGGACATGTTTGCGTATCATGGGCCTAAAGTGTGCGCCAATATGTTTCATAAAACAAATGATGCATTCAATGGCGATTTGATTTTTCCTCCTTACTTTATAAAATATTTTGCTGGAATAAAAATTGGATTCATAGGTTACAATGATCCGCTCACTCCCAAACGGCAATCGCCTGCATACAGCGATGGCATTCAATTTACACAACCGGAAATAAACGTAACTAAATACATAAAACTTCTGCGTGAGTATGAACGCTGTGATATGGTGTTTCTGCTCACCCATATGGGATTGGCGCAGCAAGTTGGTTTGGCCAATAGCGATTTTGTGAAAGGTGTAGATTATATCATTGGGGCCGACACCCATGAGCGTATTCGAACGCCTATCGAAGGTAAACATGCAAAAGTTACGGAGTCTGGTGCATTTGGTTCATTTGTTGCGAAGTTCGATATCGTAGTCGAGGATGGGGTTATCAAAGATCACACGTACCAATTACTGGATGTGGATCCGGAACAATACAAAGAGGATGAAGAGATGAAGGCGCTGGTGAAAAGTGCTCGCGAGCCTTTTCGGCAGGAGTTAGATCGTGTGATTGGGAAAACTAAAACTCCCTTGGTGCGCTATTATGTTATTGAGACACCCATGGATAATTTCATCACCGATGCCATCATGTGGAAATATCAACCTGATATTGCATTAAGTAATGGTTTCCGTTTTTGTCCACCATTGGTACCTGATTCGAAAACCGGAGTAGCCGATATTACTATGGATTTTTTGTGGAGCATGCTGCCAGTAGATAGTGAAGCAAAGCAAGGTGTAATTACAGGAAAGCAATTGTGGGACTGGATGGAGAAAGAATTGCAGAATGCATTTGCGAAGGATCCGACTAAACGATTTGGCGGTTGGGTAGTTCGGTTTAGTGGTATGGAAGTAAACTTTACGATAGGAAATGAAGTAGGTAAGCGTGTAAATTCCATAAAAGTTAAGGGTAAATCTGTTGACTTCACCGAACGATATACATTCGTTGCCTGCGAGCGCGAAGGTGATCCAGATACTACAATTTGCCGGGTGGAAGAAGTTTCGGAACCAACCCGTTTGGGAAGCACGTTGCACAAAGTAGTTCAGGAATATCTTGCAAAAGTTTCACCGATTTCTCCCAAACTAGAAGGTCGAGCCACAGCAACCGATGCGCCTAATACTTTGCTCACGCAATTGATGGGTGTGGGATATGAATTCAGATAATAGTCTGCAGCATGAATACATTGGATTGGAAGGAGCTCATTGTCTTGAGAATGATCTTAACAACCTTGCTGTTTTTTATGCGTCAGGAGTTCGCTATATCGGTATCACACATTTTTTTGATAATGAGTGGGGAGGTTCAGCACATGGTGTGGTTCGTAATGGACTCACTGAGAGTGGAAAGGAGCTGATGCATGAGATGAACGATTTGAATATCACTAACGATTTAGCCCATGCTTCTCCAAAAGTTATCGTAGATGTGCTTGCTCTTAGCCTTCACCCGGTTTTAGTTTCACATAAAGGAGTAAAGGTGTTTGTGATAATCAACGAGATCTTTCAGATGCACATTTAATAGAAACAGGAAAACGAAATGGATTAATTGGTATTGGCCTCTGGGAGACTTCTGTATGGGCACGGATGCAGCGGCAACAGCAAACAGGATCCGTTATGTTGCCGATAAAATCGGTGTCGATAAAGTGGCACTTGGCTCCGACTTTGATGGGGCAATCGGAACGCACTTTGATGTATCGGGGCTTGCAGTTAATTGCCTATGCTAGAGAATGAAGGATTCGATAGGAAGCAATTTGAAATGATCAACGGTGGAAATATTCATGATTTCTTTCTTAAAAATTGACCGGATTAATTTTCGTAAAGTACCATGATCAGGTAAGGTAGTTCACTATCCAAGGATTCACAGATTCTATAGGACTTTGTGGATTGAATCGGTTTAATCGATGAGAGCGAAGCCCCATGCTTCAGTTATTCAGGCATGATTATTTTTTTATCCACCATCAGATGTTCATCGATTACCTTCTTGAAAGCATTTTTAGGCAATGCTCCTGGCTGCATCATCGGCTTGCCTTGCATCGGTATAAAGAGGAAAGTGGGTATGCTGCGAATGCCAAATACAGAGGCAAGCTCTTGTTCTTTTTCTGTATCTACTTTATAAATTACCAATTTGCCATCATATTCTTTGGCTAATTCCTCTAATACCGGAGCCACCATTTTACAAGGGCCACACCAGTCGGCATAGAAGTCGATGATGGCAGGCAATTTACCTAAGTAGTTCCATTCCTCTTGAGTTGTATAGTCTAATACGTTTGTCTTAAAATCTTCAGTGGTTAGTTTTACAGTTGTCATGGCTTCTTATTGAGTTGACCACAAATCTCTGATTTTATTATGAGTTAATGGGTGACCCTTGTTACAAAGTTCCAATAAGAAAATCAGGATGTTAAGACGATGATGTTCCTTTACCATAATCACCAAGCGGTTACCTTGATTATAATTTATTTTCTTCCAAAAAAACCAACGAAGGAAGCGATTGGATTTATTTCTACCGAGTTTGTAGATAAATACTAGGAGCTACAAAATGTTGTCATTTTAGCAGGAAAAATATTTTCTGTGTAACATAAATCACGGAAATGGTTCTACTGGTGTATTACCTTTGTAGTAGAAATTAGGGTTCCTCTATGTGGCCCTGAACGATAGATTAAAGGACAAAAAATATAAAATGCATTATGTATTTTCAGCATGTATACGATAAGACGCTCGCGCAAGCAAGTTACTTTATTGGTTGCCAAAAGGCTGGTGTGGCCATTGTGATTGATCCTAAAAGAGATGTAGACACTTATCTCGAAATTGCGAAGCAGAACAACATGAAAATCACACATATCACAGAGACTCATATCCATGCTGATTTTTTGACTGGGTCACGAGAGCTGGCAAAACTAACCGGGGCCAAAATGTATTTATCTGATGAAGGCGGAGCGGGTTGGCTTTATGAATTTCCACATGAAAGACTTAAGGATGGCAGCGTAATCAAAGTTGGAAATCTTTCAGTAAAGGTTTTGCACACCCCCGGACATACTCCTGAAAGTATCAGTTTTTTGTTAACTGATCATCCTGCCAGCAATGAACCTGTTATGTTGTTTACTGGCGATTTTGTATTTGTGGGTGATGTTGGCCGCCCGGATCTGTTGGAGAAAGCTGCAGGTTTTGTGGGTACTAAAGAGGCAGGGGCGAAGGAAATGTATAAGTCCATTGAGAAGTTTAATGCACTTGCAGATTACATTCAGGTCTGGCCTGGCCATGGTGCAGGGTCTGCCTGCGGCAAAGCATTAGGAGCGGTGCCGAGTACAACGGTTGGTTATGAGAAAGTGCGCAACTGGGCATTTCAATATCCAAAAGATGAGCCTGGTTTTGTGAAGTATTTATTGGAAGATCAACCAGAGCCTCCCAAGTATTTTTCCATGATGAAGAAGCTCAATAAGGTAGATCGTCCGTTGCTTACTGAAGTTCCTAAACTGAAAAAACTGTCGAATGAAGAATTTAAAGTTGCAATGGATAAAGGTGTTAAGTTGATTGACACCCGAGTGAAAACAGAATTTGCCAAAGGATTTATTCCAGGGAGCATCAACATACAAGGCAATAATGCATTTGCCACATGGGCAGGATGGTTAGTAAAATATGACGAACCTTTCATGCTGGTCGCGAGTGAATCTCAATTGGATGACCTCACGCGTAAGTTAATGCGCATAGGTTTGGATAACGATTACGGCTTCATCGACAATGTAAGTGCATGGACAGAACTTGGAAATACTTTGGAAAAGGCAAAGGTGATTTCGATTGAGGAGTTTGATACACTTGCTAAGAACAACAGTATACAAATCGTGGATTTACGAGGGGAATCTGAATATAAAGAAGGACATATTCCAAACGCTGATCATGTGTTTGTTGGCACTCTTCAGGAAAATTTCAATAAAATTAGCAGAGACAAAACAACCGTTGTTTACTGTCAGTCGGGCGACCGCACGGCTATTGGATACTCTTTGTTGGCTAAGCATGGGTTTACTAATATTTTAAACTACGCTGGCGGTATCAACGAGTGGACCAATAAAGGGATGCCTGTAGTTTCTTAATCTCTAATACTACCCATGAAAATTCTCAATAACTGGAAAATGATTTTCGTAGCATGCGCTGCACTTGGTCTTGCACCATTTTTTCCTGAACCGCATATCTGGGGTAAGTTAAAATGGATTGCCGGTGGCGCAGGAGGCATGCAACCTATGGATTGGTTTGATACACTGTTACATGGGTTCCCGTGGCTTTTATTACTTTTTAATGTCGGTATTTTAGTAGGGTCTAAATTGAAATCAAATTCTGTGAAATAAATCTGATGAATTCCCTTAAAATTTTTAAACCAAAATTATTTAACCAGGGGAGTTTAGTACGCTGGATTCGTTTAGTGGCAGGATTGTTTTTTGCTGTTCAGGCCGTGCAGATACATGATACCATTGCCGGATTTATTGCTGCAATGCTTTTGGTTCAGGCCTTTACGAATACCGGCTGTGGCGTGGGTGGATGTGCCGTCCCAGCTTCCAATAAAAAATCGAATATTACTCAAGACGTAGAATACCAAGAGATTAAATAGAGGAATATAAATCAATAGCCCATGGCTTAAATAACATTCTTCAAGGAATTTCTTGTTTTTTAATAAAATAAAGGACTTCCCATACGCTATCTGGCGTAATTGCTTCAACGCGTATCCTTGATTATTGGTCTTAAAATAGCGTTGATCTCTTCAGTACAATATTTCTAATGCAATCGGTTGAGAGTCGATATCTTCAGTTATTCAAACTCGTGTCTAAATAATAGTTGTATACCTCCACCATTTAGGGTAGTAATTAATGCTTTTCTCCGAAACCTGGAAGGTTACCAAGTATCTGATTATTGAATGAAAATCTGGAATTGCTACAAGTTAAATTGCTCCTTTATTCGTAATTTAGCATACTCTATATCAATAATTTAGGAATACTCTGTAGCCGTATGTTTTAATGAAAAATCCAATGAATTGGTGCTCAATAAAAAAAATCTGCCCGCTAGCCTTCTTTATTTTTATTCAGGGGTCAGTTTTTTCTCAATCTACATTATTTTCGTTCGGCTCCATTTGGAAATATAAAGACGATGGTACTAATCAGGGGACTGTCTGGCGGCAGGTTGGATTCGATGATATGTCCTGGGCAAGTGGTTTAGGACAACTTGGTTACGGAAATGATGGTGAAATCACTATTTTGAATGCCTGTGGGGTTCCGGTACAAAGTCCACCATGCGCAACCAAGTATATAGGGTACTACTTCCGAAAAACAATAAACATACCTGACGCTAGTGTTTTCAAAAGCTTTACGTTTGAAATGTATAGGGATGATGGTGCGGTAGTTTATGTTAATGGTACTGAAGTCTATCGAAACAATTTGCCTGCAGGTACGGTCAACTTTAACACATTAGCATCTACGGCAGCGGATGACGATGGCAATTTAATCATAAAGGTAACATTAACGCTGGCGGCAAGTCAAATCCAATCAGGCGATAATCTGATCGCGGTTGAAGTACATCAAAATGCGGCAAGTAGTAGCGACCTGACGTGGGATATGAAATTGACCGGGATACCGGTAGGTCTCGCACTTATAACGCGGGGTCCTTATCTGCAGAAAGCTACACCAACCTCCATGCTCGTTCGTTGGTATACCGATGATCCTGAAGATAGTGAGGTAAAGTATGGAACTGATCCCGGTAATCTTTTAGAAAGTGTTATCGTTCCTGAAATAACCAATAGTCATTCGGTGCTATTAACCGGCTTAACACCTTTTACCAAATATTATTATAGCGTTGGCAACAGTACGGCTATACTTCAATCAGGTCTTGAAAATTATTTTTTAACATCACCACTTCCTTATTCGGAGGGGAAATATACATTTTGGGCAATTGGTGATATGGGGGATAATTCAGCTCGGCAAAGAAATGTGCGAGACCGATTTAATGCCTATATGGGTAATAATATCACCAATGGTTGGTTGCTGCTGGGTGATAATGCCTATGATAACGGAACGGAGCAGGTGTATACCTCTAAATTTTTTGAAATATATCAGACCAACATCATGCGAAAGTCGCCTTTGTGGCCGGCTACAGGAAACCATGAG
>CANIVF010000028.1 GCA_947470895.1 Bacteroidota bacterium
AATAGAATTCGATATAACTCTATGAAAATCAGGCTCTTTGAGCAAGTATTATTCCAAACCATCCTAATGCTATGCATTAGAAACTAACTGATTGATTCTCATAGAGAAAGAAGTTATCCACAAACTCTAATGCATAATCTAGGATAAACATTTCCTATGCTAATCCTTTTTTGAGCTTCTTCAAGGTTGCAATAACCTCGGAAACCTCTGCGTAGTCATAGTTATCAATCTGTTTTAGGTAGTCGATTTGTTTTTCAAACAGCTCCTTCTCTCCATACATAGATATCAACGATTCAAGATTTTCAGGGATTAGAAAACGACATCGATCCTTACCTACTTTATTCCGAAACTCACTTCCATAGATATGAATTCCTTTCGGATCAAAATCACCAAAGTGCAGATATTGGTTTGGGATAAGATTCAGCCAATCAGCTATGGCATTACTATTCATATATCGCCAAACAAACAATGGCTTGATGTTTTTAAATAGATAGCGCTGTCGCTCAATCTCCCGAAAATTTTCATGGCCCTCTACTCCTACCACAGTAATATCAGTGGGTATCCGAAACTTTTCGTAGTCGTAAATAAATGTAAAGGTTCCGTGTCTGGGTTTAAGGGTGATTGATTCACCATGAAGCAAGCAATTTATTTCTTCATAGGCATTGATCAGAAAACCACTAAATACTTTTGTATTCCTATGCTTTGAGTTGGAAGCAGCTTTCACCGCATCACTTCGTTCGAAATCGTCCTTTTCAAGAAATGAAATGTATACCCCAAGATCTGGAATTTCGAATTTATGATGTAGATAGATTATAAGATTTTGAGTATTTGTACAACTGACTTTCTTTTGCTGTGTACCCACAAATTCAATATCGAGCACTCCATCATTTACAAATTGCCCTAACGCTCTTCTGCTTCCTCCTTGAAAGGAACCATAATTTACTGATTGTACTTCCATCAGTTGCTTAAGCAGTCTTGCGAATGATAAGGTAAGCTTCATGATGTTAAGGTTCCACCGTCATCGTTAGCAGTGGCACTACCTTCACATACCCATTCGTATCCTTTCGGAATTTGTAGGTGTAGTTATAATGCGTCTCCAGCTTGCTTTCGTTAGGCAAACCATTGATCAAACAGATGTTTCGCTCTTCGGCAAAGTTGATCAACTCTTTCAAGTATGGCGCAGAGATCTGGCCTACTTCATCAATGATACAATGCACTTTGAAGTTGCGCGTGGTTTTTTCCGTAGATTCTTTGATGAACACATTGAGCAAGGTGATGTAAATCACAGCTTTCACCAACATGTCGGTTCCTGTAGAACCTACCTTGTCAATCTTCTCAATCCAGCCGGTATCATTCATGCCTTCTTTTATTCTGAATCGCAGTTCGAACAGATCCTGTACATTGATTTCATCATAGTGTTCTTCGCTGATCGTCTTCTGCAACTCATTCAATAACTCCACCGAGCGTTTATCAATTTCGCTCTTCGCGGAATTGTTCGTATTGAACAAGTTTGCTTCGCCATACAAAAAAGGATTCTGCTCTCTAAAGTCAGTGATCTTTTGAAGTTTGCGCAACACTTTATTTTCGCTGTCTTCGGATTTCAGCTTCACGTATTCAATCAGCTTTGAACTTTCAAAAGAAGCTTTACTGAAGTCCGCCTCCATCTTGCTGATCATCTTGTTCACACGGCCTTTGTATTCGGTCAGCGCTTTCATCTTGCTGGAGATAGCATCGATGAGCATGCCGTGACTCTTCGCTACTTCCGCAATGGAAATCTGAATTTTATTCTCAGCATAAAACTCATCGAGGTACGAGGCAAAGCGTTCATACTCGCCCTCGCCTACAGCGGTATTAATGTTAAAGTTAAGGTGGTTATCGGGTCTGAACCTTCCGGCAAACTCGCTGATGTTGCCTCTGAACTTATCAAACTGATTATGGAATTCATTGTCGTTGGCCTGCAGTTGTGAACAGATGCCAATGATGTCGGTTTCCGTAAACGTGGCTGGTGCCGGATCGATTAGATGTCGCAAGCGATCATACAAGGTTTTACCTCTGAAGTGTTGTTCGAAGTGATTTAGTCCATCCACAAACTTCTTCAATGAATCCATCAACCTACGACTTTCCTCTTCAAGCTGCTTCCTGGTTTTAGCAAAGATGTCTTTCTGTTGGGTAAATTCTTTATCGGATTGTTTGATGCGCTCTTCGAGTTTTTCTTTTTCACTTTTAAATTCATCCAACCGATCAAATAACTCGCGCTTGTCTTTACGGTAGTCGTTGATCAGTTCGGCATTGTCTTCCAGATTCTTGAGTGCTGCGCGGATGTCATCAATTTCCTTCTTCAGTTTTTTGATGCGCGTGTCGTCAATGCCTTTCTTCTTCAGCACACCTGATTTCTCTTTCTGTAGTTTGCCTTTGCGCTCTTCAAACTCTTCGAGCTTGTCGTCTTTCTGGCTTCGTATCTTTTCCGCTTCCTTGGCAAACGTCTTATCCAGCTTCGCTAGTTTATCATTGAAGGTTTGTTGCAGGGTGGTGTTCTCGGTTTTCATCACGGCATCCACTTCTGCCAAAGTTTTAGCAAGGGAAGCAATCTCTTTCTTCACTCCTTCTTGCAACGTGTAGACTTCAATCAAATCTTTTTCACGTTGTACTTCTCCTTTGCGCGTCCACTCATGCAAGTCGAGATCATATTGTTTTTCTTTTTGAGCATCCTGCGTGGCCTCATACTCCAGCTGCATGATTTCGTTTTTCAGGTGTACCGATTTCTTGCCGATGGAGGCGAGCTTACTTTGCTCATCACGTGCCTGCTCTTCCCTGAATGCGAGAAACGCATGATTCAATGCAGCAATCTGATCGCGCAGCATGCTCCGCTCCTGTTCATATTCTTCCAATGTTTTGGAATAGACTTTTACATTCGACAAATTAAGCTGAATGCCATACAACGAATCCATGCTCTTCTTCAACAGCTTTGGATTCAGCTCTTTGTTGAACAGGATTTCTTCATTACACACTTTGCCAATGGTCTCATACCAATCAGGATAATGTTCCTGTAGGTATCCGAAGAAGGCATGCTGATACACCGACAGCTTTTCATCAATGGCTTTTATCCGCTCTTCAAGTCCGGTGACTTCCTGTTTGTTCTTTTCAATGTATTGCTCAGTAGTACTTCGGTTGCGCTCGCGGATGTGATCGCCTTCTTTCTTCAGCATGTCAACATTGTTCTGCTTAACAGCTAATGCTGAATTGCGCTCCACCTTTCTCCGGCTAAGGTCTTCGATATTGGTTTTCAGTTGCGTGATCTCCTGCGCAAAGTAACGTTGCTTGCGAATCTCCTTTTCTTTGAACTCCGCATCTTTGATACTGAACTCATGTTGGGTCTTCATCTGCTTCAACTGATCCGCTTCTGCCCGATGTTTTTCTTTCACGCTCGCTTCTTCCTGGCGGAAGTTTTCGTGCAACGCATTTTTGTCTTCGTGATGTTTCTTATCGAGTTGCAGGCCTTGTGAACTTAATACGTTTGCAAATTCTTTCTTCTCGTTTTCTAACGAGTCCAACAACGTTTTAAACTGTTGCTCCACGTCTTTGAAGCTGGCGGTTAATGTGCCATACTCATGTTCCCGTGCTTGTAGCTCAATTTGAAATTGGGGTTTCTCTTCGGCTTCGCGCAGCAAGTCCACAATTCCCTTCTCTTCATACTCATTCGCTTTCTTGTCGGCTTCTTTCAGCTTCGACTTCAACGCACCTATCTCCTGGTTTACTTCTTTGTTCTTCTCTTTGTGCTGATCGTCTTTCTCTTTAAATTCGGTTTCGAGTTTCGTGAGTATTTCTTTTTTATCAGCTACCTGAATGCTGATCGTGCCTTTTTGTACTTCCGCGTTTTTCAACGCTCCACCTAACTCCGCTGCCTGCATGCGTTGCTTTACTTTCAGTTGTTGTATGTAGGTGAAGTTATCGCGTATTAACTCACTTCGTTGCGCATTCTCCTTGCGGAAGAAGGTTTCAATATCGTGATAACGTTCTGTAAATTGTCTTAGCTGGCGCTCGATGGTTTTTAATTCGATTGTCGTGTGCTTGGAACCGATCGCGTTGGCGATACACTCTTTCACAAACTCGGCTTTGATCACCGACTCCGAACTGAGGAAGATCGAAGTAATCGCCAACGGAATGTTGTGATAATTTGCATTCCCTTTCATCAACGCAAACTTCTTAAACTTCTTATCCGGATCAGCTCCGTAAATAATATTGCGGTAACGCTCAAAGGTTTCCACCTGATCGCTGTAGTTGATTTTGTATTCATTCAGCTTGGCTAATACTCCTTTCGGCAACAGGGCTTCTTTGTCGGTGAGGTAATACTCTTGTTCAAAAGCTCCTTCTACAAAGCGATAAAAGATTTTAGTGTTGCGATAGACCATCACATGAAACAAGCCATCTTCAGTGGCTACTTCATAAATGATATAACTATTAGGATACTGAAAATAATAATCTTCAAATGTCTTCTGCGATTGTGAAATACCCAGCCACCGCGTGTTGGCATTATAGAAAAAAAGGATGGCCCGTTGCAGCGTGGTCTTGCCCATGTTGTTGGTGCCCACAAAGCACGTGTTGCCCGCAATCTCTACATCCGCATAATCGGTGTTGGCAATATTGATAAAAATAATCCGGTTAAGGATTCTTTTGTTCTCCATCTTCTTCTATCGTTATGAGTGAAATCACCTGCTCGAGATAATGAATGGCATCCATCACCTTGTAGGTATCTTCATCTTCCTGTTCAAATAATCCTCCCAGCGTTAAATCATTCGCCACCTCGGCCACTTTATCGATAATCTTTTCCCTGCGCGACAACGCGAAAATCTTTTGCTTCAGGCGCTCATTCGAAAAACATTCTTCTGCTATTTGTGTGATGCGATAGCGCGTACCTACGGTAGGCTTCAAATCCATGGACGAGAAAAAATCCATCACATCAATGTAGTAGGCAAACTGCTCCAGCTTTTTTTCCATCACCAGGTTGGCTTCATCCGGCTGACTAAAGTAATAGTAGTTGTGCCCTTTCTCCAACGTATACCCCGTGTGACTGAAATACTCACGCAGCAACGCATAGTTATCTTCATAGGTGATGATGTCAAACAACTTGCCCTTGCTGCCGTTGGAGCTGATGAAATTTCCCCGGCTCAGGATGCTGAAGATGTCTGCCGTTTGTTTGGGTAGATTGTTCATGCCGCAGCTTTTTTACGGTTTGGTTTAATGATGGCATAGCCCAGTTTCAGCTTCTGCTTTTTCTCGTTGAGATAATCCATCTTGCCAAGCTTGCCCGAAATGAGCAGCTTGTTGTCGTAGTCGATGGAGATGCCCACATACAACGAGATGCGTTTTTCAAGACTCAACTCTCCTACTTTCTTCGGAAACTGATAGTGCATCACAAACTGAAACAAGTCGGTGTCGCTCACTAGAAACTTCTCCACCAGGCCTGCCACATTTAAGCTGCTCGACTCTTCATGATTGCTCTTATCAAAACCTTCGGCCATCTTGCCGGCCAGCTTTCGCTCTGTGTTGCGCAACAGATCGAGTTTGGTCGCCACCTTGCGAACGATGGCATAACCACGGTCGGAACGCAACTCATCCAGCGACAGCCGCGACTTCAACAAACTGCGCCTCTGATACATGATCGCCTTCGTGCCGATGAAGACCTCCACAAAGTTCGTTTTGTATTTGAGCTCTTCATAATCTTTCAACTCTTTAAGGCGCTGAACCTTTTTATAGATCGCGTCCTGATATTGAATGTGGTTGATGTAGTCGATGATCTGCGATTGAATCTCATTGAGGTAATCGCGGTTGCGTACTAAAATGTATCGCAGATCGAGCACGATGGAGTTCAATTCGGCATCGATGATCGTATTGAAAAATCCCTGAGCATCCGAAATGATCTGTTCCGATTCTTTGATCAGGTTGATGATGTCGTCACGCTTGGCTTTATACTTGTCCAGCTCCTGCAACTTAATCAGGTAGTTGTCCTGATTCTTATACGTGTCGTCAATGTTCTTATGCAGCTTCATCACCTCGCGCGAAGTGATGGAGTTGATCCGCTTGAGTGAACGCTTGATGTTGCGCAGAAACTTCGGGTTGCTATCGATGCGATAGTACTTCAGGTTTTCGTTCAGCGACTGAATGTTGTCGTTGATGAAGCTGGTGGTCACCTCCCCGATCTCCAGGAATTCTTCAATGAAGGTAACGATGCGATCGTCCAGTCCGATGATGTTGTTGTTCTCGTGGATGATCTCGCACTGGGCAAGTTTCTCCAACCGATCATCGGTCATGTCATCGCGCGCCAGCAACTCAGATTTGTTAATGGAATCTTTGTTGCCAAAGAGCATCTCCACGATCTCCTTGCTCTGGTAGAGCAGGTTTACGAGGTCCCGAATGGTTAAAGGTGCTTTCAAAATGAAGGTTACTAATCGCGAAAACTAACGACAATTTAAGTCTTGAGAAAGCAAAATAATATTTAATGCCAAACTCGCGCTGAATAATCTTAACTCGCTAAAAATCAAAGCGATCCTAATCAAACATGTAGCACAAGTTCTTAACTTACAGGCACAAATTAATTTTTAAAAACCTTACCCTAACCCTTGATGAATTCGAAATATTTACTTCTCATCGTGTTGGCCGCCATGGCCTGCGCCAAACCTGAAACCCTCTACGACATTGCACAAATCAAAACGGAAAAAGGCGATGTGCTGATCTGGCTCTACGATGAAACACCACGCCACAAAGAGAGCTTCATCAAGCTAGCCAATTCCCGCTATTGGGATACGCTCTCCTTCAACCGGGTGATCAAAGATTTTGTGGCTCAAGGCGGATGCCCCGACACACCCGCAGGCTTTGCCGACTCACCGTATCTTTTGGCACCAGAATTTAATGACACGATCAAGCACGTGTATGGTGCCTTTGGTGCCGGGCGCGACAACAACCCGGAGATGCTCTCTGCCGGATGTCAGTTCTATGTAGTTCAAAACAAAGATGGCCTGCCACAACTCGACAACAAATTCACTGTTTACGGTCACGTGTTTCAAGGCATGGATGTGATAGACGCCATCGTATCCGTACCCACGGATACCATTGATGAACCGCTCCATAAAATCATGATGGATGTGAACATAATTAAGATGACGAAGAAGGAGATTGAGGGGAAGGGGTTTAAAGTTTCAGAAAAATCCAAGTAGTTTTTCTTATCATTGAGCAGATTGAAAAAAAATCAATCAGCATTGAGATTAACGTATCCTAATATTATTTCATGATAGACTTTTCCTCAGCTGAACTAGGCGAACTGGCCGTACATTGGGTAGGCAACAAGATGCGCGATGAAAAATTCAAATCCTTCCACGAACTAGCAGATGTAGAAGAAGATGATACCCGGGAGCATTTGTTGAAATACTTTTTAAGTCCGTTCAAGAGCAGTGAAACGTACCAGTTTCATCATCAAACTGATCTCAACTTAAACGAACTCTACGCCTACAGCAAGCGGATATTCCGCGATAAAGATTCCTTCCTGGATTTTTCGGTAGAGATCGCGAAGCATCTGTATGAACATTCCACCCACCCCAAAATAGCCGGAGGCGAACTGTGCGTGTGTTTATTCAAGAATGTGAATTACGATAACAAAATGATTTCCGCCCTCGGCATTTTCAAAAGCGAGAACAAAGAAGTGTTCCTGAAATTCCAGAATAAAAAAGACCGCTTTAAAATCAGCTATGACGATGGCGTAAGCTCCGACAAGCTGGAGAAAGGCTGCCTGATCCTGAACGTAGAAAAAGAAGATGGCTACAAAGTGTTCATCGTAGACACGAAGAAAAACGTAGACGCCCAATACTGGAAAGATCAGTTCCTGAAATTGAAGCCAGCCTCTGATGATTTCAACCACACGAAAACGTTCTTGTCCGTCACTAAAGATTTCGTCACCACCAAAATGCCCGATGAGTTTGACGTGACCAAAACCGATCAAATCGACTTACTAAATCGCTCCATCACCTACTTCAAAGAACACGACAGCTTCGATAAAAAAGAATTTGAAAACGAAGTGCTACAAGACAAAGGCGTGATCAACTCCTTCCGCAAATTTGACAAAGAATATCGCAATGAAAATTCACTCAGCGAACTCGGAGAATTTGACATCTCCGAACAGGCCGTAAAAAAGCAATCGCGCATTTTCAAAAGCGTATTGAAGCTGGACAAGAATTTCCACATCTACATTCATGGCGATAAAGAACTGATTGAAAAGGGAACTGAGAAAGATGGCAGGAAGTATTATAAGATTTATTATAGCGAGGAGTCGTAAAGTGCCCTTGTTGGTGTTCTGTCCCATTGTTGGTGTTCTTCACCAACAATCATCCCATCTTCATAAAATGAAAACTAATTTATACCCAAACTCAACCAAAAATCTCATTGGGGTAAGGTGACAGTACAAAACCGTGAAAGAGTTTGAGATTAGTGCGTTGATTACTTGTTGGTGAAGAACACCAACAAGGGCGAGGGATGTTTCAAAACCTAAGAGTATCAGAAAGTCTCTTTTTCATCTTGTATGCTTTGTTCAGTTGTCTGGTAAAAGCATCCAGTTCTTCAGAAACCGTTTTGATAAAGCTCACGTATTTTTTTAATTTAGCAGGATCAATCGCTTTATCCTTTTCAATGATGTTCGTTAATCCTAAAAGAGTTGATACGGGCCTTCGTAGCACGTGAGATATGTCAAAAGCCATTTGCTCCAAAGTATTTTCATATTCCAACTGGTTAGTGATATTCTGAACGGTACCATACCATACGGTACCATTTTTTTTACGCTCGGGGCTAGCGATTACTTTATGCCATTCGATGCTTTCGTTATTCTTCATCACTCGAAATTCCACAACATATGTATTGAGGGTTTGAAACGAACTTTCAATACTTTGTACAACTTTTGGTAAATCGTCTGGGTGTATTGCTTGGAAGATCATCTCAGGGGTAATCACTTCTGTATTCGTATCCAGGCTTGGGTATAGCTTAAAAATACCATGGCTCACAAATGGCATTGACATCTTTCCATTGGCATTCATTTCAAATTCGAAGATCGCTCCGGGTAAGTGATCTGTAATATGCCTCAGGCGATTGGCAGTCTTAGAAATTATCTTTTTCTGTTTGCTAATATAATTTGAGGCATTGAAATGATCCATGATTTTTATTGATAATAAGCAAAGTGCTTTTTTTTGTCGTTCAGTAATTTCCTTTGGCTTTTTATCAATAGTACAAATAGTTCCTAACACATTTCCTTCAGGGGTTACCAGTGGAGCGCCTGCATAAAATCGAATATGTGGATCACCCACTACAAGGGGATTATTGACAAACCTTTTGTCAGCTAATGCATCATTGATTACCATGATGCTATCTGGACTATACAAAGTATATTGGCAAAAGGAATCTTCTATCGGTGTTTCCGT
Organism: Bacteroidota bacterium; assembly: GCA_947470895.1. GTDB lineage: Bacteria > Bacteroidota > Bacteroidia > Cytophagales > Cyclobacteriaceae > ELB16-189. Next base: position 9,456 of record CANIVF010000028.1, read on the forward strand.
TACATCAAGACCTATTTTTGCTTTAAACCATTGCCGCTTTTCGTCCAAAATTGAAATCAATGCAATAGGAGTATCGCAAATGGTAGCTGCAATTTCAACAAATTCATCTAGTGTTTTCTCCGGAGGGGTATCTAGAATTTTATAGGAAAGTAATTCATCCAACCGATTTTGCTTATTCATAAAATAACTATTTTAGAAAAAACTATCGCACTAAATAGATACTACTACACAAACATTAATTTATAGAAAAATCTGGAAACAAAAAACCTATTTTAACGCTAGTTTTCTGGCAAATCAACTTCGATGTGCTTTGCCGATGTCCAATTCAGGATTGGCGATATATTACTCATCCGTTTACACGATTGCCCATTCTACAGGTGCAAAGCTCAATACGAATATTGCAAGCATACCTACCTCAAACTGGATATCGTGTCGGGTTGCGAATCTGATTAAGCTTGCTATTTTTTCGTAAAATTTCCTCTTTTTTCCTCCCTAAAATTCCTGCTCTGCTCCTACTTTTACTTAAGTATTAAGCGGCCATCCTTCGTAGTTCCCTCGAGGTAAAGGCGGGATCTAGGCGGTGTAAAGCCCAGTATACGCAAGGCATCACCTGGGGCATTGTAAATCAAATTCTATGATTAATAAAACCAGGAATAGCGTGTTGGTCATACTCGGAATCAGGGGAAGAGTGGGCGATTTGGTATTCAAAAAATATCGCTGCGGCAAAATGGTCACGACATACCCAGTTATGAGCCAGGCCGGATGTAGCGTCTTTCAGCACTTGCAGCATGATTATTTCCAACAAGCTGTACAAAATGCAAAGGCGATCATGTCTAACCCCGAACAAAAACGACACTATGAGAAGCTCTCAGGAAAAAGCTCTGCCAGGCACAAAGCGTTGGCTGCCTGAATGAGGGACTACAAACTTCGATGACAGAGCAAGAGTAAGTCTTGCTTAGTTGCAAATCGTAACGAACTAAATCCCGAAAGGATTAAATATGAATAGCCTTGCATGCAAGGAGAGGGTTAACGATACAAAACGAATACCAACCGCGGAGCGGGTCCTATCTGTTGAAAACGAATTTCTTCAGTGCCATTGTTGGTGTTCTTCACCAACAATCAGCCAATCTTCATAAAATGAAAACTAATTTATACCCTAACTCAACCAAAAATCTGATTGGGGTGAGGTGGCAGTACAAAACCGTGAAAGAGTTTGAGATTAGTCCGTTGATCACTTGTTGGTGAAGAACACCAACAAGGGCGAGCAGGCGAGAAATAAAATCCCGAACGGATTAAATATGAATAGCCTCGCATGCCAAGCGAGGTTGATGATGCATAAGCGAATACCAACCGCGGAGCGGTTGAATATCACATTCAGTTTTATCAACAAGAAGACATCATCGGTTGCAGATACTGCACCAACTCACAGAATCACCTCTGTGATTCCTCCGTGTGTATTTCCTCTGTAATTTCCCTTTGGTAAATCCGACCTACACCTTAATCACCGCTGCCCCGCTCCTGTTTGAAAAGCTTTAGGCGTTACTCCTGTCTCTTTACGAAAAGTGCGGATGAAGTGGTTGATATTCTGAAAGCCTGCTTTGAAACATACATCGGTGATGCTCTCGTATGGATTTTTCAAATACTCTTTGGCTTGCTTGATGCGCTCCTGCGTGATATAATCATTAGGAGATATGCCGTACGCTTCTTTAAACTTCCTGAAAAAATTCGCACGACTCATGCACGCCTTTTCATGCAACATATCCAGCGAGATGCGCTCGCGCAGATTTTGTTTGATGTATTGCACCACGTGCGCAAAGCGATTGCCGGAAGCCAGTTGATTATAATTGCGTTCAATCATTTCGCGCGCCTGCGTTTGCATCAGGCGGATAAGCAGTTCGCGCAAAGCCAATCCCGATAAGGCATCCTTTTCACGTGATTGATCTTTGATACTGAGGCGCACGATGCGGTTGATGATGTCGGCAAGGTCGAGGTTGTTCACGAGATGAAACATCTGCTGATCAATCTGCCAGCCCTGGTTGTTTTCCATCAGCGGAGAGCGCTCGTTCAATAAGTTGATGGTCTCCTGAATCTGCTGCCCGGAGATCGCTAGCGCAATGCACTGCGTTGGGTTTTCCATTTTTGCTTCCGGAAAATCAATGCGCATCACTTCGTTGGGAGGCACAATCACCGACTCACCCGGCAGGTATTCAAAGCCCGGGTTGCCGAAGAGGTGCATCACCTTCTTTCCACGCAGCATGCTCGTGAGCACGAGGTCGCCAAATACCAGATTCACTTTCTCTGCATGGCGGTGGGTTTCAAACACGTTGAGCTGACAATGCTCCATCGTGAAGGAAGAGCGGTTTTCTACCAGCGTGAAAAGAGAACGCTCGTCTGTTAACGGAACCGGTTGAAGTAGCAGACCTTGTTTCATTGATACTACCAAAGTACTTAAAAATATTCCGAAAACGATTGAAAGTATACTAATGGGCTATCGAATGATACAATCCGTCAATCGGGTAACATGCAGAAGAGCAACATTTGATTAAAAAATAACTAATCTTTTATGGAGACACTAGAATTAACCAAAGACAAGGCAGTAGCCCGTCCTGATTTCAAGGAAAAGTATAATCACTTCATTGGTGGCCAGTGGGTGGCCCCTTCCAGCGGCCAGTATTTCGATAACATATCCCCCATCGATGGCAAAGCCTTTACCAAAGCTGCCCGTGGCAACAAAGAGGACATCGACAAGGCATTGGATGCGGCACACGTAGCATTCAAGTCGTGGTCAAAAACATCGGCACAAGAGCGTGCCCGCGTGTTGCTGGCCATGGCCGACTGCATGGAAAAAAACATGGAGTTGCTCGCTCGCGTTGAAACGATCGACAATGGTAAAGCCATTCGTGAAACCCGCGCTGCTGATCTTCCTTTATGCATTGATCACTTCCGCTACTTCGCTGGCGCAATTCGTTCTGATGAAAGTAGCATGTCGGAACACGATGAGTTTACGATCAGCATCAACCTGCAAGAACCACTGGGTGTTGTCGGACAAATCATTCCCTGGAACTTCCCATTGCTGATGGCCTGCTGGAAGATTGCTCCTGCCCTAGCTGCCGGTTGCACGGTAGTAGTGAAACCCGCAGAACAAACACCGACCAGCATCATGGTGTTGATGGAGTTGATTCAGGACATCCTGCCTCCGGGAATATTAAACGTAGTAACAGGCTTTGGTGTAGAAGCAGGCAAGCCATTGGCTACATCGCCACGTGTTGCTAAAGTTGCCTTCACGGGCGAAACCACTACGGGCCGTTTGATCATGCAATATGCCAGCGAAAATCTGATTCCGGTAACGATGGAGCTTGGTGGCAAATCGCCCAACATCTTTATGCCGAGCATTGCGGATGAAGACGATGCGTTCTTCGACAAGTGTGTAGAAGGCGCTGTGATGTTTGCGTTGAATCAGGGTGAAGTATGTACATGCCCTTCGCGTATATTGGTCCATGAAAAAATCTATGATCGCTTTATGGAACGTGTCGTGAAGAGAACACAAGCGATTAAAGTGGGCAATCCACTATCACCCGATACGATGATGGGTGCTCAGGCTTCCAACGATCAATATGAAAAGGTATTGTCGTACATGAAGATCGGCAAAGAAGAAGGTGCGCAAGTACTTACCGGTGGAGGTCCTGCCAACCTGAACAGCGGTTTGGAACATGGGTATTACATTCAGCCTACCATTTTCAAAGGACATAATAAGATGCGCGTGTTCCAGGAAGAAATCTTCGGACCGGTAACTTCAGTCACCACCTTTAAAACGGTGGAAGAAGCTATTGAAATTGCCAATGATACACTGTATGGATTAGGTGCCGGCCTCTGGACACGTGATGCTCACGAAATGTATCAGATACCACGCGTTATTCAGGCAGGCCGTGTGTGGGTAAACTGCTATCATGCTTATCCCGCTCACGCTCCATTTGGAGGATATAAGAAATCAGGCTTTGGAAGAGAGACGCATAAGATGATGTTGAATCACTATCGCAACACCAAGAACATGCTCATCTCCTACAACAAGAATAAGTTAGGTTTCTTTTAATCAACATTCGAGAACGGATTGAAATAACACTTCTTCATCAGGCGATAACGTAAGCAAACTGCATGATCGCAGAACGCTTCGGTAAACCCGCTGAATGAAAAAGGTTAGACGCAATCCGTTCTCTTTATTTAAGTATAAACATGGCGGCACCCGAACGCGTATCGATTACTCCTGAGGCCTGCGGTCTGATAGACGAACTCAGAAAAGATCATGGACCTCTGATGTTTCATCAAAGTGGTGGCTGTTGCGATGGCTTTGCTCCCATGTGTTTTGCCGATGGAGAATTCAGGATTGGTGATAGCGATATCTTACTCGGTCGTGTACACGATTGTCCGTTCTACATGAGCAAAGATCAATACGAATATTGGAAACATACCCACCTCACCCTCGACATCGTGAAAGGCCGCGGTTCCAGTTTTTCATTGGAGATTCCCCTTGGCTTTCGTTTCATCATTCACTCACGATTATTCCGTGAAGAGGAGATGATCTTGATCAATCAACCGGCAGGTTCATAATTGATTTTTAGTTTGCTAACGAAGCTCTTGTCCAATGCCATTGTTGGTATGTTTTATCATAACTGGCAGTTTAGATCAGCCCTAACATCCTCGATTAGGTGCGTGTTGGTGAAGAACACCAACAAAAGCGAAGATGTTTTAATAAAAACCATTTCCATATATTCTAAACACGAGAGCTAGATAATCCTCGGTGAATATTCAACCCCTTCGGGTTGTGATGCTGAATTTATCTTTTACCCCGGATTTCATCCGGGGCTATTGATATTAAGGCCCTTCACGCTTTTGCCTTCCTTTCGTTCTTACAGAAACCGGTTGTGAAGAGTTTAGATGCGGTTATAAATCTACTTAGTTCTTGCAGATCGCCTGACCTGCAAGCGAACAAACCTTAATCCAGTGATTTACCCTTCCCAAAAAACACCCCATCCAAACTCCACACGCTTGGTCCTGTAAAGAAAAACAGCAGACCAAACAAAGCAAACATAAACGGATGTTGGTCTTCGTACCAGAAGCGACCATGGCCGATAAAAAAAGTGATATAGGTAAATGTGCTGATCGTGATGATGGCACCTACGCGTGTAAACAACCCGAGCGTAAGCAACACACCGGCAACAAATTCAGAACCTTTGCCGGCATACACCATTATGGAGGCTGGCATATCTTTGAACGTCTCCCATTCGGCATAGCCTTTCATCAGTTCCGGATTAAGTACTTCTTGGCCGTGATAGACAAGTAAAAGACCTATTATGATTCGAGCAGCGGCTACTGCTTTGTGTAACTGAATGGGAGCCGAAGAGAAGAAGATATTCATCACTAATCAGGTTTTTGGATTCTTAATGCCACTTAATTTATAAAATTCCGCTTATCCGGTTACGTAGTTTTTTGTACTATTGAAAAAATACAGCCTGCCGAATCACTTACTATCCATGAAAAAACACTTCACGCTCCTGACGCTCACCCTACTAACCATCCTGTTTTTGCCAATGAGCCTGATGGCGCAAAAGAAAAAAGAATCAAAAGTCGATCCATATGCTACGCAGGTGCTGACGCTAACCAAAAACAAACAGATCACCGAAGCGTTTGCGATCATCGACAAACTCGAGCCCACTACGCGCAAAGAACACATTGAACTCACGGAAGTACCGGCACCACCATTTAAAGAATCGGTACGCGCCCAGTATTTCAAAAAAATGCTGGAGGCAATTGGCCTTGATAAAGTCTGGATCGACTCGATAGGCAACGTGTTAGCCTTGCGCAAAGGAAAAAAAGGAGTAAGAACCGTAGTGCTGGATGCACACCTCGACACCGTGTTTCCGGAAGGAACGGATGTTACTGTAAAACAAAAAGGCGATACGTTGTTTGCGCCAGGCATTGCCGATGATACCCGCAGTTTAGTGGCCGTGCTAACGATGCTCAAGGCCCTGAAACAGGCGAACATAGAAACTACTGATGATGTGCTCATTATCGGAACCGTTGGAGAAGAAGGTCTGGGTGATCTTCGTGGAGTAAAATATGTCGTGGAGAAAAGCAAACTTAAAATTGATTCATGGATTGCGGTGGATGGCACAGACATCAACTACATTGTCAATGGTGGTTTGGGTTCCATTCGCTATAAGGCCACGATCAGCGGACCCGGTGGTCATTCGTGGGGCGCGTTTGGTTTGGGCAATCCTCATCATGCTATGGCCAAAGCGGTGAATTACTTTACAGATGAAGCTGCACGGTTTACATCAACGGGCGGCAAAACCAGTTTCAATGTAGGTCGCACAGGAGGTGGCACTTCGGTCAACTCCATTCCATTTGAATCATGGGCCGAAGTAGATATGCGTTCTGAAAGTCCATCGCAGCTAAAAAAGATCGATTCCATTTTTAAATCAAGCATGAAGCGCGGTGTAGAAGATTACAACGCAGGACTGAAGAAAGGACCAGCATTAACATTACACTTGCAACAAGTAGGCTACCGGCCTTCCGGTTCTACTGCTGAAAAAGAAGCCATCGTGCAACGTGCCTGGGCTGCCTCATCTTATTTTACTTCCGAAACCAAATACGGCATCGTTTCTACGAATGCCAACACGCCCATGGCTCATGGCATTCCAGCCATTACTATAGGTTCCGGTGGCAAGAGTAATCATGAACATTCGCTGGACGAATGGTGGCTCAACGAAAAAGGTGCCGATGGAATCAAGTTTATCCTACTGACTGTATTGATGGAAGCCGGGATGGAGAAAAAATAGTCTTCTATCGCATCACGAACGTTCAAACCCTGCTCTGCTATTCGCCCAAATAAATTGATCGAAGAGACGTACCTTTGCCGTTTATAAACAATCGTAACCAGGTGAGATGAGGAATATCACAGAACAAGAAGAGCGGGAATATCTGGAAGAAATCAAAGAGAAATTACTATTCGCAATCAGCCGAAGTGATGATCGCGTCAAGCAATTTTCGGAAGAACTAAGGCAAAATAAGGAATACATCCACGAACATAGGTCCGGCATGGACGAAGCTGACATGGTAGCTGCCGGACAGTCGATCAACCGTATGGCGTTTACAGGCGAATCGGCTGTTGCGCGTAAAAAGAAGTTGATGAAGCTCAGCACCTCCCCCTATTTCGGTCGCATTGATTTCGCAACAAATAACGAAAGCACTCCGGTGTACATCGGCATTCATACCTTTACCGATGAAACTCAGAAAGCCAATTTGATTTACGATTGGCGAGCACCCATCTCCTCCATGTTCTATGATTTTGAATTAGGCGAAGCCTGGTACGAAACTCCCTCAGGAAAAATCAATGGTACTATTGAACGGAAACGACAATATAAAATCCGCGAAGGCAACATGGAGTTCATGATCGAAAATGATGTGCATATTCATGACGATCTATTGCAAAAAGAACTGAGCAAGTCGAGTGACGACAAGATGAAAAACATTGTCGCTACGATACAACGTGATCAGAATGCGGTGATCCGAAATGAAACTGCACCGGTCATGATTATTCAGGGTGTGGCAGGATCGGGCAAGACTTCCATTGCACTTCATCGCATCGCTTTTTTGCTTTACCGTTTCCGTGATGAGATTGCTGCCAAAGATGTGCTCATCATTTCTCCCAACAAAGTATTTGCCGATTATATCTCCAACGTGTTGCCCGAATTGGGTGAAGAGCAGATTCCGGAGGTAGGCATGGAAGAGTTGGCCACCGAAGTGCTGGAAGATAAATTTAAATTTCAGACCTTCTTTGAACAGGTATCCCTGTTGTTAGAGAAACCCGATGAGAAGTTCATTGAACGCATTCAATTCAAATCTACCTTTGAGTTTTTGAGTAAGCTCAATCAATACATCATTCATTTAGAAAACAATTTTTTCACGTTCTCCGAATTGCGTGTGGGTAAAGTAGTGGTTCCCTTTCCGTTTATCCTCGAACGATTCAAAGCCTATCATCGCATACCGCTGTTGAAACGTACTCCCGAAGTGGTGAAAGATATAGCGCAACATGTGCGCAACGAGGTGCAGCGTAAGCTTAGCGGCAACGAAAAAAATCAGATCTGGCAAGCTGTGCCGCGTATGTTTAAGACCAACAACGTGCTTGATCTTTATCGTGACTTTTATACGTGGATGGGCAAACCAGAATTATTCAAGATGATGCCTGGCGAGATACTTGAATATGCCGATGTGTTTCCGCTGATCTATTGCAAGATCCGGTTGGAAGGAGCACAAACCTACGATCATGTGAAGCACTTGCTGGTGGATGAGATGCAAGACTATACGCCTGTGCAATATTCCGTACTATCGCGTTTATTCAAATGCAAAAAAACAATCCTGGGTGATGTGAATCAAACGGTGAACCCATACAGTGCCTCATCATCCGAAAGTATCGAACGCGTTTTTCCTCAAGGCGATATCGTAAAATTATTCAGAAGCTATCGTTCTACCTTCGAGATTAGTCGGTTTGCCCAAAAAATTTCCAACAACCCTGATCTGATTCCATTAGAGCGCCACGGACAAGAACCTTTGGTAAAAGGCTTTAGCAGCAATGCAGAAGAAATCGAAGAAATAAAACAGCTGATCAACGACTTCAGGAATTCCAAACACCCATCCATGGGCATCATCTGCAAAACACAGCAGCAGGCGGAGTTTGTTTATACTCAGGTGAAAACATCAAACGTTTATCTGCTTACGGCCGACAGCACTTCTTTCAAGGAAGGTGTGATCATCACCACCGCTCATTTAGCCAAGGGATTGGAATTTGATGAAGTGATCATTCCGTTTCTTTCCATTCGCAACTATCAAACCGATGTAGACAAACGCATGTTATACATTGCCTGCACCCGGGCCATGCATCACCTTATTCTTACCCATACAGGGGAAAAGTCTTCGTTTATAACCAGCATAGGAGGTAACTATTAATGAATCCTTTTAAACGATTAACCAATCAATTCGAAGAACACGTTCAAAATCCGTCACACGGTAGTGTTTAAAATAAAGCATTCTCAAGGCTCGATAGAGCAAAAAACATTCCTGGATACTGCCATAAAACCAGCACGCATTCCCGGAGTGCCTCACTTTGAATGTTTACGGGAGGTAAGCCCCAAGAACCACTACGAATACGTCTTATCCGTGGAGTTTGAATCCCTTAACACATATGAAGCGTATCACTGAGATCCTGCCCATGAAGCATTCGTTAAAACCTATTGGGCCGGCAACGTGAAAGATTTACTGGAAATCGATTATGAGGCAGTAAAGAAATAAAGTAACGAACCAAAGATAGGGTGACGTTGAACATAGTTAAATTTTTCTATCACGTTTATAGATAACTAATTGAAATCCAGTTAGATGAATAGTTTGTGTAAAAAACCTTATTTTTAAGCTAGTTAGGTTTATCCAATGATCAAACAGGCTTTACTTCAAAACGACTCGTCAACTCATGTTGTGGAACAAGAGGGATTGCATATCCTTTCTAATTTCACGAGTAGTCAGGCATTGTTACTCATCAAATGCCAATCGTTTCGAACGTTTATTAATGAACAAATCATCAGCCTTTCACTTTCGAAAGTAGGTGAAGCATATCATGATTTTGAAGGAGGCGGTTTCACGGGTGTGATCTGCCTGGCCGAATCCCATCTTTCAATCCATACCTGGCCCGATCGGCAATATGTCACCTTTGATATTTACTTGTCCAATTTTTCGCAGGACAATAGTCCTAAGGCGGAAGCCATCTATAAATCTGTGGTAGCTTTTTTTGATGCTACTGTCATTTTAGAAAACGCTATTCGCAGGTAACGCATGCAAATCTATTGTCCTATTTGCGGTAGAGGTTACGCGCAAAAATTAAAAGATACCTGGCTGGTGGTGTGTGATACATGCCATCATCTTGTAAAAGGGAGTGGCCTAGAACCGGATCAGTTAATGATGCCTGATGACTGGAGTAACATCCAGGTAGGAACCACCGGACTTTATAAAAGCCAGAACTTTACCATTATGGGTCGCATTCGTCTTCAGATGAAAAACGACTTTCGTAATCTATGGTGTGCCCAATATGGTCAGGAGATCATGTGGATTGGTCAGTCGCTCGAAAGCATTGGTTTCTTTAAACCACCCTTTGCTCCTTACCCTCATAACTTTGATCAAATAAGAGCCGGTGTGAATATTGAGTTTAGTGAACAGATCAAACTTAAATGTGAATTGGTAGAAAAATGCATTGAAATCCGGTATGAAGGAGAGCTTTCACCGTTTCCTTTTCCTATGGGTAATTTCAATTTAATACAAGCCAGTAATGCTGCGGGCAATACTGTTTTAGTCTTTCATCAAAATGAAAATTCCATACAATTTCTGTGGGGCGAAGTGATGCTGGTATACGGGGTAACGTTTAATAACACCAAAACCTGGAGCCAATGGGAAACGAAGTAGTGATACAACACTCCTGTCCTAAATGCAAACACGTAACTACCCCGAAGGGTAAGGCGCTAACCTTATCGCTCACCTGCGAAAAGTGTGGTGTTTATTATTGTGTTCATACCAACGCGAATGATCAGTTCCTCACGAAATTCATTCCGGCATTGGCAATTCGCTCTCGTGGAAAAATTAAAGGAGTGCTGTATGAAGTGATGGGATTTGCCGTGAAACGGGAAAAGAAATATGAATATCAATGGCGCGAATACTTTCTATTCAATCCGAATGTCGGTATCGCCTTCCTTTCAGAATACGATGGCAATTGGAATTTTCTAAAACCGTATTCCAAGCATCCGCTATTCGTCAGTTACACTGCTACACCCACCATTGAAAAAGGGAAATTTCAACTGTATGCCAAATACCATGCTGAGGTGCTGTATGCTTCCGGTGAGTTCTTTACCGATATCATTGGTTCTAACGAATCATCGACTCATTATGAACACATCTGTCCACCCTACATTCTGAATTTCGAGGAAAGTAATTCACAACTAGGAGCATATCTGGGTGAGTATATTTCTCCAGCGCTTGTGGCTACTGGCTTTAATCTGGATAAAAAAAACCTGCCTCCTAAAAAAGGATTGGGTTATACACAACCACATAGTTTTTCAGTAGATGAATCGTTGTTATTAACCATTTCTGTTGTCACCTTATTAGCAGCATTTTTTCTTCAATGGATTCTGAATGAAACCGCTATCAATAAGAAAGTCTTTGAATCACATTTCGTTCAAGCTGATCTGAACGGACAAAAGATGTTCACGACCTCTTCATTTCAGTTGGAGGGTGATCAGAAAAATGTAGTGATTAAAGTGAAGGCTCCCCTTTCCAACGATTGGTTCTTTGCCGAGTACTCACTAATAAACGATGCCACTGATCAGGAATATATTTTCACGAACGAATTCGAATATTACAATGGAACGGAAGAAGGCGAAGCCTGGTCGGAAGGTAGCAATATGGGAGACGCCTTTCTATCAAGCATTCCCAAAGGGAAATATCACATCAACATCTATCCGGAGTTCAGCACCAGCAACCATGAATTCACCATTTCCATCTTCCGGGATACTCCTTTTTATTCTAACTTTTTTGTGTTGTGTTTTTTATTGTGTTTGTTCCCGGCTGCATTTTATGGCTACCGCTACTACCGCGAACAAAAACGATGGGAAGACAGTGAATACTCGACTTATGAATAACTAAAGCTATGGATCGATTGCGCGGACTAAAATGGTATTTGGTATTGGTGATCCTCGGATTGTCCTTTTATTCCTATTCTCAGATTATCGGATGGCGTTGGATATGGTCAACGAAAACAGAACCACCTTCCAAAGAAGAACAACTCAGAAATCGAAATTACTATCATAAATAAACTTTATCATTATGGAATGGAATCACGTGTTAGCATCAGTTATTTTTTCACTGGTTGGAATTTTTGTACTGGGCATTTGTTTCTGGTTTTTTGAAAAGATCACTCCGGAGAACTTGTGGAAAGAAATCATTGAAAAACAAAATGTTGCCTTGTCCATAGTAGCTGCTGCATTTATGATCGCCATGGCCATCATCATAGGCTCGGCTGTTCATAGCTAAGGGAGTATTCATTCAATGAAAAATCAATCGAAGGCATTCGAAATCTTGCTGTTGCTATCTGTTTTTGTAGTAGCAACGTGTGGATTGATCTATGAGTTGGTGGCTGGTACACTCGCCAGTTATTTATTGGGCGACTCCATCACTCAATTCTCTACGATCATCGGGGCGTATCTTTTTGCTATGGGAATTGGCTCCTATTTCTCAAAATTTTTAAAAGGTAATTTATTAATGTGGTTCATCCGCATTGAGATCCTGGTGGGATTGGTCGGTGGAAGCAGTGCTGCCATTCTATTCATTCTTTTCGAACAGATTGTTTACTTCCGCATTATTCTCTATTCACAAGTGATCTTAACCGGAATATTGGTTGGTCTGGAACTTCCTCTATTGATGAGGATTCTAAAAGATCGCATCGAATTTTCTGATCTCGTGTCGCGCATCTTTACCTACGACTATATCGGGGCGTTGTTTGCATCACTCTTATTTCCGCTCGTACTCATACCTTATCTGGGATTACTACGCACTTCGTTTTTCTTCGGCCTGCTGAACATCATTGTTGCCCTCGTAGTTTCTTATCGTTTCAGTGAAGACCTATCAGGCCATCGTTCACTGAAGTGGTCAGCCTGGATAGGAATCGCTCTGATGATTACGGGTATTGCTATCTCCGACATACTTACTTCATTCTCTGAGTCATTAACGTATTCGGATTCGATCATTTATGCGAAGTCAAGTCCTTACCAACGTATTGTGATTACCCGCAGCAAGAATGACCTACGCTTATTCTTAAATGGTAATCTTCAGTTCAGTTCAGAAGATGAGTATCGCTATCATGAGGCACTCATACATCCTGGATTAAGTCGAATGGAACAACCCAAAAACGCACTCATCTTAGGTGGCGGTGACGGTATGGCCGCCAGAGAGATATTGAAGTATCCTTCCATCGCCTCCATAGACCTCATTGATCTGGATGGTGCTGTTACCGATCTCTTTAAAAATAACGAAGGCTTGCAGAAATTAAATAGTCATTCCTTGCATTCTGATAAGGTAAATGTTTTTAATGAAGATGCCTTTCGATGGATAAAAAGTAATAAAACACGGTATGACTTTATCGCTGTTGATTTTCCTGATCCCTCCAACTACTCGCTTGGAAAATTATATACGGTATCCATCTATCGAGAACTTTACAAATCCATGAAAGAAAATGGCATCCTCGTTATTCAATCCACATCTCCCTACGTAGCGAAAGAATCATTCTGGATCATTAATGAAACATTGAACAAAGCAGGATTTAAAACCACACCCTATCATTGTCATGTTCCCTCATTTGGTGAGTGGGGTTATATCCTCGCCTATAAGCAACCATTACCTGAGTTGAAAGAACTTCCTTCTGGTCTTAAGTTTGTGAGTGAGCGCTCATGGGCGGCCTTCACAGAATTCCCTGCCGATATGATGGTCAGTACCCATCATTACAACACATTGAATAATCAGGTACTGGTAAATACGTTTGAACGTGAGTGGGCCGCTTACCTCCGATGATTAACCGAAGAAACTTCATCAAGCAAAGCTCAATGACAGCCGGAAGTTTGCTGTTGGCTTCACACTATGCTTGCACACCAGGGGCGCAGCCGTTAACGGGAATACTGAGCGGAGCCAATGCAACGATCGGTCATAAAATCAGGGATGGATTTTCTGCTGGTAAACCAACTGAAATTATTCGCGAAGACATCGTTATTGTTGGTGGTGGCGTTTCCGGACTTTCGGCTGCACGTTGGTTGAATAAATCAGGGCAATCATTTCGTCTGTTGGAAATGGAAGCAGAAGCTGGTGGCAACTCACGTGCTGGAAAAAACGCGGTGAGTTCTTATCCAATGGGCGCACACTATCTTCCTGTGCCAAATAGTCATTACAAAGAACTGTTGACATTCTTGGAAGAATGCGAAGTCATCACGGGCTATGAAAACGGTCTTCCCATCTACAATGAATATTTTCTTTGCTTCGATCCAAAAGAAAGACTGTACATCAACCATCATTGGCAGGAAGGATTAATTCCCAACGATGGAGTGCCAGCCAGTGATCATGATGAAATAAAACGATTCCTCCAACTCATGGACGACTACCGTCATCAAATTGGACAAGATGGAAAGCACGCTTTTGAAATTCCCATCAGCGAGAGTTCACAAGATCCATCACTCCTTAAACTGGATATGATCACCATGGATTCTTTTCTTAGAGAGCAAAATTTTAAGTCTCCGTACTTGCGATGGTATGTCAACTACTGTTGTACGGATGATTATGGTGCTTCACTGGAAGATACATCGGCATGGGCAGGCATTCATTACTTTGCTTCACGCGGTGGCAAAGCGGCTAACGCCAAGAGTGACGATGTACTTACCTGGCCTGAAGGAAATCATTGGCTGGTCAAACAACTTACCAAAGACATTCAACATTTTATCCATAGTCAGTGCGCAGTCATTGCGGTGCGCCCAATGAATAATCATGTGGAAGTCGACTACCTTGATATCGCAAAAAATGAAGTAAAGCGCATTGAAGCCAAGGCAGTGATCATGTCGTCTCCACAATTTTTAAACAAATACCTCCTTCAAAGCGAACGAGGATTTGATTACTCCACATTTCATTACGCTCCGTGGATGGTGGCCAACCTTACCGTGGCATCTTCCTTACAAGAAAAGCGCGGTGAATTATTATGTTGGGATAATGTGATCTACGGAAGTAAATCACTCGGCTATGTGCATGCGCAACATCAGAGTATTAATGCACCCCTGTTAGAGACCGTGATTTCCTACTATCAGCCGCTTACCGGCCACGATTGTGCCACACAGCGGAAGTTGGCTCAACAAAATACCTGGGAAGATTGGACCAAAAGTATTTTTGAAGAGCTTAAATCGGTACATCCGGAATTAAGAAAGGCCACCTCCAATATCAATGTTCATCTCTGGGGTCATGGAATGATACGACCTGGACCCGGTTTTACCTGGGGTTGTGACCGAACGAAAGCATCCACTCCGATCGATGGTAAGATATTCTTTGCTCACTCTGATCTGAGTGGTGTATCTGTTTTTGAAGAAGCCTTTAGTACTGGTATTGCCGCTGCCCGTAACCTGATTGCCTCGGTATGAAAAATAATTCACATTGGCTTGCTGATCCTGCCAAAGAAACCATCGGTATTTTGCTTCCACTGTTTATTCCTGTAGTCGTAGTGTTTTTTTTCAACGACTACTTCAGCAGCCAAACCGAAGTAACCACACTGTGGTGGCTGGTTCTGGTTCTTATGATTGACGTAGGCCATGTCTATAGCACGCTCTTTCGCTTTTATTGGGAGAAGAATACATTCGCTCAATACAAAAGTTTATTAATCATCATTCCGGTTGCTTCATTAATCGTTGGAGTTGGCATTCACATGATTGATTCTTTCCTCTTCTGGCGGATACTTGCCTATGCGGCACTCTTTCACTTTATCCGTCAACAGTACGGCTTCATGAGGTTGTATTCGAAAGAGCAAGGGCAGCCAGCCTGGGCAAGTTGGCTCGATAGTTTTTCCATATACAATGCTACACTCTTTCCGGTTGTGTTCTGGCATCTCCACCTGACTGATTCATTAAGCTGGTTTATTCCCAATGATTTCATATCGATCTCATTACCTGCCGATGGTTTAATTTTTACGATTTACATCATCATCCTGATCACTTATGTAATTAAAGAGGTCTATTATTCCTTGCAAAGTTCAGATTTCAATTGGCCCAAAAACGGAATTGTGATGGGCACCTATCTGTCGTGGTATGCCGGAATAATCTTCTTTAAAGGTGATCTTGCCTTTACGTTAATGAATGTGGTGTCGCACGGAATTCCCTATATGGTGTTGATTTGGCTTTACGGATCAAAGAAAAATTCTTCAGGCTTTTCGTTTGGATGGAAAGGTGTTTTCATTTTTTTCATAGTCCTTTTTGGTTTGGCCTACTTCGAAGAATCCTTGTGGGATATTCTGGTGTGGAAAGATCATAGTGATCTATTCCCTTTCTTTGAATTCTCCAATCCACTTTCCAATCCATGGGTATTATCCGTAGTGGTCCCCCTTCTCACGTTACCTCAAATCACACACTACGTGTTAGATGGATTCATCTGGCGTTTATCAAAAGATCGTAATGCGAGAATCTCATGAAAGGCCCATGATGATCCGTCTGGATGACCTGATGAAACAAAAAAATCGAATGTCGTTCCATTGTATTATTTTAGAAAAAAAATCTGAACGATAATTTATCTCGTCCTACCAGATGCGAACCCTAGACCTCCTTGTTTTTCTTGCCTACCTGGCCTCACTCGTTGTGATTGGTGGATTGTTCTTTAAGAAAAGTAAATCGTCTTCCGGCTTTACAGTCGGTGATCATCAGATTCCTTCCTGGGCTATTTCCCTTTCGCTTTTTGCCACGTTTGTGAGTTCCATCAGCTACCTCGCCTTGCCGGGCAGCGCCTATCAAAGCAACTGGAATCCCTTTGTATTTAGCTTGTCGCTTCCCTTCGCAGCGATCATAGCGGTAAAATATTTCGTTCCGCTTTATCGAAAAGTAAATAGTCCATCGGCCTATACCTATTTGGAAAATCGTTTTGGGGCGTGGGCACGCATTTACGCTTCGTCTATGTATCTGCTCACGCAAGTAATGCGCATTGGCACCATTCTGTTCCTGATGGCCCTGGTGCCTAACCTGATGTTCGGCTGGTCAATTGTCAACGTCATCCTGTTTACCAGTGTAGTCGTCATGATCTATGCTATGCTGGGCGGCATTCAGGCAGTCATCTGGACGGATGCCATGCAGGCAATCATATTAATTGGTGGTGCCGTGGTCTGTCTCATCTTAATCGTATTCAAAATGCCGCATGGCTTTTCTGAAATCATATCGGTAGGAATGGCGCATGATAAATTTAGTTTAGGAAGCTTTGGATTGGAATTATCGAAGCCAACCTTCTGGGTGGTGTTGATCTATGGTACCTTCATCAACCTTCAAAACTTTGGTGCTGACCAAAATTACATTCAACGCTACATGACTTCGAAATCATTAGTTGAAGCACAGCGTTCTGCCTTTTGGGGAGCTATGCTTTACATTCCTGTTTCGTTGATCTTTCTTTTCATTGGCACATCGCTGTATGCTGTGTATCAATCCGGTGCTGTCGTGTTACCGAATGATCTTAACACGCTTCAAAATTCAGATCGCGTATTCCCGTACTTCATTGCTCATGAACTGCCAGGAGGTGTAACCGGTCTTTTACTGGCATCAATTTTTGCTGCCGGCATGAGTACGATCTCAACCAGTTACAATAGTTCGGCAACCATCATTCTCACAGATTATGTTGCTCGATATGCCAACTTATCTGAACAGAAAAAAATGAAAGTGCTATACATTTCAACTGCTTCGATGGGGTTGCTCGGTATGATGGTGGCCATTGCCATGATCAACACAAAAAGTGTTTTAGATACCTGGTGGAAATTTGCTTCGGTATTTAGCGGTGGCGTGCTGGGGATTTTCTTGCTTAGTGCTTTTACTTCGATTCAGCATATCCCTGTAGCCATCGTCAGCGTTTTGGCCGGACTTGCTGTGATTATCCTCATGACCATTTCCAGTTTCTTTCCTGAGCTCAGTACTTTCTGGAGTCAGTTTCATCCCTACCTCACCATCGTATTCGGAACATCGACTATCTTTATTGTCGGCTTTGTTCTTGGCATGGTCATAAAAAAAAGGTCATAAATCATTAACTCATTAACCTCCATTCATGAACACCCTCAAGTTTTATTATTGTTTTGTATGCACACTATACATCCTCGCAGCACAAGGACAATTACCACAAAATATTCCTTCTTTGATCAAGGCCGGAGATCCGGGATTCATCAGCAGCAATTTAATTTATTCGCTCGATGCTAAACCCACAGCGCAATGTCACGCATCAACGATGGTGGAGTTATCCGATGGCCTGATGGCTGCGTGGTTTGGTGGCACGAACGAGCGCAATGCCGATGTGGGCATTTGGGTAGCACTGAATAAAAAAGGAACATGGTCGCACCCGATTCAAGTAGCGAACGGATTTGAAAATGATTCTGTCCGCTATCCCTGTTGGAATCCCGTGCTGTTTAAACCTGCCCGCGGCCCGTTGATGTTGTTTTATAAAGTGGGGCCGAGCCCAAGCGAGTGGTGGGGCATGCTCATGACTTCGGAAGATGAAGGAAAAACATGGTCATATCCAAAACGATTAGGTAAAGATAAAGCTATCGGTGATTTGATTGGTCCGGTAAAAAACAAACCCATTCAGCTATCCGATGGTACCATCATTTGTCCGTCCAGCCGCGAAGTGGAAATAAATGATCAGGATCAATGGCGTGTCCATTTCGAACTGACGAAAGATTCAGGAAAGACGTGGGAGGTAATCGGGCCTATCAATGATGGAATTGAATTCAATGCCATTCAACCCAGCATTTTAACCTACGGCCATGGCAAGATGCAAATACTTTGCAGAACGCAAGAAGGAACGGTAGGACAGAGTTGGTCTGTGGATAATGGTAAATCATGGAGCAAATTACAGGCAACTATGCTCCCCAATCCCAACGCAGGAACAGATGCCGTGACGCTTAAAGATGGAAGACAGCTTTTAGTGTATAACCACACGCAGGAAAAGGGTGAATTTCCCACAGGCAGAAACATGCTCAATGTTGCTTCATCGTTGGATGGAAAACAGTGGAAAACGATTCTCACCCTGGAAAGAAACCAGGGAGAATACTCCTACCCGGCTATCATCCAAACCAAAGATGGCCTTGTGCATATTACGTATACGTATTTAAGAAAGACGATCAAACATATCGTTATAGACCCTACTCAATGGAAGTAAATGGATCAGTACTATAAATGTACTTTAATCGCATTGGTAGGGCACGACTTTGCTACAAAAGTGGATAGTGCCAATGGCGCATGACAAGTCAGTTGATGAATATCCTTTGTGACTATAGCCTTTAGCAAATGTGCTTTGCCATCTTTCTTTGACATGCGCCACAGATCAGGTTGAAGCTCATAGCAAATACCACAGCCAATGCACTTGCTGCGGTATTGAATAATTTTAGTCATGTCTTACCTCGATCACTTTATAGAGTTTATCATCGGCCCATATCTTTTGATCTGAAGGAAAAGTAATACGATCCCCCTGCTTTGCTTCCTGGGCAACCTCACCATTCACGCGCCACTCATCCAGACGGGTCTGGTGCACACCTTCATTTTTACCAATGATCAT
This sequence comes from Bacteroidota bacterium, assembly GCA_947470895.1. Classification (GTDB taxonomy): domain Bacteria; phylum Bacteroidota; class Bacteroidia; order Cytophagales; family Cyclobacteriaceae; genus ELB16-189. The sequence goes on from CANIVF010000028.1 coordinate 28,860, forward strand.
GATGGTATCACCCGATTTTAACTTGCCTGCTTCAAGTAAAAACTCTCCAACTTTTAATTTTGGATAGTAGCGGCTTCCGCGCCCAACATATACTTTTTTCTCCTGAGCTAACGAACCATGGTGGTTGGTCCACTCGCCAAGTTTACGGCCTAGGTAATAGCCTTCCCAAAAACCACGATGATAAACTTTTGCTAACTCTGTTTTCCATCGCTCAATATTTTCAGCATTGTATTGTTTTTCAGCAATGGCTTGTACTGCCTCCTGATAACATTTTGTGGTGGTGAACACATAATCGGCTGCACGACCGCGACCTTCTATTTTTAAGACAGAAACCCCGGCCTCGATAACCTGATCCAGCATATCAATCGTACATAGATCCTTAGCACTCATGATGTATTCATTATCAAGTTCAAATTCAAAACCATCTTCCTTATCGGTAACCACATAAGGTCTGCGGCAATTCTGAATACAGGCACCGCGGTTGGCAGAAGCAAATTGCGTGTGCAGACTAAGATAACATTTTCCGGAAACAGCCATACAGAGTGCACCATGAGCAAACACCTCAATACGCACCAACTTACCGGATGGACCTGTGATTTTTCTGCGTCTTATTTCGCGCGTAATCTCAGCAACTTGTCTTAGATTTAACTCGCGTGCAAGCACCACCACATCCGCAAAGGCAGCAAAGAACTCGACCGTTTCAATATTGCTGATGTTGCTTTGGGTGGAGATATGAAGTGGTAATCCTATCGACTTTCCATAGGCCATGGCGGCATGATCAGAAACAATAACACCATCGACACCCGACTGCTTTGCGCTGCCCATGATTCTGCGCATCAACTGCATATCATGATCATATAATACGGTGTTCAATGTCAGGTAGGCTTTTACATGAGCCTGATTACATTGGTGAACAATCGTCTCCAGATCATCAGTAGTAAAGTTATTCGCGGCACGTGCGCGCATATTCAACTGCTCAATACCAAAATATACAGCATCAGCACCACCTTGAATGGCGGCTGTAAGCGCTTCAAATGACCCTGCCGGGGCAAGGACTTCCATAGATTGTGAGGATGACTTCATTTTATACCAAACACATTTTCGCTCGCAAAAGTAATGCCCATCGCTGCTATCGAAATATGATAAAAATCAGTTTAAACAGACGAATGCTTTTTCTTTTTAAGAAATTTGATTGAGATTATTACTTTATGAGATGGATCTATTTTTGTCAGTTGATTACATTAAGCACCGGTGATCACTTTTCATTTTTAACCACACGTCCACCAATCATCACAAACTTTACCCGTTGCAATTCTGAGATGTCTTTGAGCGGATCTCCCTTAACAGCTATAAGATCGGCAAGCTTACCCACTTCTATTAGTTCCATCAATCAGAGTTTTACATAGGATGGTGGTTTTCTGGGCCATTAACTGCCTCGAAAAGAGATGAAACGCAAACCTCAGAGTAAAATATTTCATAGGATAGAATTGCTTTGAGTGAAGTTATAAAGATTAACTTGTTGAATAAGCAGCCTTTACTAAGGACTTCACGATCGGGTTCGACAAGGTTAACAAATCATTAACCAGCGGTGTGAACAGTTTTTAGAAAGACTGCGTTAAAGCCTGTGTAGTTCTTTGGTTTTCAATACTATATTAGCACCTCAACCTGTTGTATAAAATCTCATTCCATGGATCCATTTTTCAAACGACTTTATCATACCCATCAGGCCTTTCCGGTTGGTATGCACTATGGCGAAGTTACCTTGTTTTTTGATTCGGTGATCGGCATCCTGTTCCCCAGCCTCAGCACGATTACTTTTGATAACGAAGAATCATTTTCAAAGTACGTAAGCAAAACCAAAAAACAGTTAATCGAAATCATGGGGTATAGCCAACTGCTCAAGAGTCAAGACCCCAATCAAGTAGCGGAAAAGTTCTTTCATCAACTATCGGTCGTATACGATCACTTGCTGGAAGATGCTGTGGCGATGTTCGAGAGTGATCCTGCCGCCAAAAGTATTGAAGAGGTTGTTCACACTTATCCTGGCTTCTATGCGATTTCGGCCTACCGCATAGCGCATGCTTTACACCGGCTTAGCTTACAAAATGTTCCCAGAATAATCACCGAATATGCGCACGGCAAAACAGGAATCGACATTCATCCCGGAGCCCAGATTGGCAGGCACTTTTCCATCGATCATGGAACAGGCGTTGTGATTGGTGAAACTACCGTGATTGGAAACCAGGTTAAACTATACCAGGGAGTAACCTTAGGCGCATTGAGTGTGGATAAAAAAGATGTTGCGCAGAAGCGACACCCTACCCTGGAAGATCGGGTCATTGTTTATGCCGGTGCAACCATCCTGGGAGGACAAACGATCATAGGACATGATAGCATTATTGGAGGAAATGTGTGGCTGACCAGCAGTGTGCCGGCCCACTCCAAGATTTATTATCAGGCTACCATGGAACACCAGGATAGGGTTAGAAAAGAGGAATGAAATCATTAAACAGCATGAACATGAGATTAGAGAATATCATTGGTAACACTCCGTTGGTTGAATTAATGCATATCCCCCAAAATAAAAATGTTACTATTTACGCCAAGCTCGAAGGAAATAATCCGGGAGGAAGCGTAAAAGATCGTGCCGCTTACGGAATGATTAAGGGTGCGCTTGAACGGAATGAAATAAAACGGGGCGATCATCTGGTTGAAGCAACAAGTGGCAATACAGGAATTGCCCTGGCCATGATAGCCCGAATCATGGGATTAAATATGACGCTGATTATGCCTGACAATTCTACGCGCGAACGGGTGCTCGCCATGGAAGCATACGGGGCTACGGTTATCTTAACACCAGCAGCAAAGACCATCGAGTACTCCAGGGAATTGGCAGAAGAAATGGCGGCAACGAAAGGTTATCACATCCTGAATCAATTTGCCAATCCCGATAATTATCTGATGCACTATAAAACTACTGGACCTGAAATATTCAGAGACACTGAGGGCAAGGTAACTCACTTCATTTCTTCTATGGGCACCACCGGCACCATTATGGGAGTGTCTCGATATTTGAAGGAGCAGAATCCATCTATTCAGATCGTTGGAACCCAGCCTACGGAAGGATCAAGTATTCCAGGCATACGGAGGTGGTCACCTGAATTTCTGCCAAAGATTTTTGAACCTTCACGCGTAGATCGCATCGTTGATGTGAGCGAAAAAGAAGCCGTAATTAAGACACGTCAGTTAGCCAGAGAAGAAGGTATTTTGGCGGGCATGAGCAGCGGTGGTGCATTGGTAGCCGCGCTTACGATAGCTGAGGAAATAAAAAGCGGGGTAATCGTTTTTATTGCCTGCGACCGGGGTGATCGTTATCTCAGTTCTGATTTATTCGGATAACAATATCAATAAGAGTTAATCTCTTTGTTTTGCATCAAGCAAGTATTCAGTTACTTTGAAAAGTATATTTAAATAGGAATGATGAAGCAACAACTGTTAGATGAATTAATCAACCACACATACGTAATGCTCAGGCCATCACCTATTGCAGGCATTGGTGTGTTTGCCTTAAGGGATATTCCGAAAGGATGCCTGGATATGTTTAGTAAGCCGGATAAAAATGATCAGTGGATTACCATCAGCAAAAAGGAAGTGGATACATTACCACTCCACGCCCAACAGCTGATTATCAATTATTGCTTGTTTGATGAAGAGCACTATTTTGTTCCCGACTATGGCTTCAAAAAAATAGATGTTTCCCTCTTCCTCAATCATTCCGATACACCCAACATCATTTCCATTCAGGATGGCGATTATTTTGAAGCTACCCGCGATATAAACGAAGGAGAAGAATTATTTATTGATTACGGCCAGATTGTGGAAGGCGAATAAACACCGGCCCTAAGCAGATCATAAATGAAATGACTCTTCTCCCTATGAAAAACCAGCTCAGGTTTTAACCTGCCTTCAGAAAAGTGCGATGTTCCACTTGTTGTTCTTCAACCGGTAGTGACTTGAAATACCGATGCGTGAATTTCAGACCTTCTTCTCTTGAAACCTCTGGCTCCCATCCAAAAATAGTTTTGTCCTAGGGGATGTCCGGCTGAGGCTGCTTTGGATCGTCTTGAGGCAGTTCTCTAAAAATGATTTTACGTTGAGTTCCAGTGAACCTCAATATGTCCTGAACAAATCCCAGAATAGTAATCTCATTGGGATTCCCAATATTAACAGGATCATGATAATCGGAAAGCAACAGGGGTGCGATGCTTTCTACCAGATCATCTACAAAGCAGTAAGAACGCGTTGGAGAACCATCACCAAAATGGTCAGATCCTCGCCCCTCAGGGCCTGGCTAATAAAAGCGTGCGATACACGGCCATCATTTAAACGCATGCGCTTGACCATACCTATTAAAAATCCGAACAGTACCAGTATTCACGTTATAGAAAGTGTGATATGCCATGGTGATGGATTCCTGAAAGTGCTTGGCTTCATCATAAACAGAACGCGGTCCGATGGAACTCCCCTTGCCATTATCATCTTCGCGCTGAGGACGAACCAATGGATCACCTTAAATTTCTGACGTGGAAGAAACAACAATGCGCGCATTTTTTCGCGAGCCAATCCTAGTAAGTTATGTGTTCCCATCGATCCTAGCTTCAATGTTTGGATAGGAATTTTTAAATAATCAATCGAACTGGCGACTGAGGCGAAATGTAAAATATAATCAAGCTTGTCAGGAACATGTAACTATTTTGACACCTCGTGATGATAAAACTAAAAATCAGGAAACGGCATGAGATGTTCGATGATACGCATGACGTAGTAGCTATCCTTGACAAAGCGATCGCATAAGTGAGATCCGAGAAATTCGGCTCCTCCGGTGATAAGAATTCTTTTGGCGGTGAATAGGCTAAATGATAGTTTAAGCAAGATAAATAGCGACCTGTAAACATCCTTTGGTATAGTCGGTAAGTAATAATGTTTTACGACTGAGGAACATCCCTTAAATAATCTCAAAAGTATCGTGTACCTCGTTCATTATTTCTGATTATGTAGTACAAAGCCTACAACAGATATCTGATAACTCTAATTATTTTTGTAAAGTGATTACAGATTTTTGCTGATGAGATCTCTTACTAAGAAAGTAGAAATTTACGAAAAGAATTTCCCGCTGATTGAAGTAGAATCTCTTGTGATTTATAACTCACAACGCTATCATGTGTATGACATCCAGGGAGGCAGTGGCCTTGCCTGGCGATTTCAACTCCATTTAGAAAGAGAAATATAATTGAATCGTACAACCTAACGGTTGATCGGTTAGAGTTAGAAAAACAGGAATAATTGCTCAAATAATGACGTCAATAACGATAATATAAAACACGGTTAGTAATACAATATTGATATGGAAAATATACTACTCTGGATATTAGCAGTCTGGTTATTATGGTCTCTTTTTTTTATGAGATTCCTTCAAGGACGCTCCCACAGATCCAAAAAATAAGTAGAACAATTGCGATCAGCGATCGGGTTTTACTTCTACATCATTGGCATTGGCTTATCACCTTTGATTGCCCACAGTTTTAAAGTTTCACCGCCTGACGGGCGATCATCTTCCACTTACCTTTTTGCTTTTGCCATACTTGTAGAATTCCAATAAAAACATTGTTCACAGTGCCTCCTGTGCCTTCGAGTTCTGCTTTAAATTTGTGACGAACAATAGCATCATTACCTGCAAATTTGATTGTCTGTTCAGAAAGTTCAATACTATTAAAATTGCTTTTGCCACTGACAATAGCCGCTACAAAAGCAATCTTATCTTCGATCGCTCCACTGGAGTGACCGTAGCTAAGTTGCTCGGCTGTTAAATTTTCCAGTGTATTTTTATCAGGATCAATCATCGCCTTGCGAAGCGCTTCAACGGCTGTCGCCACTGCTTTTTCATCGGACGACTGAGCAGACGTCAGCGTGATTATTGTCATCCAAAATAGCACGAGCATCGATATCTTTTTCATAATAGATTTAGTTAGAGCATTCAAGATAGAAAGTTTATGGGCCATGGTAAAGACCACATATCAAAAACCTCAATAGGATAAAATCAATACAACATAGATTTCACTAGTTCCACTTATTTGGAGAACGTGAATTCCGGTAGTTGCATGATCTTTCCTCCCTGATTGGCAGATTCGTGCGCGAGTATACCGACACATGTAATGTTGGCCGATTGGGCTGCATTTGGATACGGTTGTTTGTTCTCCTTCAATGAACTAATAAATTCATGTACCAGGTGTGGATGCGAACCTCCATGGCCAGCCCCTTGCGTAAAAGAAAGATGTTGATGCTCACCCGCATCATAAACTCCCTTGGTCGTAAATCGCTGGATGGGCTCTGGTAATAACTTTGCATAGTCAGGGCACTGAACTTCTTCCGGAATTTCATGCTCCGGTTTCTTTGCTGTATGAACGATCAAAGGCTGACCTTCAATCAAAGGCCACTCCACCGTTTTCTTTGATCCATACACCTCAAAGCTTTCGCGATACTGACGGGCCACATCGAAGAGCGAACGATATACATGAGCACTCAGATCGGAATCCTTCAATTTAATGTGCGTGGTCTCAACTGCATATGGCGAATTATAGTGCTTTTGCAATTCCTCGCGAATAGTGCCTGAGCCAAAGCAGGAAATATATTCGGCTTCTTTTTTAAGCAAGCCTAGCACAGGACCTACACAATGTGTAGCATAATACATGGGAGGAAGCCCGGGCCAGTAGTTTGGCCATCCATCCATATCTTGCTGATGACTTGCTTTGATAAACTGAACTTTACCCAACTCGCCTTTTTCATATAACTCTTTCATGAAAAGAAATTCACGCGCATACACCACGGTTTCCATCATCATGTAGGTGAGATTCTTCTCTTTGGTGAGACGAACAATTTCTTCACACTCCTCTACGGTGGTTGCCATGGGAACGGTGCACGCTACATGCTTGCCAGCTTTCAATGCTTTAATGGATTGAATGCCATGATCTGGTATAGGAGTGTTGATATGGACCGCATGAATGTCGGCATCCTGCAGGAGTAAATCGTAATCGGTATATCTCTTCTCAATGCCAAATGCATCGGCTATTTCATCCACTTTAGATTTGGTGCGTTGGCAAACTGCAATCAGGTTTACACCCGGATATTTTTTATAGATGGGAATAAACTCGGCACCAAAACCTAATCCCACAATAGCGATATTGATTTGCTTACTGCTCATAAACTTAATCGTTTAATAATTGCTTTAAAAAATTGATTCCCTCTTGGGCAAAACCATCCTGACTTGGCGCAAGATTTTTCCAGATGCACACGGCACCAGCAAGTTCTTTTATTTCAGGTGTGAAACTCTCTATGGACACTACGCCCTCATAATTAATATTTGTCAATCCCTTCTTAAAGGAATCCCACGGGGTTTGTCCTGTGCCTGGCGTGCCTCTGTAGTTTTCCGAAACTTGTAGGTGGATCAGCCTATCTCCTACGGAGGTAATGGCTTGTTCTATGTTACGTTCTTCAATGGCCATGTGAAAACTATCCAACAAAACTTTCGCAGCAGGGTGATTCACATCACGCACCAATCTCATTACATCTTCTGCGGTATTGATCAGATCCGATTCAAATCGGTTTAATGGTTCCAGTGCAATTTCCAATCCTCGTTCATGTGCCAGTTTACTTACTTTATGAATGTTGGCGACAGCACGGTCCCATTCTACCTGACGCTGCTCGGGTGAAACCATCCTTACCTTTCCTACTGCAGAGTACAACGGGCCTGCAAAGAACTTAGCATCCCACTCATTACAAAGATCAAGACACTGAAGAATATACTTAAAACAGTTTTCGTGAACGGCCGGATCTTCATGAGTAAGATCACGTGACGGCCCGAAGGCACCACAAACAATGGGCTCAAGTCCATGAAGGTGTAGGGCCTCTTTCACTTTCTTTCCATCAATCTTCTCTGGATACTCCACGGGAATTTCAACCGCATCGTATCCCATCGATTTTATTTTGGGAAACAACTCAACGGTTTCCGTGGTGAAGGGTGAAGTCCACAACCAGGTACTTACACCAAACTTAATGTTCAGGCTCACGGATATTTTTTATAAAGCTGATTTAGCAGAAACGACTTTCATCGTTCCATTCATGATAGACCAATGGCCGGGGAACGTGCAAACATAAGGATAGTCGCCTTCTTTTTTAGGAGCTATAAAAGTTAGTTTTACCGTTTGCTGCGGGTTCACCAACTTCGTAGAGAAGAGTACTTCCAACATTTCAGGCACATATTGTTTTTCGGCTCCTTTGGGATCGGATGCGAGTTTGTCAGCAGCCTTCCCTACCGTTTGCAACGCGCCCATCTGAGTGATCACCAGGTTATGCTGCATGAAGTCCGGATTCTCAAACACAATCTCTACAGCTTTACCTGCTTCTACCGTGAAGGATTTCAGATCATACTTCATTTCATTCTGAATCACTTTAATCTTAATCACCGTAGCAGGCCCATCGGGTGATACCGTATTTGTCTCAGTTGATACGACCTGATTTATATAGGTATCCGTGAACAACTCACCAATAGAAGTATCGTTAAACAAGCTTTCACGCGAGCCGTATTCCTTCTCTACTTCGAACTTCCACGCTCCTGCCAGCGATGTTTTCTTTCCACCTGCCTGAATAAACATGTCTTCTGATTTACCATAAATACCACCACCACCTCCGGTATCGTCTACACGAATGGTAATCACATTCCTGCCAGCCTTCAATATGCCAGCACCAATGTCGTAGTTACGTTTGTCGTTATATTTCTTTTCGATGCCTCCTATTCGCACACCATTGATCCAGGTGATATCCGAATCATCAACGGGGCCTAACGAAATGCTTCCCTTCTTACCGGCTGCACTCGCAGGGAGATCAATCCCCTTACGGAACCAGATCACACCATCGATGCTTAATCCGGCTTGTTCGATGTACTGAGGAAGCGTCATCTCTTTCCAGACTTTATCATCCAGGTCTGCTGCTTCGCGCTTTATTTCATTTGATTTACTCCGATCATAATCTGGATTAGCAGAAATGAATGCATCTATGAAACCCTTTCTATGCTGATTGGCCGCTACATAAACTGCTTTCGATAACCATTCATCAGTTTTCACGATTTCCTCCAGACTCAATTTATAGAGTGTTTCACCCAAAGATTCGGATGATGCAATTTCAACCAGGGAAACAAGGGCAGCTAATCTGGTATTGGGATCTGGATCGTTGAGAATGTTTGATGTTGTTACTATTTCTTCTGTCCATTGTGATTTGGAAAGTATTTGAATGGCGGCCTTTCGTACACTCGCTGATGGATGTTTCAATGCGCCTGTCACTACCGCTTCTGCTTTATCATCTTTGGTTAATGCTCCCAACCCATCGATGATCCAAAGGGCGTGGATGGCTGCATAGTTAATACCGGATTCATCGGTCTTTTCATTCTTAACGAGATCGTATAAGTCGGGCAATACATCAAGGTTGCCGATTTCTACCAGCAATCGCTGAGCAGTCATTCGCCATAAGAGGTTATCGTTATTCAATGCCTCAACAAGTTCTTTGGGTTGCTCTTTACTTAAGGTGATGGGATCATAGTCTTTTGCTTCCTTGCTGATCACTCGCCAGATGCGACCATGCGACTTATCGCGCAACGGATTTTCATAGGCATTTCCCTTTCCATTGGTAGCTGCAAATCCACCACGCTCCGGGGTAGGCGTTGGGTTGTGTTGAATAATGAAGTTATACCAATCCAGGACCCACACCGCGCCATCAGGGCCAACCTTCGCTTCTACAGGAGCAACCCATTCATCCGCGCCAGCAAATAAATTCCAACTGTCTTTTTCGATGAAGCCTGCACCACTTTTTTCAATGCGTGCCAGGTGCACAAGATGTCCTGTTGGTTCACACACCAGGGCAACCTGATTCCAGAATTCCTTCGGATAATTACGTGCGGTATAAAAGTTATGTCCAGATGCAGCCGTAAAACCACCAAACACATCTACTTGCCTTACTTTATCGGTGATGGAATGCATGGCATAGTGGCCATCTATTTTACTACTACCACTGAATTGAATTCCTTCCACACCACGCGCAGCTTTATTGGGTATACCCATAAAAACACTGTGGGTGTTATTTGCCGTGGATGCAAACACATCGTTGTTTTCCGTAAAGCCCAATCCCCAGGTGTTGTTGCTGGTATTGGTCATAAACTCAAAGATTGAAACATCCGGCTTGAAGCGGTAGATACCCTGACCAAATTTTCTGTTCTCTCCTGCTATCGTTCCATCAAAGCCGGAATATCCCACTACACCCCAGATCTGATTATCGTATCCGTATTTAAGATTCGATGGACCAGCATGTGTATCGAACGTGCCCCAACCATCGATGAGCACTTTCTTTACATCGGCTTTATCATCACCATCCGTATCTTTTAAAAATAAAAAGTGTGGTGCTTGCGAAACAATGATTCCTCCATTAGAGAAAACCATGCTCGTAGGGATGTTCAGATTTTCCGCAAACACAATAAACTTATCCGCCTTGCCATCGCCATCGGTATCTTCACATATTTTTATACGATCATCACCTACTCCTTGATCATCACGCACCGTGTTTGGATAATCAACCGTTTCAATCACCCACAATCTTCCTTTCTCGTCCCACTCCATGGCAATCGGATTAATGATGTTAGGTTCCGATGCAAATAGCTTCAATTTGAAACCAACAGGAACCTGGATCAACTTGGCTGATTCTTCGGGTGATAATGGATCCTGATACCTCGGAGTGGGGTTTCTTTTTTCATAGTTTGGAATTCCTTCTGCATCCCGATAAACGAGTGTAGGAATTCCTTTACGGAATACTTCCCACTTGGCTTTCGCCTCATCTCCGACAGCCCAAAGAATTCCTTCTTTCATTAACAGTTGAAATCCAGGATTGCCCCAGGTGCGTTCATCATGACCGTAAGCGGTATAGAACACTCTTCCCTTCCCGGATTGTTTTACCCATGTCCATGGTTCGTGATGATCTCCTTCCACGCGTTCCATCAACACGGTAATATCTTTGGCAATCTTATCGTGCATATAGGTTTCATCCCAGGTTTCAAATTCAGTAAGCGTTTTCGTGATGGGATGTTCTTTGTTGATGATCGTGGTGGTGAACGTATCGGTCTTATGACTTTTAAACTGACCACCTACCAAGTCTATGTATTTCGGGGAATTTTGAAAACAGAAGCTGGCACAATGCACAGGAATAAATCCTCTTCCCTTTTCCACAAAGTTTAATACTGCGCTCTCCTGCTCGGGGGTGATCTGTTCGTGATTGGCATAAATCATCAAGCCATCATACTTATCCAGGTTTTCTGGGTTAAGATCGTTTGGATCATCGGTGTACGTAAAACTGATTCCTTCCTTTGAAAGTGTAGAAGCAAGCAAAGGCAAGTAAACAGATGAGTTGTGATGTTCGCTGTTATGTCCTAAAAACAGGATCTCTAATTTTCCTGAATCATCACGAAGATTTTTTGATGGCCTGGTGCACGAACTGAAAACAGCCGTGATCAAAAGCAGAGAAAATACAGTATTAATAAATCGCATAGGGGCTTCTGGTTAGGAGTGTAAATTCTTCTAAAATATCCGTAAACGTTTACTGAATTTTGTCAAAAAATGACTGTATTTTGACATGAAATGATAGTATTATCGATCTGCAATGGTAAATAAATACCATTATTTAAGATGTCCACCAAAAACTGCAGCATGTAATGAAGCCCGTACAAAAGTCACCCATCTCTGAAAATCACGCCTTTGAGGTGAAGTATTTAACGGCTTCGCATTTTGATCCCAACTGGCATTTTCATTCGGAGTATCAGTTGTTTCTGGTGATGAATGGAACCGGCACTCGGTTTATAGGCGACCATGTTAGTCCTTTTAAAGTGGGTGATCTTGTTTTCACTGGCCCCAACCTTCCTCATCTTTGGCGAAGTGATCTTGAATATTTTAATGGAGATAAAGGCTTGATCACCGAAGGCATTGTGGTATACTTTCCTGAAAACTTTCTGGGCGAAGACTTTCTGCATAAGAACGAGATGTACAAAGTGAAACACTTATTTCAGAAGGCGCATCGGGGAATGGAAATACAAGGCAAAACATCTGAAAAAGCCATCGCCACACTTAAGCATTTACCAAACCTGGAAGACTTTGATCGCATCCTGGCTCTATTGAATCTTTTAAATCTTTTATCCAATTCTTCAGAATATAAATTACTCGCCAGCGAAGGATATTTTAATTCACTTAAAGAAACTGAAACCGACCGGATGAATCGCGTGCATGCCTATGTGATGAAGAACTTTCGTGAAAAAATAAGTCTGGAAGAAGTGGCGGCCATCGCCAACATGAGCCCTTCTTCGTTTAGCCGGTATTTTAAAATTCATGCTAACAAAACATTCTCGGATTTTCTTACGGAAATCAGGATTGGATACTCGTGTAAACTGCTCATCAGTCAAAAAATAGATATTGCACAAGTGTGTTACGATAGCGGCTTCTATACGCTTTCAAACTTTAACAGGCAATTCAAAGTCTTTACAAACTACAATCCTTTGGAGTATCGAAAGAAATATGCTGAGATTTCGTTCCGTTGATCAAAAAATCAGATTCTCAGATCCTTCCTTAATGGGATGATGTTGTTGATTAAGGCTCTACTCCAATCTCTTTAAACTGTGCAGCGGCATGTAAAAAGTGCGCGGTAATCCAAAACACCGTCCAACGCTCCGAATATCCACCTCGCAATTTATAGACGTTCGACATCTCGCCATGCTGAGCAAAATTCGTTTGCTGAATTTGTTCTCCTTGCGATCCATAGGAATCAATCAACTGACCACAACTCCTGAACATCACTTTTGCTAACTTTTGCAATGATTCATTTTTAGTATAGAGACCCAACTTGTAAACCGATGGAGCGAACAAAACTCCAAACACATCCAGGTGTTGGTTTTGAGCAGAAACACCAGTCCACCCCCGTGTTTTAAATTGATGATCAGCTAACCGTCCTGCAGGCAATGGAATATCCCAAACTACGGTGTAGCTCAACGTTACTTCGCCTGCATGTTTTGCCCACAGCAGGTATTTTTCTTCTTTGGTTAATTCATAGGCAGCCAAAAATCCCTGGAAGGCACCCCACGCCCCCTCTTTGTCTTCGCAGGTGGCATCAAGTGTTCCGCCCCAATACGGTTCATCCATGGTGAGGTGACGATGCGCGTAATAATCAGAAGCCTTAAGAGCTGCCCGTCTATATTTATCATTCCTGAAAAGTTGTGATGCCACAATCAATGGCGATATGTAAAAGGCCTCGGCTGTGTTGATGGGATTCCATGCAGAACTCAAAATACGTGAAGCATGAACATCACTCGCTTTCGTTAGGAATGATTCCCACCGGGCTGTATTTAACTTTTTATTTTTTCTTCCTTCACGAATGGCAAGTGCCAGGTTATTCATCGCCTGACCTTCGGATACCGGATCGGGATTACTCCACGAGTTGCTTCCTACATCATAGACAACCGGAAAACCATTTTCACTGATGGGCGAAGTGCAAATATGATCCAATGATTTTTGAACCATGCTTAACATGCTTTCATCCTTCAGTTCAGCAGCCAGCGACTGAAGGGCATAGCCTGGCGCTTCCGACTGACCAGCCCAACCTAATACAATCTGAGGCTTATGATAAGTCGGATACATATTAAATCCAGCAAAATGATCACCTTCCATCCACCGTGATTTAGCAAACTTAAATTTCGATGCGACAATCTCTTTATACTGTGGAAGACCTTCCGTTGAGTAAGGTTGAAAAATTTCCAGGGAGGTTGCCAATGGCTTTTCGAAGCCAGAACCCATGGTTGCTACCGAATAAGCTTGCAGGTAAAATGTTTTTTCCATCACCGTACCCGGAGGTACTTTAACAAACGTATCACCATACACCAGTGAATCGGTTTGTAACGCTTTCGCCACGCTCTTCTTTCCGTTGTAAGCAATCGGTCCTGATAGCATCAGCAATTCAGTGTTATCTTGATTCACACTCACGCCCAATGACCACCATTGATCAAAATGATTTCCCCCATACACAGGGCTTGGGATGGTGTGCAATGCGGCACCTAAAATTTTATTATTGGATTTCCATTCAAGACTACTGAACGGCATGGGATAGCGATGCTCTTCAAACATGGCCACTTCACCAGGCATACCGTGAAACCAAGCTACATTATCTTTTCCGTTTCGCTCACCGGATGGATTTCCATAATAAATGATTCCGGGAAGAAATACTTTTGTTTGAGTGGCTTTTACTTTCCATCGTACGGACAAGGTCACCTTGTCTAACGTTGTTTTGCCTGTCCACTCAAAACGCCTAATACACTTGATTTTGTCACCTTCTTTATGATACGCATCGCTGAGTATCCAATCACCCTCGGGTAATTTCAATTTACCGCTAACAATAGTCCAATCATCCCTCTGGGTTATACTTTCCATGCTGGCATGATTCCAGTTCGAGGGCCAGTTATCTTTCCAATCCGTGGCTATTGACCATAAACCCTCAGCGGGTGATGTCAAGAGATCCTGATCATTATTTTGTATTGATAAGATCGACTTATTGCTACTAATTTTTAGTTCAACATCTTGCGCTGAAGCCACGCAGATGAAACCGAATAATCCAATAATGAATAACAGCGAATACTTCTTCATCGAGGCTAATGTGTTTTCATAAAATCTTCTTTCAATACGCTGACCATCGAATCTAAAAGGAAGTCGGCATTGGCTTTTGAGAACACCATCGGAGGTTTGATTTTTAACACATTGTTAAACGGTCCATCCGTGCTCATCAAAATTCCTTTGTCGCGCATGCGGTTGGCAAAGTGCGATGTTTGTTCCGCGGCAGGTTCTTTGGTTTCTCTGCTCTTCACCAATTCAATGCCCATAAACAAGCCAGGGCCGCGCACATCCCCGATGATTTCAAATTGATTCATAAGCGTGGTTAAGTTGTTTTTCAAAGACGCACCCACCACCTTCGCATTTTGTTGAAGTCCTTCTTCTTTGATCACCCTCAACACTGCTAAACCAACCGCACATGAAACCGGGTTGCCACCAAACGTATTGAAGTATTCCATTCCGTTTTTAAACCGATCGGCCACCGCCTGCGTGGTAACCACCACGGCCAGTGGATGTCCATTTCCGATGGGTTTACCAATGGTGACCACATCGGGCACGACACCATGTTCTTCAAACGCCCAGAAATAATCTCCTGCCCTGCCGCATCCGGTTTGTACTTCATCCGCAATGCAAAGACCACCGGCTTCGTGCACATATTGGTAGGCTTCTTTTAAAAAGTTTTTAGGTAACTCCACTTGTCCACCACAACTGATGACGGATTCAAAAACAAATGCAGCCGGGTTTCTTCCCTCCGACTGAATTTTCTTCACCGCTTGCTTCACATGACTTGCATATTTACTTCCTGCCTGCGGATCATCCGATCTGTATATACCTCGGTACACATCCGGTATGGGTACGACATGAATATGTGGCGCTGCTCCTTTACCTCCGGGGCCATCGAATTTGTATGAACTGATTTCGACACATCCATTGGTATTGCCATGATAGCCAACCTCCGACACAATCATGTCTTTTTGATTGGTATACGTTTTCGCTAAGCGCATGGCGAGTTCGTTGGCTTCGCTCCCAGAATTAACAATGAATGCTACATTCAGTGCACGTGGCATGGTGGTCAATAATTCCTCAACAAACTTCACCATGTTTTCGTGCAGGTAGCGTGTATTGGTATTGAGTACCGCCATTTGTCGTTGCCCCGCTAACACCACACGTGGATGCTCGTGACCCACGTGGGCCACATTGTTTACGGTATCCAGATAACGTCTGCCGGAATCATCCAATAAGTAAATCCCATTACCTCTCACCATTTTAATGGGATCGCGGTAAGAGATACTCATGTTTTTGCCCAGATGCTGCTTTCTGTAATTGACAATCTCATGCTTCTCAAGCGACCTCGGTTGCTCGGATGATTTTCCTGCAAGCAGCAACCATGGATCAGGTGAAATGCTTGTCCATAAGGCACGTTGTTGTGCCTGTGCTACGCCCGGAAAGTCTCCATGCTTGCCTAGTGTATTGAGGATGATTTGAAAATGAAGATGCGGTGGCCAGTTACCATTTTCATGTCGTGATCCAATGCTTCCAATCTCATCGCCTTTCTTTACTGTTTGACCAACATGAATCGATCGTAACGAATCGGTGGTAAGATGACCATACAACGTATAGAACGTTAAACCATCAGCTACATGATGTTCCAGAATAATCGTGGGACCATAATCACGTTCGGATGGATTGTTAGCAAAGCTATGAATGGTTCCATCCAGCACAGCATATACAGGCTCGCCTGGTTTAGCAAAGAAATCCATACCCGTATGCACCGTTCTCCACGAAAGTGCATCATTGCCAGGCACAGCAAAGGCATCGGTCGTGTAAAAGGCACGCGCTTCTTTGTATCGGCCAACAGCTAGCCTAGCCCCGGAGTTATTCATCAATTGAGTAACCTGCTCATCCAGTTGATCAGGATCAAGCAGTATTGCGCTGGTGCCGATGTCCAGACTGCCCACACTTAAATCAAGCCACAGGGTAGATTGATTTTTGTCGACTGGAAATACAACCGATGATGAATGGGCCACCGCCCATGGAGTAAACCGTTCATTTGCCAAGCAAGGTTCTAACCCACATGCTTGCCGGAATGCATAGTGCGCTAAGTCCGGATGAATACTTTTCCATTTTTCCAATAGCTCCCATGCCGACTTATCGCTAATTTGTAAATATACATTTTCAGGATGCTCGATGCGATTCAACTCAGAACAGGTAACGCTGATGAGCAATCGCGAAGCCACCAGCGTATAAAGTACCGATAGTTCAACTTCCGTGATCGCAAATGCGTGGTGAAATCCTTTCACTACATGACAAGCCGCTTCCAAAGGATCGGGCTTGTTCATTACTGCATAAGCAAGAGCAATGGCGAGCTCGTTGATGGTGTGTGTATAAACGACATCACCAAAATCGATCACACCCGGCACGTGCGGATCATGGGTGTCGAGGCTTACCAGTACATTATAATCATTAGCGTCATTGTAGTTTACACTTTTGCGTAGGTTCGGAAAAACCGGGAGCACATCGTGTTCAAAGAGTTGATAGAAATACAGGGTCAGCTCCCTGCAATCGGTATTGAATTTATTCAAATGTGGTTTTATCCATTCCGTTTGCGCGGGATCCCATTTCATAAAACGATGGGCATCGGGGTGATCAAAATCCGACAAGGCGTTACAGAGTTTGCCGCACAGTTCTCCCAATCGTTCGAGCAAGACAGCGCTATGTGGATTTGCACTGGCAAATACTCTTCCATCCACCCAGGTAAGTAAGCGTGCCATTCGGGTTTTGCCATCGGAGGCAGGCAACATGATGATCTCCTTTCCATCGTTCGCATGGAGGAGCGATGAGATGGTGAGGCCAAATTTTCGGGATACTAAATGATTGATCAGGCTATTCTGTAATTCAAGATTGATGCGTTGTTCTGCTGCATTGGCAATCTTGAAAATGTAAGCCTGTTTATCGGATGATTCGAGATAGAAGTTCAAATCCAGTTCCCCGGGCAATTGAACTACCGTTGCTTCAATGCCATAGTTTTCTTTGATGATGGAAGCCACAGAAGTGATATCAAAACTCATAGGACAAAATAACAGTTAAATGTTGCGCGTGAATTTATGAATATACCGTGAATTCCGAACCTGCTTTGTGGTTGAAAGGCGCGCGACCGGTATTAAAAAAAGATCCTTCGCCCATGTTGGTGTTCTTCACCAACTTGCCACTTAAAAGAAGTTGTGAAGACCGATATCATCCCCCACGCTGCACGCTGTTATGAGATAACGCACTGGAACCATTTAATACCGTTCCTTGTGATTTAACTGGAAGTAAGTCAGTATTTAATTAGTCAAGGTGATTGTTGGTGAAGAACACCAACAAGGCAGTGGCTTTGTGGTTGAATGGCGCTAGATCGGTATCAAAAAAAACACCCCTGCAGTTTTAGCTACAGGGATGCTGCTATATTATTCGATATCTACCTATACAACTCACTTCCAGCCCGTGACCACGGGTTCAACATTATTTTCTCTTAATGATTTTAGAAAAGAAGCTAAGTCATTCTTCATCAACGAATCGAACTCTTTTTGCACATCCGTGAGTCGCTGTTTGAGTAGGGCATATACTTCTTTGTGTTGATTGGCCGGAGCAAAATCAGCCGTGCCTATGGCGCTTGCCAGATAACCGAATTTACCCAGTAACATTTCAGGGTATCGAACATCATCTTGGCCGGTGCCAGTATATTTCAATTGAACAAGTTTACTTTCGGTTAGAATCAGCATGCTATCTAACTGTGAGGCTGACTTTACTAGTTTTTTGTAGACGATTCCTTTAGCCTGCAGCACATCCTTAAGGTCATAAAGTTGTCTGCGCATGGATTCAATTTCACTTACCATCTTACCACCGGCATCATAATCAGCATGGATCTTTGCCAACCACTCAACCTGGGCAGTAATATCACTCAGCGTCCCTTCTGAATTAGGATCTTTGGTCACTGTGAGTGTGCTGGTCAACTTCTGATCACCGGCCACCATGCTCACATTGTATTTTCCTGGAGGCATCAGGTACGACCGGAATGGATTGCTGATGTAAGCGGGACGGGATCTGCCTTTATCCAGTGCTACCCAATTAGCACCGGTTGGCGTGGTACGCATGGTGATGTCTTTAGCTGGTTTCCCCTGGAAGTCCCACCACACACGACTGATGCCTGCTTTGCCTTTTTGCTTGAAGGTTTTTACGGTATCTCCTGAGGCTGATGTGATATAAATCTTGACGCTATCTTTATCAGCATTTTGCCAATAGTTAATAGACGCACCGGTTGGTGGGTCATAGCCGGTTGAAGGCTCGGGCAGAAACTGCATCGTAGCAGTCTTGGGTTGAAAGCGATAAGCATCTTTCGGATTGAACAATGCCGCCTTTACACCAGAAACATTTTGTGGGATTTGCTGAAGTGGCGTTAGATCGTCAAGAATCCAGGCGCCACGGCCATAGGTGCCAACAACCAGATCGTTAAAGTGCTCTTGTACTTCAAGCCAATACATGGGCGTGTGCGGAAGGTTGCTCATAAACACCTGCCAGTTTTCTCCATCATCAAAAGAGATATAGAGTGTACTCTCGGTACCAAGGTAAAGTAGCCCTTTACGTTTAGGATCTTCTTTAATGCTGCGGCAATAGTTTAAGTTGCCCGCTCCTATGCCCTTCGTGATTTTCTTCCAGGTCTTTCCAAAGTTATCAGTCTTGTAAACAAAGGGTTGAAAATTTCCTACCTCATGTAAATCGATGGTGAGGTACGCTTTGCCTTCACTCCAGCGCGAAGCTTCAATGTTTCGTACAGAACCGAGTGGCGGTAACTCCAGAAGGTTTTTGGTCACATTAGTCCAATCCTTACCCCCGTTCTGACTAACCTGAACCAATCCATCATTCGTGCCCGCCCAAAACACACCTTGCCCCACAGGCGATTCTTCAAATGCATAGATCACATTCGCATACTCAACACCTATGTTGTCCGGTGTAAGCCCACCCGACATCTGTTGTTTCGATTTATCATTCATCGTTAAATCAGGGCTTATTACGTCCCATGATTGTCCCCCATTGGTCGTGCGATGTACCACCTGGCTGGTGACATACACCGTATTATTATCATGCGGACTAATCAGTACTGGAAAGGTCCACTGAAACCGGTATTTCACTTCGTTGGCAGCCTGACCAGCTGTATATTCTGGCCATACTTCCACCTGACGGAATTGTCGTGTCTTCTCGTTGTAACGAACCACCACACCACCCACAGCACCAGTGCCGGATGCGCTTGACCAAACGATGTCCGGATTCTTAGGGTCAGGGGTTGCAAAACCACTTTCGCCACCACCTACCTCATGCCACATACCCGTGGCGATACCCGCACCGGAAAATCCTCCCACGTTGCTTCGGCTTGGTCCTCGCATCGATGGGCCGTCCTGCCGGTTTGTCAACACATTATAGGGAATATGATTATCCGCAGTGACGTGATACAACTGGGCAATGGGAAGACTGATTCGCATCCAACTTTTTCCTCGGGTTTCGGAAATGGAAACACCACCATCGTGCGATACGATCATGCGATTGCCATTCTTAGGATCAATCCACATTTCATGATGATCTCCGTAAGGCTGAGTCATAAAATCAATCGGTTCAATGGAACGACCACCATCAATACTGGTGAAGAATGTAGAAGACATAAAGTAAACATCGTTTGCCTGATCGGGTGATGCAGCAACGCGTGTATAGTAGGCCTGACGGCCCGTAAGATTCCGGTTTGAGTTGATCAAGGCCCACGATTTCCCTTTGTCATCCGAGCGCCATAGTTCACCGGTCTCGACTTTATCGCCCAGCTTTTCAACACCGTCTCCGGTTTCGATCAGAGCATATACACGATTAGGGCTTGCAGGTGTCATGGCCAGGGCAATCTTTCCAACCGGTTGCTCTGGCAAACCATTGCCTTTGAGTTTTGTCCAGGTTTCACCTCCGTCATTAGACATGTGAAGTCCGCTGCCCACGCCACCGCTGGCACGGTTCCAGGTGCTTAGCGAAAGTTGCCACATACCCGCAAAGAGAGTGCGGGGATTGGTTGGGTCCATCACCAGATCGGAAGAACCCGTATTCTCATCTACAAATAAAACCTGCTTCCATGATTTTCCACCATCGGTAGATTTATAAACACCGCGGTCTTTTTGCGGAGCATAGCTATGACCTACTGCACAAACGTATATGATGTCGGGATTGGTGGGATGAATAACAATTCTTGAAATGCGACCGGTGTTATCAAGGCCAGCCTGATTCCAGGTTTCACCACCATCAGTTGATTTCCATACCCCATTTCCAATGGATACATTAGACCGGATAGAACTCTCACCGGTGCCAGCGAAAACCACTTGATAATCGGATGGAGCTACGGCCAATGCTCCCATGGCATGCACAGGTTTGTCATCAAATACCGGGCGCCAGGTAAGTCCACCATCGGTTGTTTTCCATATCCCTCCGGTGGCTGCGCCAGCGAGGTAAACCAGGTCATTTCCAGGAATACCAACAGCACAAGTTACCCGGTTTCCAATGGGACCAATGTGACGAAACTTAAGTTGATCAATGTCTTCTTTTTTTATGGTTTGAGCTTGAGCAACCATGCAAAACACTAGGAAGGCCAATGGCCCCATCAGGCGGAAAATATTTCTCATAGGTTTTTAAGTTGGGATGAAATTGTGGTAAGAAAGATATAAGGAATGCACCTAACACGAAAGTAATTTGTTTTGGGTGGTTAACGGCAACATGAGCCGCTTGCAAAGCACTGAGATCAGAAGCTGCGTGGGCCTTAAGCTACACGTGGTAAAGCACGCAAAAAAAAAAAGACTACCCGAATAAACAGGTAGCCTTTACACCAATTACCAAACCTTTTCTTATTTAATACAAACTGCTTTGCTCTGCCAGAATTTTGGCCAAACGATTTTTCATTTCTTTGATTAACTGCTTAACATTGATAAAGCCAATCAATCCTAGGATGAAGAGTGCCAGGTTGATCGTAGCGATGTAAATGATAAGACCACTTGGGATTTCGATATTCATAGTTTTAATGCTGGATTATTTTTGAACCATTGATTTAACTTCCGACTGAAACGCTGGTGACTTTTCAGCTTTCACTGCCCTTGTTCGTTGCATATACTGATCAAGAAGCCAGCCTATAATGGTTTCGGAGATGGTGAGTTTGTTCGTTTTCATAGTTGTGATAGTATGCACACCATAGTTCAAATCTCTGACCAACCTATCTAAAGCCAGTAAAAACAAAAAAAAAGGACTTTCAGTAATCAATAGTTTCCATATTGGTACGAAAAATTCAAATTGGGATACTGATATTACGCTATACGGGATTTCAGCTTTGAAAAAATTACTATGGGCAAGCCTGTAGCACCCGTACATCGTGGTCTATTCTTTTCGTGACTACAAACCAGCGAAATAGGGACTCGCTCAGGTACGCATTCCTCCAATTTTTTAGTCATGGCGAGCAATGTATATTGCAAACCAGCCGAAATCCCCTTGTCATTTTTGAAGTTTGATATGAAAAGAAAACAAATACGTCTTCGTTGTTGGGTCGAATTAGACGGTTTAAAATTCTTTGGTCCTGGTCCTGCCGAATTGCTCGAAGGCATAAAACGCGAAGGATCACTCGCGAAGTCAGCCAAGCAAATGGGCATGTCATATAAGAAGGCATGGGATATCGTACAAAGCTTGAACAAGCTGACGAAAAATAAATTTGTAGAATCGCACAAAGGTGGTGAAGAAGGTGGAAGAACTGTTCTCACCAGGCACGGTAAAAATTTCGTATCTCAATACCGGATTCTCGAGAAAAAACTGAACGGCATTGTTGCAAAAGAAGACAACCTTTTGAAGTTACTATAACGCTCCTCCAGGGTGATGCCCTGTGCCCCCGATAAATATTTAAATTCAAATAATTTTTTACTACTTTCGATATATTCTATAATATATATCGAAAGAAAATATGGATGACTTTAGACCGACCGTTATCAAATATTCTCTACTCTTTTTAGGCATAACAGGAATCTCTATCTTCTCTTATGCTCAAGAGCAAACCAAGGCAGACAGCCTGAAAACAAAATTGCTCGACAACGTAGTTGTTACTGCCAGTAAACAGGAAGAAAATATTCTTCAGTCGCCCGTAAGTATTGAGAAAATGGATTCAAAAGCAATGCTTCAAACTGCGCAGCCTGGTTTCTTTGACGCAATTCAAAATCTGAAAGGGCTACAGGTAATAACTCCAGGCATGGGCTTTAAAGTAATTAACGCCCGCGGCTTTGCTAATACTACGAATGTACGCTTTGTACAAATGGTGGACGGCATCGACAACCAGGCTCCTCACATTGGCGCTCCCATCGCCAACTCGCTCGGCCCTAACGATCTTGACATTTCAAGCGTGGAAGTGGTGCCGGGTTCTGCCTCCGCAATCTATGGAATGAATGCCATCAACGGCATCGCAAATTTTATTACGAAAGATCCGTTTCTGCATCAGGGCATTGCTCTCAGCCAACGTGTCGGTTTTAATAACGTGAACAGCAGCGAGACGGGTTCCACATTTTTTAGTGAAACTAATTTTCGTTTCGCCAAAGCAATAAATCCAAAGTGGGCTTTCAAAATCAACGGCACACTAATGAAAGGAACCGATTGGTATGCCGACAACCGCACCGATTTGAATCCAGCAGCAAATGCGTCTACCGGATTAACCGGTGACCTCAATCCTGGAAAAGATCAGGTGAACATATATGCCAACGAATCCGGCAACAGGCGCACCCTCACACTGGGCGGAAAACAGTATGTGGTCAGTCGCACCGGCTATTCAGAAAAAGACGTGACCGACTACGGTCTACAAAACCTGAAAGGCGATGCCTCTATTTTCTATCGTCCCAGCAGTAATCTTGAAATCGTTTATACGTATCGTGCAGCGAAACAAAACAATATATATCAACGGACCAACCGCTTCCGGTTTGATGATTACGTTACGCAGCAACATGCGCTAACCATCAAGTCGTCAACCATTCAATTCAAAACATACCTCACGCACGAGAACACCGGCAACTCGTATAACATCCGGTCGATGGCCGAGAATGTGGAACGCAGCTTCAAATCGGACAACACCTGGTTTTCCGACTTCAGTAAACAATACAATGCAAGCATTAGCGGGGGCGCCACAGTGCCGGAGGCCATGACCTCTGCACGTGCTTCTGCTGACCAAGGTCGTGTGCAACCACACACCACCGAGATGGAAGACCGGATTAACAACCTGCGTAACATCAACAACTGGGATTATGGAGCAGCACTGCGGGTGAAAGCCAACCTGGTTCATTCTGAATTTCTACATGATATCACTCATTTACTTTTTAAGAACAATCAAAAGGTTAACCTGATGTACGGATTGGATTACCGGGATTACATCATTGTGCCTGATGGAAATTACTTCATCAACCCAAAAGAACCTGGAAAGAATCTGAGCTATTGGAAGACTGGCGGATTTGTTCAGGCAACTAAATCCGTACTGAACGACAAGTTGAAAATCAATGCCGTAGTTCGTGTGGACAAGAATCAATACTTCGTTCCGAAAGTCAACCCTCGGCTTGCCATCGTCTTTTCGCCTTCGCTGGCACACAACTTCCGTTTCTCTATGCAGAATGGCTATCGCTTTCCCAGCATCTTCGAAGCCTTCTCCAACATCAACAGTGGCGGACGCAAACGCATCGGTGGTTTACCGGTGATGTCGAGCGGTGTTTTTGAAAACAGCTACACGCAAGCATCCATTACCGCATTTCAAAAAGCCGTTCAAACCGATGTAAACTCCGGAGCTTTAACCCTGAACAACGCGATGGTGAAAGAGCAAGACCTGCTGAAAAAAAATCCTTATACGTATTTGCAGCCTGAGCGAGTGACCGGTTTTGAGTTTGGCTATCGCTCTAACGTGCTGCATGGAAAACTGAGATTGGATGTAGACGCCTATTACAATATCTATCGTAACCTGATGGCACAGTTGGATGCCAATGTGCCCAAGTCGCAGAATCCAGATAGTGTGGCTTACTATCTTCAGAGTAATTCAAAACAAAATCTTTACAGGCTATGGACAAATTCAAAAACAGTGAGTTACAACTATGGCGCATCCCTTGGAGTAAGTTATCAATTACTCGATAAATTTAACGTGGGAGGTAATTTTACCTACGCAAAACTGGCACGCAAAGATCAAAGCGATGGTTTGGAAGATGGATTTAACACACCTGAATGGACGTATAATTTGTTTTTTGGAACACCACGCATTTACAAAACAATCGGCTTCAATATCAACTTCCGGCAGCAAGCCGCGTACTTGTGGCAGTCAGCACTCGCAACCGGAAATGTAGCGAGTTACTCCACCATCGATGCTCAGCTGAGTACAACCATGTTGAACAATGAAGTGATCACCAAAATTGGCGCTTCTAACATACTGAACAAGTACTACTATTCCTTCCTCGGTGGCCCCTCGATCGGTGGCTTCTACTATTTGAACGTGATGTATTCATTTTAATTTGATCAACTAGACTAACCCAGAAATAAGCCGAAGCGGTATTAGACCAATGAGGTGTAGAACCTCATAAGAGGAAAACCACAAAAGCTGATCGGTCAACAGTATTCTTCAAGTCAATCCA
>CANIVF010000029.1 GCA_947470895.1 Bacteroidota bacterium
AGAATTTTATGTCGTAATACCGGTACCCACAATTCATTGGTTTGGAATGCAGATAAAAGCTCTTGGAAACGAGCGTGAAGATGCTTGGCACTTTTATTACACTTGCATCCTATCTTATTACACTTATAGTAATATAGCTTCTTGCTTTTAACGATATAGGCAGTAAACGGAGTGCCACACTCTGCGCAATAAACAAATTGTTTTAAAGGAACATTGTCATTTTCCTTTTCGTGCTTGTACCCTGAAAGATTGGCTTTAGATTCTTTAATAACCTCGTTTGCCAGAAAGAAGACTTTCTCGGAAACAATAGGCTCATGATTTCCCCTCACTACTTGTCCTTCCAACAAAGAATGAGAAAGGAATCCACAATAGAATGGATTCCTTAATATTTCTGATATTCTCTTTCTGCTAAGTTTTAATCCTCGCTTCGAAAGCCTTTCAGCGATCTCAGTGTTTGAAAGCTTTTCGTGGACTTTCATTTCAAATGCTTTGCGTATCAACTTCCCTTGTTCGTTGGGAACTATTCGTTGAACTCTGGTATCTGACCGATCATAAAAATATCCAACCGGAGCACCACCAACCCATTCTCCTCTTGTAAGCTTTTCCTTCATTCCAGCGATACACTTCTGACGTCTTAAATCATTGTCGTACTGACTGAATAAGAAAAGAATGTTTTGTTGTAATACTCCTGATGGATTACTTGTATCAATTGGTTGAGTAACTGAAACGATTGTAATCCCTAACTCTCTTAGTTGCCTTGATAACCAAATCGCGTTTTCACCTGTGCGGCTAAACCTTTCAAGACTGTACACAATGATGTAAGCAATTCCCTCTTTATAGTTTTTTGCGAAGCTGACCATTCGCTTGAACTCATTTCTTTCATCCGTCTGGGCACTCTCATATGTTCCGCCAAACCTTCCTTTTACTTGCAATGAGTTCTTGATGGCAAATTGTTCACACCCTTTTAGCTGAACTTCAAGGCTCAGATTTTCCGTTTGTTCTTTGCTTGATACCCGTGTATAAATAATTGCATTCTTACTTCCAATCTTGATTTTCTTTTGACCCTTCCCGAAGTTTTGAAGAATTTTCAAATTTTCCATTTTCTTGATAGTTTCTCATGTGAATTGAAAGCAAGATGCGAGCCAGTCTTTCTATTGTGTCTATGGCTCTTTCTGCTTCTTCATCACTGAAGTTTTCAAATCCTTTAAACTGTCTAAGTCTCTCCGTAGTCCACCGCGAAGACTTCAATCCCACCGCACCCATTCTTTCGCTCCTTAAATATATACCTACAAACCACTTCCAAAATTATTTTCCCCTTTTTCTCACATTAAAGAGAACAGGCCCAAGGTTTTCGCTGATTTTCTCTAATGAACGACCTGCCACATAACCTCCAACCCCCAAATCCATCAATGTCCAGATGTGTTCGTCAAGGGTAGTTACCGGAAGTTTGAAGTATGGCACCAGGACATAGTTGTTAAACACTATAAACATGCAGATGCACATGAGTACAGGTCGCCAGTTTCTCTGAAGCCAACTCTCACCCTTTGTTTCTGACTCAATGATTCTTGTCTTGCTTTCCAGGAGTTTGCTTTCATAAGCAATACAAGCTCCCTCCATATTCAGAAGAAGTTCTTTGTACTTCAATTGAAGTTCAAGCTTCTCATCTGACTTGTCTATTTTGTCGATTGCGTTTCCTATGGAATCGACTGTCTCTTTCACTCCAGCTCCGAGGACTTTAGACAAAAATCCCCCTATGCCTGCCTTGTTACCAACTTCACTTGTCTCCATATCTGTCTGTTTAGATTGTTAATAATTCTTTTGATTTGTTTTAACTCTTGCTTTGTGGTTCCTGCCATTGGATTCCAAATTGTCTGAAGAAATCCAGTGTGCTTTTAGGAGCATATCGGTTTTTAGTTACTGTCACCACGCCTTTATGAACTTCTCCAGCTATCTCTGCGATGTGTTCCCAATCTTTTCCACCTTTGAAGTCTCCAGCTTTTGTGTGTTGAAGTATGAAGATGAAAGCCGTATCCGGATGTTCCTTTCGCATTTCCTTGTACTCATTGATCTTCAACCCCAAATCATTCACTGAATCGAGGATGATGAACTGATAATCCGAAAGATTGGGGTCTTGTAAGTTCTCAGCAAAATGTAATCGCGCAGGTAAAGGATTTAAGAACTCATTTACCTTTTTGGTCATCGTAGGTGATGCAAACTCCTCGGATGACACATAAAGAACATCTCCAAAATTCTCAGCCAGGTATTGCGCGAGCTTCAATAGGAAAATCGTTTTTCCGTTATGAGGCTCCCCATGAAACATCATCGTGAAATTCTTAGCCGGATTTCCGAATAGGGATTGCCAGAATGAAAAGAAGCTAAGCAGGTCAAGTTTTCGATTGGCCATTTCCTCGGCAGTAAGCACTCCGCTTAATCCCTTGTTGTGTGAGCAAGCTCCACGACTTGCATCCGAATACGTCTTCCTTTTGCATGGCCTAAGTTTCTTTCCTCCTGTATCGTAAATCCGTCCAACGCCATCCTTGCATCCACATGCTTTTACAATTCCCTCTAACCCGTTTAACTCCGCTTTGGAAATCGAAATCTTGCTACTTGTTCTTTGCTTAAGGCTCTTGTAGATAGCATTGACCTTATCCGCGTAGGGATCATCTTTCAAGACTTCCTTTTTTGCCACCAGGTTCTCCAGTTGTTTGAGGAAACTGTTAATCTTCTTCTCATCGTCTTGCCCCTGCAATCCAATAAACCGCTTGATCACCATAATGGAGGGATAAACCTTTTCACCTCCAGCAATGGCGACCAGGTGATTCAGGTCTTTGTCATTAATGGCGAATGATTCCTCTCCCTTCATCTTGTTATACGCTTGAACAAGCTTCGTCTGAATCATTTCTATTTCCTCCGCCAACGGTGAGGTTTTACGGATGAGCTTTTGAACGATGGACCGCTGCAAGGCCTTGATGAATGAAAGGATGGCATTAGGAGATTTCACCTTGTTGTGCAATCCGACATACCTTTTGATGTATTTCACCTCTTCTCGGATATGCTCAACATGCTTTACGTGCTTTGGCTCTTTCTTCTCCTTTACTTTTTTAGGTGAACCCTTGCGCTCTTTGCTTTTTTTGGTTGCCGGTTTCTTCTTTGGTTCCGAGGTAGTCTTCGCTTTAGTTGGCTGAGCTTCCTTTGGTTTCAAAGTAGAGGCAAAGTCGTTCAGCTTTTGAAAGTATAGGTCAATTACCTTTTTGATGCCTTCACTACTTTGATAGGTAGCCCAATTCGCTCCATTGGACGTGCTCTTCACTACCAGGTCATGACCTTTCTTTAGCGTTTCCGGCAACGTGTTTACACCGATTCGCTCCACTTCAATAAAATAATTACTAGCCGTTATCATTACGCTGCAAAGTTTAATAGTTCTAATTCGAGTTCCAGAGCAAGGGCTTCAAGCTCCAGTTGCTCCATTTGAGATTGTGATTGTTTTGGTAACATTACCATGATCGGTTTTGCCCTGGGCTCCCTCTTAGGAATTTCCCCTTTGATCAGTTCGTATTGCGGAGGACTCAGCGAAACGCTATCATTGAATTTCTCCTGCAATACCTGGACAAACTCATCTATTCTGTTTTCATCCACAGAAGCAGTCATCCGATCCGATATCTTTTCAAAGTTGTTTCGATCAACGATGTTCAAAAGATCAGGATCAAGGTAGGTGTCACCACCTTTTGACCTGGCTGCGGAGACCACTAGTTTGAATTTGTCGGGTTGCCTGAAAATAGAGACTCCATTTTTCGTGGTTATGCTTGATCCAATCGTTAATGACCGAATGATTTTCATTGCCCTGGAAATAGGAACCACGGTCTTTTGTTGCACATCATTTTTTGGCTCCCAATATTCCGGCATGAGAATGCCTTTTTTGATTCCACCATCAATAGTAGTGTAGCTCACCAGCTTTCCTTTAAAAGCACTGAATGCCTGAAGTACATTTCCAGTAATGATGTGCCGGATCTTTCTGTCTACGGTACTCTCTTTAATGGAAGCTTCCCACTTGGCTAATAGTGATTCCTTGTCCAGGTGTGGTAATCCAACGCTGGCTCCAATAATAGCCCGAACATCTTGTGCATAGCTGGCTGGAATGGCGATGTACTTATTGCTACTAGCCAATGCAAAGCGCAATCGCATCGAGCTTGGTGCATACGGATTCTTCTTTTTCTTGTCGATGATGAATCCCAGGAAAACGGCAGGCGCCAACTCCTGGCCGCCATCATAGCTATTGACCGGATAGCTAAGATTTCGTCCCACATAGAAAGATTCAAAAATGGATTCCAGGTATTGCCTCCGGTTATTGAAAGACCGTTTGATCTTTTCTTCGGAATCAGCCATTGCTTTATGCAACTCATTCGTCCTGGCTTTAATGACTTCCTGTGCTTCATCTGAAGTTCCCTTTTCAACAAGCTTTTGAATCTTTTTCTCTTGTGGAATCTTTTGAATCAGGTCTTCATAATAGGCTACGTTCTCAGCGATTTCACGATTAAGCTGTTCTTCCATGTAGCCCTCATACTCCAACTTCACTTCCTTTTGCAATTCTCTTCCATCTTTACCTTGAAGTGATTCGACCAGGAGATTGTTTAGCTCCTGGCGTGAGAATGGTTTCTTTAAAACGTTCGCCATGACCGTCTCCAAAATGCTGTCATCGCCAAACTCACTTGTTCCACCTTTGCCCACGATAACAGCTCTGGAAGATTGAGTTTCCGTTTGGAGATCCATTGCCTCTACTTCAAGGTCATACTCACCGATCTGTTTGAGATACTCTACATACTCGTTGTATCGGTTGGATATTTCGTTGTAAAAATCTTGCTGCATGGCTGTGGAAAGTACGGCTACTCTTCCTGAAACTCGATGGGCTGCATCCTCCAGTTCTGTTCCATCTACTTCTCGTGTTGCCAGACCCAATGGATCATCTAATAACGTGTTGACTTCCAAATTCTCTTTCAAATATTCCGCTACAATGCGATCTCCATACTTGTTGAGAAAATCAGGAACGTCCAGAATCTTTGTCGATGATTTCTGATTAGACGTTGTGTTCGCATCCAGAGATTTCAGCTTCTTTTGAAGCATCATCATCAACCGCTTCTCGGCAGGAATAGCAGAGTTGACATAATCATAGATCGGTTTATAAATCTGACCGGTGCGGTTTATCCGGCCTCGTTTCTGAACCTCTGTGTTAATGTCAAGCTCCGCTTGCAATACAATCATCACTCGTTGCTTCACTTTTTCCTTGACAACTTTTGGAGTGATAATGGCGTGTGCCGATGCCCCGGTACTTCCTGACTGGTTGATGAGTAGTACGTCTACCTCATTATTATTGAACTGACGAAAGGCATCATTGGTATTCACTCGCTTTCGAGTCATGATGAGAGCCTTGTTGGTTTTTGGATTGATTTGAAGCTCGTACTTGCGACCCGTAACCTCGGCCACTTTGTATCCCGCTTCCGTAATCTTTCGAACAATCACATCAATGGGAGAAATAGTAATTCCGGTTGAGGCTTCTCTGATCCGATCACCTATTCTTAAATACTCAGCTTGTGCTTCCAGCGAAAAATCTGAGATTTCAAATTTTTTGAAAATCTTCTCCCCATCGGTGTCTGTCTCGGTATAGCGCAAAACTCCATCAAGACCTTTTTGGAGCACTAATGAAAAGTCTGCATTGATGGTGTCACCATCGGTAACAGCTAGTCCGGAACCGTTCTCCATTTGTTCGATGAAACTTCCCATGGTACTGGCGAAAGCGATAACCGGTTTCCTGCCTTCCTTCAATCGGGCAATGGCTCGTTCAGCAACCGCTTCTGCTTTAATACTGAAAAGCATTTGGTTAATCACATTAAAGACCTTGGAGAAGTATGGTAGGTTATCGACTCCGGCTTGTGAAGTGCCTTCCCGAATTTCCACTTGTTTTCCTTCCGCTACTGCGATGTCATCCAACTCATCGACAATCTCATCCACATAGGTTGTCTGAAATTTGATGATGTCGCGAATAATGGAGGTGACATTATCCGCAATGGCTCTATGCTCTTGCTCTTTTTGTTCGAGTGTGATGTAGTTCACTTCAACGCCTTCGAAAGAGCGCTCTCTGCGAACCATCTGACCTTCGGCTACAAGTTGACTTGCCAGGATTTCTTGCAAAGCCACTCCACCTTTGGTGATCGCTTCAATCAAAGCATCCCTGGTCATGCTCGCATCACGAATGGATGTCTTCATCGCATAGATGGGCATGTTATCAGGACGCTTGGCGAAGGTGGCTGAAAGGAATACTACACCTCTTGTCTTGGACAAAGCAGATTGCATGAAGTTTCCGGTGTTGCCAGAACCGGATGAATTGTGAGCTTCATCCATGATGACAATGTTATCCTCAGCAATTGCATTCAAGAAAGCAGGCTTTGTTGGCTTCTTTTCAGGGGAGTTGAACTGTGAGTACGTGGCTACCACAAAATGAAAGTTTCGTGGTACACGTTGACCTTCAAATATTCTGTTTTGGTCTGCTGGTGGAAGCGCCTGGTAAATGATGTTTCCATCTTCATCCTTAATGTCGGTTTTACTCTCACGACCATTGACAATAAAAGGGACAAGGTGTGAAGAGCCAATGGCTGATAAATCGCGATAGATGTCAGAGAATAGGTTTGCCTTTTCGGTAATGAAGATTGGCTGAACTCCCTGTTCCACGGCATAGCGGATGATAGACGCAGCAATGCGTCCTTTACCAATTCCGGTTTGATCTCCAATGATCATCCCAACACCTCGTTCCTCGATGTTGTAAACTGACATGGCGACCGCATCAATCTGTTCGGCAGATAAAGCCTTACACAATTCAACATTGGTTCGGTAGTTGAGTTTGATTCGCACATACTCATCAATATCTCCTCCAACTGCTCCTTTAATTCGTTGCAAAGCACTGTGAGTTTCAAAGCCCATCGAATCCGGCACAACTGTATTGAGTACAAAGCAACTACTTGATGCGGGCACGTAAGGCATACCAAGTTCATCAAAGCTCATCAGTTCAAGTTCCAGTTCCAGGGCAAGAGCCTGGGCTTCTAATTCTAGTCTTGTCATTTTAAATTCTTGTCTTGGTGAGGTTACACTCATGATGCGCTCATACAGTTCTTCAAAGGAATCCACAACTTTGTCTCGCTCTTCGTCTTTTAATGGTGCCGCACCAGAAGGTTGTGACTTGCGGCCATCAATGAGCATCAACCGCGTATCGAAAGAAGTTCCTTGTCGGGAGTAAAGTTTTTTACCATCAATGGGAATGATGTCAACTACATGGTATCGGCTAAAGAGATAATTAAAGAAAAAGCGGTTCTTACCTTTTTGTACTCTTCCTTTCTTATCATAGCGCGTATGTCCTCCGATAATGATGGCGGCTTTACCATTATCCTTCATGCAATCCAGTGCGCGTAAGGCCATGAGATGATCGAGGACTTCAATAATGAAGGTCTCGTATTTTACCTCCCGATCTAAAAGACCGAAAGGAGGATTTGTCAAAATAGCATCAAACTTCTTTTCAAATCCTTTGAACGGCAGTGTCGCATCTTGCCTTAATACTTGGCGATAGCCTTGATCAAGAAGATTCGATCTTCGTAAATCATCAATCTCATTGACAATAACCCTGGAGGGATGTGCCGCTACGGTAAGGAGACCGTTTCCGGCAGAGGGTTCAAAGACCGAAATATTTTGGTCCGCATTCGTGAAGATTCCTGCCAGGAAAGAAATAGGAGTTGGAGTACTGTATTGCTGTAATAAAATACTTTGACTTGTTCGATGTGAAATGTTAACCTGGCTTTTATAAAGCTCAACGATGCTCCAGTACTTCTCTTCAACAGATAATGAAGAAAGCGAGATGCTTCTTGCTTTCAGAACGATAGCAAGTTCCGTGTATTCTTTTACCTCAGATTTATCAGTAATGCCATAGGATGATGCAATACGCTCAATAGATTTCCTATTGTGCTTGTTCTTTGCATCAAGCTCACTTCGAACGTGCGTGAGAAATTGTGCTTTAATGATCCTTCTTTCCTTCACCCTGCCAATGTAGGATGTGAGCTAAGTGAAGGTTAAGGATTGCTAATGATCGCAAACGATTATGAAGGATTTTAATTGATTATTATGGATTTCATCTTATCTAAAATAAAAGTTTCCATAAACTTGGTCAAATCTTCTAAAATATTTCAAAATGTGTCCATAGATTGCCATTTATGAAGGTCTTAATCATTGAAGATGGAAAGCAGTTAGCTGAGAGTATGGTTCAATACTTACAGCGTGAAGGCTATCAATGCGAAGTAGCCGAAACGATGGAAGATGGCCTTGAAAGGGTGATGCTTCATGACTATGACTGTATTTTACTTGATATTACACTTCCTGATGGGAACGGACTAACTATTTTGGAAAAACTTAAAGAGACGGGTAAAATGGAAGGTGTCATTATTATTTCTGCCAAGGATTCTCTGGATGACCGCATCAAAGGGTTAAAACTGGGAGCAGACGACTATCTCGCCAAACCTTTTCATTTACCTGAATTAGGAGCCCGGGTGGAGGCGCTGATTCGAAGGAAGAATTTTCAAGGTTCAAATAAAGTAGTGTTTAACGAGTTGACCATTGATGTGCCAGCACAGGTGGTTAGTGTTAATGGTAACCATTTGTCTCTAACAAGAAAGGAATATGATCTGTTACTATTTTTGATCTCGAACAAGGGAAGAGTGATCTCTAAAAATGCAATTGCCGAGCATCTTTCCGGTGACATGGCAGATATGCTAGACAATCTTGGATTTGTTTATGCCCATGTCAAAAACTTAAAAAAGAAATTAAGTGAAAGTGGTTGTAAAGATTATATCAAGACAATTTACGGTTTTGGCTATCAATGGGAGATATGAGTAAAAAACTACTGAATAAAACACTTCGTGTGTATATTCTATTCTCGTTGATTGTATTAATCATCAGTGCTCCCTTATTTTATTTCATTACTGAAAGACTTTTTATTGAAGATGCCGATGAAACGCTATTTCTCCATCAGAAAGAATTCTTTACCAACAATCTTCCTTCTTTGAAGGAGGAAGATATCGGGCTGTGGAATAAAGTCAGTCGTGATGTTAAAGTTGAGCAACCCACTTCTTTCCTTAAAAGAGATTCAGTTTTCTATCGCTTCTACCTGGATACGCTAGCTAATGAAAATGAACCCTATCGAGTACTACTTTCTCCTGTTACTATTGAGGGAAAGCCGTACACGTTTATGGCCAGGGCTAACCTGATCGAAACGGAGGACTTAATCACAAGTATTGCAATACTATTTTTTCTGACTCTTACCCTACTGTTTACAGGTCTATTTTTTATCACACGCAGACTTTCGTTCAAACTGTGGCAGCCATTTTATACAACGTTGGATCAAGTAGAACAATTTGAATTAGATAAGAATATAAAACCAAATTTTGTCCAACCCGATGTAGAAGAATTTGATCGTTTGAATCAATCCATTAACCGATTACTTGAAAAGAACTTATCCGTTTATAAGAATCAAAAGGAGTTTATAGAGAATGCTGCCCACGAATTACAGACGCCTCTGGCTGTTTTTCAGGCAAAGCTGGATGTGCTTGTCCAGCAAATTCCGCTCACCAATGAACTTGGAAATACATTATCACAACTTAATGAAGCTGTATCGCGGTTGAGTCGGATTAATAAAAATCTGTTACTGCTTTCAAAAATTGAAAATGAACAATATGCAACAGTGGAGATAGTCTCTGTAAATGATATAGTGAAAAAACAGGTAATGTTCATAACCGAGCAAGCAGAAGATAAGAAGGTTGTGGTTAAAGCAGAGTCTATTGAACCGATCATGACCAGTGCCAATATCACGTTACTGGAAATCGCTATTAGTAACCTATTGTTGAATGCCCTTCGCCATAATCACATGAATGGTCAAATTATGGTTAAGCTTCATCAAAATACATTAACTATATCGAATACGGGTACACCATCTGCCCTTGCCACAGAAAAATTATTTAGACGTTTCTCGCATCCCGGATCGGAAGGCGGAAACGGTCTTGGTTTGGCCATTGTAAAGAAAATATGTGATTTACATGGATGGACGATCAGGTATGTCTATCAAAATGAAATGCACATTTTTCAACTTGTATTCTGAAATTCTAAAATTCTTCTAAATCACACTTCATCTTTGGTCTGAATTAACCCACTATTCAGATGAAAAAGACGTTGATAACGCTGGCGCTAGCGGTAATTGTTTCTTCAGCTTTTGCACAAACTCCGGGATTCCACCTCATAAAAAAAACAGTGATTGGTGGAGAAGGCGGTTGGGATTATCTTAGTGTAGATACCGAGAACAGAAGACTTTACATTTCCCACAGTACTCAGGTTGAAGTTTATAATGTTGACACGCATGAAAAGATTGGTGTAATCTCAAATCTTCAAGGAGTACATGGCGTGTTGGCGGTACCTAAAACCGGAAGGGGCATTACCACAAATGGTCGAAGTAATACCGCTACCATTTTCGACTTAAAAACTCTGAAGCCGATCATTGAACTTCCCACGGGTAAGAATCCCGATGCCTTATTGTACGATCCATTTTCAAAACGTGTTTTTATTTTTAATCATAGTGATGTAACAACCACTGTAATTGATATTGTGGACGGTAAAGTGGTCGGTACTGTTGATGTTGGGGGAACAGCACTGGAAGCCGGAGTCACCGATGAAAAAGGTACCATTTATGTGAACCTGGAAGACGCCAGTGAGATCGTTTCTTTTGATGCCAGGACGCTGGCCATCAAGAACCGTTGGAAGATAAATCCCGGTGAAGAACCTACAGGATTAGCATTTGATCCTAAAACCCATCGACTCTTTACGGTTTGTCACAATGAGCTAATGATGGTGTTGGATTCGGACAATGGAAAAATTATTACCCAGATCCCTATTGGCAAGCGTGTGGATGGTGCGGTTTTCGATCCTTCCACAAAGAGTATCATCAGTTCAAATGGAGAAGGTACTATTACAGTCGTTCAGGAAGTTACTTCCAACGAATTTAAAGTTCTTGAAACTGTAAAGACAGAAGTAGGAGCAAGAACCATTACCTACGATCCGAAGACGCATCATGTTTTCTTATCCACTGCCCAATATGGAGCCGTTCCGGCTGCAACACCTGAAAATCCAAATCCGAGACCCAGCGTTGTTCCGGGCACCTTTATGATTTTGGAGTATGGAAGGAAATAATCGCTCACGTATAGTTCAGATCATTAGCATTAACCGATCCGTTGTGTCTCTATGAGAATTCATTTAGCAAGTTCTTTTCTGTTTTTAATTTTAAGTTCTTCCATATTGAATGCACAGGATCTTGCTTTTTATATTGAGCAAGCAAAGATCAACAGTCCTTTAATTCAGGACAATAAAAATCAGAGCGAAGCGGCAAGGCTGGAAGTAGAACGTTTAAAGGCGTTTTATACAAAAGCCCAGGTGAGTCTTACCGGAAGTTACTTGTTCGCTCCGGTGATAACGAGAGACAATGGTCAGTCAAAATTAGAATTAAATCCATCGGGGGCATCAGAAAATTATTCCGGCTATGATCTGGCATCAAGTAATGGAGGTGTGTATCAAGGCTTAGTAAATATCAATCAACCGCTGTTTAATGGCGCCCGTTATGAAACCACAGCTCAACAGACATTGATTGGTGCACAGATTAACGAGAACACGATACAACTCACCGCTCATGACCTGGAGAAGTTTGTAACCGATCAATACATTCTTTGCCTCCAGGATTATAAGCAAACAGAGTACCTCAGCAGCATGAGCAGGATTATCATTGAACAAAGGAATATCATTTCGAAGCTGGTGGAGAATGGTATTTCCAAGCAATCGGATCTTTCTTTACTGATCATTGAGCAGAAAACGCAGGAAACTGCGCTGAATACATTCAAGGCTACGTATCGTAGAGATTTAATGGACTTGCGTGTGTTATGCGGTATTTCAGATACTACCTACCAGGTATTAGATGACATTACCCTTCAACCAGGAGAGGATGTGGTTGTATCAAGGTTCGCTGAGAAATACAGGCTAGATAGCCTCAATCTCGTAGCTACTCAAAAGGTGTTTGAATTAAAGTACAAACCCGTAGTGGGTGCGTTTGCCAACACTGGATTGAATGCTGTTTATGCACCGACTATTCCAAGCCGCTTTGGATTGAGCGCGGGTGTAAACTTCACGATGAATATTACCGATGGCAAGCAAAAAAGAATAACACAACAGCGCACAGCTGTTCTTATTCAATCAACAAGCCTGTATAAGAATTTCTTCTATAGCCAAAACAGCGTTCGCAAGAACAGGATACTGACTGAATTAACATCCATTAATGAACGGCTTACCCTGACGGAAGATCAGTTGAAAGAATACCAGAAACTTTTGGAATTCTACAAACAGGAATTAGGCCGAGGTCAAATATCGGTCATCAATTACATCACTGTTTTAAAAAATATGACCATCACACAACGTGATTTCGTGTTGCTTCAAACAAATAAAGAGCTTCTCATTAACCTTTACAATTATTGGAATTGGTAATACTATGCGGATAGATTTTAAACTCGTTATCGTACTCACTTTCATAGTGACTGCCTGTAACAAACCGGTTATAGAAGAAGATTCAGCTATAAAAGCAAAAGTTTCCGTTGATGTCACCGGGCTGAGCACAGGCATTGTTAAAGATGAACTCACGTTGTTTGCCAACACACTGTACTTAAAGCGAAATGTAGTGACATCGCCCATTCCGGCATTCATTACACAGGTGTTTATTAAACTTGGTGAACCGGTGAAGGAAGGTCAATTACTGTATGTGTTGGAAACAAAAGAACGAAGAGCGCTGGGATCACAAGCGGTGATGCCTGATTCAGCTTCAACTTCTTATGGCAGGATCAGTGTAAAAGCTCCGGCATCGGGAATCATTAGCACATTGGATAAGCAGCAAATTGGCGATTATGTTTTAGAAGGAGCTCAATTATGTACCATCGCTGAAAGCAGTGCCCTGGCCTTTGCTGTAAATGTACCGTTTGAATTCAGTGCTTATGCAAAGTCGGGAGCAAAGTGTATGCTGCTTATGCCTGACAACTCCCTTCATCCGGCACGGTTCACAACTCCACTCACTACGATGAACGCACTGGCTCAAACACAAACGATCCTCGCTAAATCAGATGAGCGGATGTTTCTTCCCGAAAATCTGATTGTTAAAGTATTGGTTAATAAAAGCGCAGATGTTAAGAAACAGATTCTTCCCAGGATGGCTGTGCTCAGTGATGAGATGATGGAAAAATTCTGGGTGATGAAATTACTCAACGACAGCACGGCAATTAAAGTGGATGTTACACCGGGAACGATGAACAAAGAGTCGGTAGAAATTATTACTCCTTTGTTTACCGTGGATGATAAATTTCTCATCTCAGGAAACTACGGTCTTCCGGATACTGCATTTGTAAGAGTGAACCATTAATAGTAAGTGCAGCCACTATGACTTCGTCTAAAAGTTACTTTCAGATTTTTGCTAAACCGATCTTGTTTGTCGGGATATTACTATTGGTCGCTGGCACATTTTCCTTCACCCGCATGCAGACAAATTTGTTTCCGGAAGTTTTGTTTCCACGCATCACCATCATTGCAGACGCGGGACAATTACCGATAGACCGCATGATGATCACGGTTACCAAGCCTCTTGAAAGTGCAGTAAAAAGAGTACAAGGCGTAACCATTGTTA
This sequence comes from Bacteroidota bacterium, assembly GCA_947470895.1. GTDB lineage: Bacteria > Bacteroidota > Bacteroidia > Cytophagales > Cyclobacteriaceae > ELB16-189. The sequence goes on from CANIVF010000029.1 coordinate 13,787, forward strand.
AAAGTAGCACCAGTCGCGGGGTGTGCACCATTGATATTTTCTTCGATTGGGGCCTCGACACCTACGCCAAGAAAATTCAGGTTGAAAGCAGGATCAATGAGATCAAAAATTTTCTGCCTCCAGGGGTAAACCTCTCCATTGAAGCGATGAACCAATCGCTATTCCCTGTATATGGTTATACGCTTGAAAGCAACGATTATAGTCAAGTCGCTTTGCGCGATCAGGCGAACTTATTATTGCGACCAATTTTTTCTCAGGTAAAAGGAATATCCAATGTTGTGGTGCGAGGTGGCAGAGCAAAAGATTTTGTCGTCATCCCTGATCCGCTTAAACTATCTTCCCTGGGTCTTACCCCAACTTCAATTATTGCCGTTTTCAATGCTAACAATTTCGTACTCTCTAACGGTTATCTTTCCGATTACCGGAGGCTTTATCTTTCCTTGACCGATACAAGGGTCGATGATCTTGAAACGTTAAAAGATATCATTTTAAAGAATGACGGTAATCGAATCATACGGGTGAGGGATGTAGCCACGATTGAGATACAGGAGCAGCAGGAATTTTTGATTATCAATGCCAATGGCAGTAATGCGGTTTTGATTGATTTGGTAAAGCAGCCAGGCATAAATCTCATTGATTTTGCCAAAGATGTTGAAGAGAAAGCCACTGAAGCCAGAAAACTTTTGCCGAAAGGATATGAATTAAAACCGTACTACAATCAAAGCGCATTTGTTGGAGACAGCATTGACAGTGTTGTGAAAACGATCTATGAAGGTTTGATTCTCGCCCTGATTGTGATGGTTATTTTCCTGCGTTCATGGAGATCCAGTTTAGTCGTGATGCTCACCATTCCGGTAACGGTGGCCTTTACCATTCTGGTACTTTACCTGGCCGGTATAACGATCAACATTATGTCGCTGGGTGCTATTGCAGCCTCTATAGGACTTATCATTGATGATGCTATTGTTATTATTGAACAAATCTATCGTGGTCATGAAGACCATCCAGAGAAGGACCGTTTCACGGTAGTGAAAGAAGCCATTCATGATTTGTTCCCTGCCATGATTGGCTCTTCGCTGGCAACCATTGTCATCCATTTTCCATTCCGCTTAATGAGCGGATTAGCCGGTAGTTTTTTCAGAGAACTATCTGATACGATGCAATTGACGATGGTCACGTCTTTTTTAGTTACGTGGTTACTCTTGCCGGTACTCCATCTCATGATTGGTTATAAAGCGTCATTAAAACCACATACCCATAACGCAACAGATTCGGTCAATCGACTCTCTTGGCTTACGTGGTTTTTCAATAAACCAATAATTGCTATGCTCTTGGTAGTGGGGTTGGTTTCATCTGCATGGTGGGCCTCCACAAAACTGGAAACGGGCTTCCTCCCCGAATTGGACGAGGGTACCATCGTATTGGATTATATCTCACCTGCCGGAACATCACTGGAAGAGACCGATGCGATCTGTAAAGAAATTGAGAAGATTGTTGATGCTCATCCCGATGTAGAATCCTATTCACGGAGAACTGGGATACATATGGCGTTCAAAAGTGACCCGTCAAACATTGGTGATTATTCTATTCAACTGAGACAGGACAGAACAAAAACAACTGATGAAGTCATCAATGAACTTCGAAAAGATATTGAAGCGAATGTAGTGGCCATGGAGGAAATATCTTTTGGCCAGCGTATTTCTGATTTGCTTGGTGATTTGATGAGTACACCACAACCTATTCAAATAAAAATATTTGGTGATGACTATGCCCTCTTAAAAGTATTCGCTGGAAAAGCAGATACACTGCTGCAACAGATACCCGGCATTACCGATATTAATAATGGATTAGTTACTGCTGGCCCTTCCATTATATTCGTTCCCGATCAGGAGAAGTTGAGTTTGTATAAAATATCGTTATTGGATTTTCAAACTCAACTTACAGCCTACACCGCTGGTGTTCCTTTGGGACTGAATGCAAACGTGGCTACGCCATCACCTTTCCAGGCAGCAATGACAGGTGGTTTGCAAATCGGCCTGCTTCAGGATGGCGAACAAATGCGCAGGATTTTACTTCGCTTTACAAATTTCAAAGACAATAATCTGGAACTCTTGAAACGGCAATTAATCTTTTTGCCAGATGGGACAACAAGACCTCTTTCATTTTTCTGTGATGTGAAAATTATCCCTGGAGAAATTGAATACCGAAGGGAGGACTTGAAATCCGCTGTGATCGTAACGGCCCGTTTAGAAAATCGTGACTTAGGAAGTGCGATAAAAGACATTCAAAAAAAGCTCAGCGCAGAACTGCCTTTGCCCCAAGGTTACACGATTGTATATGGTGGTGCGTATGCAGAGCAACAACAATCCTTTAAAGAATTGTTGACCATTTTAGCAATGGCTATCCTGTTGGTGTTTGGTGTGATGATGTTCCTATTCAAAGAATGGAGAATATCAGTACTGCTGTTATTTATTTCCGTGACCGCCATCAGTGGATGTATACTCGCTCTTTATACGGTGGGAATTCCATTAAACGTGAGCAGTTATACAGGTATTATTATGATTGTGGGGATCATTGCGGAAAATGCCATTTTTACTGTCAATCAATTCAGACAAAACATGAAAGCAACAGGTGATGTCGATCAGGCAATCAACTATGCCATAGCTTTGCGCATTCGGCCTAAACTCATGACAGCGATTGGGGCTATTTTGGCCTTAATGCCCCTGGCGTTGGGTATTGGCCTGGGCGCACAAATGCAACAACCTTTAGCCGTTGCTGTTATAGGAGGATTTATAGCGGGGCTGCCATTACTCTTGCTCGTGCTTCCAAGCTTTATTAGAGTGTTATATAAATAAGTTCTTCAGCAATAATTATTATTTTATTCTAAAAGAATATGCTGTTCGAATTCCGAACAATTGCATGGTTAGATTTTGTTGTCCAACGTTTCCGAGGCTATTCTCATAAAAGAGTGCCGTTTCAAATTGGTTTTTCTTTTTAACAAGCTTACTAATACCCAAGGCTACATTTAAAGTTCCTGCATAGAATCCCCTATTATCCTTTTGCTCAAGGGTATTAATGGTGAGGTCGGATTCAGCTGGTCGTCCGGGATAGGGATATTGATATAAATATTCATTACGCAATGAGAAATAGGGTGTGTATCCGGCCTTTATCACCAATTGATGCTTTCGGGTTAACCACCATCTATACTTTAGGTTTACAGGTAAAGAAAGCGTTCGAGTAGTTATTTCAACACTTTCTGGATTTCCTAATTCAGGATTCAAGTTGGGAAGATTAAGCGATTGAAAATTCTCGTTGATCGTAAATTTTGTACTTAGATAATCAACAGATGTTTCAAAACTCCAATGCGGGGAAACAATCCATTCTGCTGTTAATCCCAATCTAGGGGCTAAACTACCTGAGCCTTGCGAGTAAACACTCTTTACAGCATCCAAATGCGGAGCTAAATTTATTCCAATACCGTTGGTATAGTTATGCGCCTCAATCTTGTTTACCATTTTACTTGATATTCGATTCTTTAACCTTACCGAAGGCAAATCTAGTTTTATATTTTCTGTAGACTCATCTGCTTCAAGGGTATCACTTTCATAAATTATATTGAGATGAGAAGGAGACTCGAAAGTATATGACGTGTGACGTATCTGCCTGATTCTATCGGTGATAAGAAGATAAGCTTCTCCATCCTTTGTTTCTAATACATCTTCCTCCTCCAGTCTTTCCAAAATATCAAGTGGCAGCGAGCTAATAGTACCTAAGTGAAATTTAGTATTAGTGTTGAGTATAGAATTACCTGTGTTTTTAATATTATCTTGACTTGCGATTGTATTTTGAGCTTCAGTAAATTGAGCAACTTTTTTATCAGTTGGATTAATTATAAATACAGATGGTTGCTGTTGATTGCTTTTTAACTGATTAATCACCATTGTAAGAGAATCAATAACCTCATGACTTAATTCTCTATTTAAATCGGCTACATTGTTTTCCTTTTTATCAAAACCATACCAAAGTATAAAACCATTCAATAGTGTGAATAAGATAAATGAGGCGGCTACAAAAGCTTCAGTACGATATTTTGAATACCAGGGAAGCGAAGGAAATGAGGACATGTGATCATGGAAACTAGCCAACGCATTAGGGCCAATGTCCGGGTGCTCATAACCCTCAAATTTATCTTTCAATAAATCATCAAAATTATTATCATCCATTTTCTTCAATTTTTTTTTCGAACTCTAAACTCAAGGCTTTTTTTAATTTAGTTCGTGCTACATTCAAGTTAGATTTTGACGTGCCTACGCTTATATTTAGTTTCTGTGCAATCTCATCATGTTGGTATCCTTCTATCGCATGTAAATTGAAAACGATTTGATAAGAGGGAGGAAGTTGTTGGATAGCTCTGATAATAACTTCTTCTGACATATTGCTCAAGATATCAGGAGTCAATTGTTCAATTTTCATATGCGATATGTCCACATTATGATAGTGCTTTTCATTTCTTCGGTAATTATCAATACAAGCGTTGATCATTATTTTGCGAAGCCATCCTCTAAATGATAGACTCGGGATGTATTTGTCTGCATTCGACATTATTTTATAAAATCCATCATTCACAATTTCCAGTGCTTCTTCTTGCGAACGACTGTATCGAATACAAATACCCAAAGCAAAACGATAGTGCTGCGTGTAGAGTTGGTCCTGCGCTTTGCGGTCTCCTTTTCTACAACCCTCTAGAATTATACGGATGTCCTGGTCTTCTTTAATGTGGCGAGATTTAGAGGTTTTAGAGGCTCATGATCTATCTAGGCAAATGTAATACGCAAGTATTTCAAAGAAGGTTGGTTGGGAAATATATAAATTTTAGCAACCAACCATCTATACCTACAGAGCGTAAGGGGTTTGATAGTCCATTAAACTAACCTTATTATGAAAAACCTATTCTTCTTTGCAGTTGTATTAACCATACTCACATCTTGCAATCTCTTTGAATCAATGAGTAATGACAATGAAACGGACAATCCCTGCCAGATTGTTAGTTCAGAGCTGGTACCACAAGTTGTCAAAGATTCACTGTCCGCTCATTACCCCGGTGTGGTAGCTCTCAAATGGCTCAATAAGGACAATACGGGATACTGTGTGAATTTTATAGATGAACGCTCTAAAGATATAATTGCGCTTTTTAGTAATACAGGCAATTTTGTTAGTCAGGAGGAGAACATCAATATTGAACAAACTGGCCAGCATACAGATGATCAGCCGGAGAATTCAGGGTGTCATTGTGAAATTGAGAATGGTGGAAAAGATTAGAGTCAATTCTTAGTTATTGTGGCAGAAAATCTAAAATTCTTCAAAATCGATCTATTCATTTGAGTATAAAATAAACTCAATATAATATGAAACAAATCACATTAGTGTGTGCAGCTATCCTCATAGCAGGAATTGCCCAGGCACAGGAATTGAAAGCGAGCGAAGTTCCCTCAGCAGTTAAGGAATCTTTTGCAAAACGTTTTCCAAATGTAAAGGAAGTTAAATGGTCGAAAGAAAGTGAAGCCGAGTTTGAGGCAGAATTTAAAAGAAGTGGAACTGAGCAATCAGTGAATTTTGATCAAGCAGGTAAATGGTTAGTCACTGAAACTGAAATCAAAACATCTGAACTTCCTAAGTCAGTGCAGGCGGCAATCGCTAAAGAATTTCCTGGATACAAGATTGAAGAAGCTGAGAAAGCTGAAACATCTGATAAAGGAACACTTTACGAAGTAGAGCTAGAAAAAGGTGAGATGAATTATGAAGTACAGTTTTCTGCTGATGGAAAAGTGTTGAAGAAAGAAGTGAAAAAGGAAAAAGGAGATGACAAGGATTAGGTTTCTGTCTTTTAAGTGGGCCTCACACACGGAGGCCCTTTTTTTTAATTATTCTGATAACCATGTTTTCAATCTATAAGATTTCTATTTCAGTTTGTCTTCTGATCATGATTTCGGGAGATATTTATTCTCAGTTCATTTTTAGGAATAATAGCACCCATCAGAAAACTCAAAAAACATCCTGGAAAAAAAACCTAGCTGCACCCGTATTTCTAATCTCAGCAGGGTTGCTAGCCACGACAGATAACGACATCATTAACAAATATGAAGTTAATGAAGAGCGTAACGAGTGGACCCCTCAATTTCACACGCATGTAGATGATTACCTTCAATACGCACCGATTGTTGCCGTATATGGATTGAATGCTGCTGGGATAAAAGGCGAACATGATTTTGTGAACCGAACCCTTTTGTTAATCAAGGCAGAATTAATCATGACAGCTATCGTGTGGCCACTCAAGAAACTTACGACTGTTCCAAGGCCAGATACTGGAACACCCAATTCATTTCCGTCAGGTCATACCGCACAAGCTTTTGCGGCTGCCACTTTTTTGCATAAGGAGTATGGAAAAGAGCATCCGTTGTATAGCGTTCTGGCATATGGTTCAGCTACGGCAGTTGGTGTGTTAAGAGTGATGAACAACAGACACTGGGTATCCGATGTGCTGGTGGGTGCTGGCATTGGAATATTGGCAACTAATCTTGCCTACATCACTCATCAAAATAAGTGGGGAAAGAATCACAAGCAATTTTCAGGAATGATGATTACTCCAACGTACGGACAAAGATCCCTGGGGATGTATATCATATTGCCAATTCATTAATGCAGTAGGTTCATCTCACAACCCTTCTTTAAAAAATGGAAAATTTAGATTCACTAACCAACTGATTAATCCCATGAAAAAATGCCCTCCTTCTACCCTAATCCCTATCGTTCTGTGCTTATGTACCATTCAGGCTTTTAGTCAGAATATCACGATAAGTGGATACATTAAGGATGACGAAACAAAAGAAGCATTGATTGGGGCTACTATTTATGAGACTAAACTTCAAAAGGGAGCAACCGCAAATGAATATGGATTCTATTCCTTAACCCTTTCCTCCGTTGATACTCTTAACGTAATTATATCTTACATTGGTTATATGCCTGTTGTTAAGAAAATATTTTCGAAGACAAATGTCCGACTAGATATAGTACTTGCTTCTTCAACTGTATTGGACGAAGTTGTAATTACGGCTACAAGAAATGACGACAATGTTAACAAATCTCAAGTGGGTGTGATTGCGGTGCCCATGCAAAAAATCAAAAATCTTCCTGCTTTAATGGGGGAAGTGGATATTTTAAAAATTATTCAATTGCTACCTGGCGTGCAGTCAGGGCAAGAAGGTACAACCGGATTTTTTGTAAGAGGTGGTAATTCAGATCAGAATTTAGTACAATTAGATGAAGCCACAGTCTATAATCCCAATCACTTGTTTGGATTAGTCAGCACATTCAATATTAACTCAATCAATAACGTTCAACTCATCAAAGGTGGTTTTCCTGCACAATATGGTGGAAAGTTGAGTTCTATTTTGGACATCACTATGAAGGATGGAAATAGAGAAAAGTATCAAGTAGAGGGTGGTATTGGTTCAATATCTGGAAATATAACCGTACAAGGACCAATCATAAAAAACAAGGCGTCTTTTATCGTTTCAGCCAGAAGAAGCTATATGGATTTGATTCAAAAAGGCTTTATACCTGCCAGCACTACCTTGTATTCATTTTACGATTTCAATGCAAAGCTGAATTTTGATTTAGGAAAGAATGATAAAATATACTTGACCGCTTTTAGGGGTCGAGATAATGGAAAATATACGGGAGCGAATAGTTTAAATTACGGCATTGATTTTGGAAATAGTACCGCAACGCTGCGCTGGAATCATTTATTTGGAAGTAGACTTTTTGCTAATACTTCCTTTATTATTAATAATTACGATCTCGGTCTAAATACAACACAAGGCAACTACTATTCATTACTCTATACCGGCATCAATGATATTAATGGTAAAACAAATATTACCTGGATACCCAACCCTAAACATATGATAGATTTTGGTGCCAGCTATTTTTATCATACACTATTTCCTGCCTCATACTCATCAAAAATTCCCAAGAAAGGGAATCGTGTTCAAATTGATAAAAATCTGATACCGAAGAAGTATTCTAATGAAATGGCGATTTATGCTAATCACGAGTGGAATATTTCAAAGAAATTTGGACTGAACTATGGTGTGCGTCTTCCTTATTACACGGCCTATCAAAAAACATACCTCCTGTTTGAACCACGCATTACGGCTAAAATAAATCTCGATAGAACGACTTCAATAAAAGGTTCATTTACAGTGATGAATCAATTTCTACATGCAGTTCCTTATAGCACTGCAAGTCTACCAACGGATGTATGGATACCTTCAAGCGGTCTGGTGAAACCACAAAATAGCCAACAGTATTCATTAGGCCTATTTAAAAACCTGAAAGAAAACCTTTATGAGATCAGTGTTGAAGGGTACTATAAAGACATGAAGAACCAGGTACTATTTAAACAAGGAACTCAACTAACATTGGAGTCCAACATCGAAAATCAATTGACGTTTGGCAGCGGTAATTCTTATGGTGTAGAGTTTTTTGTGAAGAAAAATACCGGAAGGCTCACGGGATGGGTTAGTTATACTTTGTCGAAGACGACTCAAACATTTCCTGAATTAAATTTCGGTAATCCCTTTCCCTTTACGTATGATAGAAGGCATAATTTAGCCGTAGTAGGATCGTATGATATTAGTAAAAGATGGTCCGTGTCAGCCAATTTTGTTTTTCGCTCAGGAAGCGCCTATACACTTCCTCCTGGGTTGATTCCAATTGCTGAGGATGGAAGTTTGTATGATGGACGTTACTATGATTACACTACACGAAACAACACACGACTGAATCCTTATAATCGTCTTGATGTTAGTTTTTCTTACAAAAAAGAAAGAAAGATGTTCGGGCACGTTTATCAGAGTGAACTTGTCTTCGGAGCATACAATATTTACAATCGTCAAAATCCCTACTTTGTTTATCTAAGTGTAGATCCGGCCACAAAACAGCCGCAAGCCAATCAGGTTTCATTATTGCCGATCATTCCGAATATCAGCTACAATTTTAAATTCTAAGTAAACGCTCAATAATAAAATGATGATGAAGAACATTATGGTACTAGCAATTGTAGCAACTCTTTTCAATTGCACCACAAAGGAGGTAATTTTACCTCAACTACCCTACGAAGGACGTGTGAGCATCCAGGGTATAGTAGAACCCGACTCTATTCCAAGGGTATATTTTAACCGCACTGTACCTTATCTAACAGGAAGTATAAATACGGCTGATCTCGTAATTAGGAATGCAATTGTCAAAATCTCCACGTTGAGTGAATCAGATATTCTAAGGCTTGATAGCATTTATGATAAAGTAGATTGTCGCTACTTGTATTTTTATAATGGAAATGTGAAAATAAAAAAGAACATGAGTTACATATTAGAGATAAATGATGGTTTTAAAACGTATACTGCAACAGCAACTACTTCGATAGTACCAGTTACCATTGATAGCGTTTCCTATACAGCAACGTTTAAAGATTTATATGGTGAGCACGAAGGTGTTCTTACTTACTTTAAGGATATCCTTAATGAAACAAATTACTATCGTTATGAAATGTTACGTTCGGTTGATTCTACGGTTAGGCGAGGTGAGAAAAAACTTTATGGCTCTTGCCTTGGTGGGGATTCAATCAAATACAGAGAGCTTGGGAGATCGGTGTATAGTGATCAGAACCTGGAAGGACAACAAATTAAACTTGTCATTGAACCAGCTTTTTCACATAAAGAAGGCGTGGTTGGATATGTACGTGTACAGGCAATTGATAAGGCCACTTATGAATTCTATGATCAGATAGATCGGCAAAAATTAGGGCAGTATAACCCATTCGTTGAACCGTTCTTTTTAAAAGAGGGGCAATTCGGAAAAGATGCCATCGGTTTTTTTGGAGCCAGAGTAAAAAGTGAACCCGTAAAGTTTATTTTTCCTGAGTAATTGATAATTCTGGTTTATGATTAGGTATTGTGTCCGCCATAAATCTGCATTTGCACCTTATGAGCGGACCATTACTAGCTTACAATGAAAATCCTTACGCAGCCTTAAACATTTCCTCCACCTCAGTCAATGAGATTCTGAAACGTTTAGGCATCCCGAATACTTTGAAAATAATAAGGACTTGATTAACACTGTAAAAATGCCCCTGCTTCTTTCCGATTTCTTCTTCGTGTCTTTTTACCCACCGCTGAAACGTTAACCAACATACACCATAGAAGTCGGCCAGTTGTTTGTGATTGTAGGGTCTCAATACAAAAATTTCTGGTTTGTGTCCGGTTTCCTCGGTTTTTGTGATTTCGCGCTTCATATACATTCTCTTTATAATTTTCTTAGCCAGTTTGCAATGTTAAGTATTGCTTACTAATATTGTCAAGTTTTACTAAACAAATAAATTTATGCTGACAAAGAATGTTGTTGGAAACCAAATTAAGGCTTTGAGGCTTGAAAAAGGGCTTTCACAGGATGAATTTGGAGCGCCTGTCAATTTAAGCCGTTCAGCCGTATCACAGATTGAAGGCGGTGTAATGTACCCTTCCCTGGAGACCATTGACAAGATAGTTAAGTATTACTCAACAAGTTGGGACAGCCTGGTTGGTAATCCAAAAAGACAAAAACCTCTTGAAACGTTACCATCTCCTGGAAGGACGCTTGTCACAACGGTAGATAAATCTGGAAGGGATAATATTGTATTGGTCCCCATCAAGGCCCAGGCTGGTTATCTACAGGGTGCGCAACAACCCGAATACATAGAGCATCTTCCAACCTTCTGGCTTCCTGGTCTGAATCACGGAACATTCCGCGCTTTTGAGGTAAGTGGTTATAGCATGTTAGCCGACCGTGCAGGATTTTTTCCTGGAGATATTGTAGTGGGTGAATACGTTGAAAAACTTGAAGAAATTAAAGACGGCTTCGTTTACATTTTGGTAAACAATGCCCAGGAAGTCGATAATATAGTTTTGAAACGTTGTTTGAATTACCTCGATAAAGGAGGTTTAATTATTTGCAAATCCGATAACAAAGACCCACAGTATCCAACGTTCCCAATACCTGTTGAGAATATTAAAGAGGTTTGGAAATTCAAAATCAAGCTCACCCGTCAGGCACCTGAACCATCTGGATTATACGAGAGGATTAATGCACTGGAGGGTGATATGGTGTTGCTAAAAGAGCAACTCAAGAAATCATAACAAGAATAACTACTTGTGTGACTTAAATAATTCTTCAACATCATTAACAGCAACGTTAATCTGTTTTGGTATTCCGAAAAGTTGAAAAATTCTGCGTACTTGGGGTACGTGGTAGAAATGTCCTGTCTTTTTACCCACTTCTTTTTCCACTTTCTTAATCCAGTTTTGAAAAGTTACCCAACTCACTCCATACATCTGCGCTAGTTGTTTATGGTTGAGTGGCTTTAAAACAAAAACCTCATTTTTAGTTGTACTGTTCTCCTTCATATCATCACCATTAAGCGAAGTCAATATTACGACTCGCGAAAATGCTTGCTTAATGGTTATAAAGGATTGTGAAATATTATTAACGATTATCAACGAATTCAAAACTCAGTGATTTTGCCAGAACCTTTGCGATGAGTCGGAATAAAGTTGGGATTGAGTTGAAAATTGTTAAAGGAAGATAAATAGAGTTGGATTCATTAACACTTCCTGCCTATACATGAGGGGATCATCTTTTCAAATTCGCAATTGTCAATCTTACATTTTTCGAGAGACGTGTTAAGCTTGTGTCTTATCCCCTGAAGGAGTTTGATCTGATCATCCACGCGACTAATCTTATCGGTGAGGTGGTTGGTCAGATTGCTGCATGAGGCATCTTCATCGCCCCACGCTTTTATAAATTCATCTATTTCATTGAGGGTAAATCCCAATTCCTTAACTGTCTTTATCAGGACCAGTTTGTTATAAACCGACTCCGGGTACTCCTTATAATTATTCTCGCGCCTTTCCTTCTTATTCATCGCGATCAAACCCTTCTTTTCATAGAACCGGATGGTGTCGTGTGAAAAGCCCGTACGCTTTGAAAGTTCTCCGATCAGCATATTTTAAACTTTTTGAAAAATTTCCTTGACCGTGGACTATAGTCCATGTCGTATACTTGAATATTCAACGAAAAATACAAATAAAAATACAATGGAAACGACCACAAAAGAGCCTGGAAAAATGGCTAAAACACTCGGATTTCTTGGAATCGGTCTTTGCGCCCTATGCTGCGCCTTGCCAATAATTGGCATAGTAGGAGGCGCAGGAATTTTATCCGCCATTTCGCTGTATGCCGAAAAAGCCGCCCTCGTACTTCTCATCATCTCGGCTGCTTTCATTGCGGTCTGGCTCTACAAAAAAAAGCAAGCTCCGCCTGCATGCTCTATTGATTGTTCCTGCAAGCCCGAAGTTGATAGCGCCAAATCGATTGTTGACACAACGACCAAATAATGCATGAAAACGACAACCCTATTATTCGCAATACTTTTATCTACGGTGAATCTTTTGGCACAAGAAAAGACAAAGAACATGGAAACCCTGATGGAACGAGCTAAGCTTACTTGCAAACTAACCACACCTGAATTACAACAGCGCAAGAAAACCGTGGTGGCAGAACTCAAGAGTTTATTGTTAGAAAAAACCGAGTTGGAGCACGGGTTCAAATACAAATTTGACGGCTCCGATAAAATGCTTGACCTTCTCAACAGCTTTATCAAAACCGAGCGACTTTGTTGCGACTTCTTTGTATTCAATCTCACGGCCTCTAGTGACACGAAATTTACCTGGCTTGAATTGACCGGTCCGGAAGGCATAAAAGATTTTATCAAGTACGAGATCGAATTTTAGAGGACTAGTAGTTGAATCAGATTGTACGATAAGGTCTCATAATCTCTTTCAAATCTTCAGGAATTTCCATCGGTTGTAACGGAAGGACATTAGCCCCACCGGTATTTCCGACTGGTATATTTCCAACAAAGGACTTTACCCCACCAATCAGTAAACGTGGTATTTGGCCGAGTATCTCTCTGCCATCCTTGATTTTAATACCAAAGTTCAACATGATCCAAAGTACTTTGCTTTGCGCATGTTACAAATCAAATGGCCAGCATTGATGGTGATTTTGAAAAAGGAGAGCATAATGGAAGTGTGGATGCTTTGAAAGTATTATTTCGTGTGATCGATACCCTTCATTGAGTGATGTAACAATATTTCATCCATTCTAAACTTACTTAGTCTATTCTTTGAATGAAAAAGTGACCGAAGATGACGAATGTCATTGATTATCTGAAATGGGCTCTGTAAACTTTGCTCTATCGAATTTAACGAATCACTACATGAAATCAATGATTAATTTAATAGCTAGGGTATTACTTACCGCTATTAGTATGCTGCTCATCACAAATTGCAATGAGGATGAAATAGGTAATGCAACTGTTAAAGACAGTGACGGAAATCTCTATCATACCGTTAAAATAGGTAACCAGGTGTGGATGGTTGAAAACCTGAAGACTACAAAATTCCGTGATGGTTCGACTATTCCGAATGTTTCAGATAATAGCACTTGGGGGAACTATGGAATCTTGAATAATGGTGCCTTTTGTGATTATAATAATACAGCCACCTATTCAAATACCTACGGGAAACTCTACAATTGGTATGCAGTCACCGATGAACGTAATATTTGTCCTACCGGTTGGCATGTTCCAACAAATGCTGAGTGGGAAGCCTTAATTTCATTTCTCGGTGGACAAACCGTTGCAGGTGGACTAATGAAAGAAAAAGGAACAACACATTGTAGCGGTTCCAACAACGGAGCTACAAACAGTAGCGGATTTACTGCTATTCCAGGAGGATGCCGTCAAGTTGAAAATGGAATGTTTTACGGAAATGGAACTTCATGTACCTGGTGGTCTTACTCGGAAATTAATGTTCAGACTGCCTGGTATTGTCAACTCTACTTTAATCAAACAAGCATTAATAGAATGGCCTTTGATAAGGCATCCGGATGCTCTGTTCGTCTTATTAAGGATTAGTTAAAACGTATCTTCTGAATCCTTACCGCATTTAAGATTGCGAGCAAAGCAACACCCACATCAGCAATAACCGCTTCCCATAAAGTTGCAATGCCACCAGCACCCAGAAGTAACACCGTTATCTTAACCACCATAGCAAGTGTAATGTTTTGCCAGACAATGCTTCTTGTAATTTTTCCCACTTTGATAGCCGATACTATTTTTGAGGGTTGATCATTTTGAATAACGATGTCCGCGGTTTCTATCGTTGCATCACTCCCCAATCCACCCATGGCTATGCCTGCATCTGCCAGGGCAACTACAGGAGCATCATTTACCCCGTCACCAACAAACGCAATAATTCTCTTTTCATTTTTCAAGGCCTGCACTTTCTCCACTTTTCCTTCTGGCAACAGATCACCAAAGGCATTGTCAATTCCCAATGCGGCAGACACTTTGTCAACTACACTTTGCTTGTCGCCCGATAGCATAACCGTTTTAATATTCAGTTTATGCAAATCATTAACAGCTTGTTGGGCATCTTCTTTGATCTCATCGGCTATGGTAATGTATCCAGCGTATTTTTCATTGATCGCTATGACTACGACTGTATCGACTAGTGCTTCAATTTCAACTGGGTAAGGGATACTAAATTTCCTCAAGAGTTTTGCGTTTCCTGCCAGTACTGTTTTGCCATCAACAACTCCCTTGAGTCCGTGCCCTGCAATCTCTTCGATGCTATCCGCTTTGCCCGTTGCATTTTCTGCGGCATACTCAACCACTGCCTTGGCAACAGGGTGAGTAGAGGTTTTTTCTATGACTGAAGTAATTCGTATTAGTTCCTTTTCATCAATGTCATTAGTAACTACTTGCTGAACTTTGAATACTCCCTTTGTGAGTGTACCGGTCTTGTCCATTACAACCGTATTCACTTTTGTCACTACATCCAAATAATTGGAGCCCTTGAAGAGTATGCCATTGCGTGACGCTAACCCTATACCACCAAAATATCCTAATGGTATCGACACCACTAGTGCGCATGGACAACTGATCACCAGAAATACCAATGCCCTGTAGAACCAATCCGTAAAAACATAATCCGCAACAAAAAAGTAGGGCAGCAAGCAGACACCTATCGCCAATGCGAAAACAATGGGCGTATATACTTTGGCAAACCTGCTGATGAATAATTGTGTCTGTGATTTACGTGCTGTAGCATCCTGAACCATTTCCAGTATTTTGCTCAGTTTACTATCTTTAAAGAGAGCTTTCACTTGCACATCCGTAACCGTGTTTAGGTTAATCATCCCGGCAAACACTTTTTCTCCTTTTCTTTTTGTATCCGGTTTACTTTCTCCTGTCAAAGCTGCTGTATTGAAGGATGCTGTTTCAGAAATTAGTTCACCATCCAGCGCAACTTTCTCACCAGATTTAATTTGAATGATTTCTTCTAACACTATTTCCTTTGGATTAACAACCTGCGTTTTTCCGTTTCGGATAACAGTTACTTCATCGGGACGAATATCGAGCAAGGCTTTTATACTTCGCTTCGCGCGGTTTACGGCAGAATCCTGAAACCATTCGCCAATGGAATAAAATATCATAACCGCTACCCCTTCACTGTAAGAACCAATTGCGAAAGCACCAAGGGTTGCCACACTCATCAGGAAGAATTCATTGAAGAAATCAAATCGCTTAGCCTTCCTGAAAGCCATGAACAAAACATTGTAGCCTCCCAGCAGGTAGGCGGCTCCGTAAATAATTAAATCAATTGGAAATTGCGGCTTGTATTGGAATCCAAATTCCAAAGTCAACATGATCGCCAAGATGGTTAGTGATAACAATAACTGCCAATGGCTTTTCCAACCTGAAGCTTCTTCACTATTACTATCTATTTGATTGTGGTTGTGACCATCATCATCGGTATGCTTGGCAGGTGAAGTATTGCTATTAGTATCGACACTACAGCAGTCGTCTTCTTTATTTGATTTCGTATCGTGTTGTTCGCTCATCTTAATGTTCGTTAATGAATGAAGAATGAAACAATACCTGTAAGCAGAAGTGTAATTCCTGTAATAATACCCGCATTGTGTTCAAGGGCATGCCAGTTAAGTTTCACCAATCCTTTGTAAGTAAGCCTTACCCACAAAACCATACCGCTGACCGTAACTACTGTGTAGAGTATAGCAATTAGTAAAATCATCCACCAACCCTTTGTCCCTGCTAAAAGAAAGTATGCTTCAATCTCAAAGCAAGGAGAAAAGAACATAGCGATCGCTAAGGTGATGATTACTTTACTTTTTGCATTTATAACAGGATTCGCGTGCAAATGAAAATGCTTATGCCTGTGGTGTTGATAGATGTAAAATAGTCCAATACCGATCAGAACTCCGGGGGCTACGTAATGCGTAAAGTTCTCCACGGTTGAGGAAAGACTTACACCAATAATTCCAATGATGACTCCAATTAATACAGTGCTCAGTGCGTGGGCAAGACCGGCAATGAAAGTCACTGACGTGGTCTGCCTGAGCGTCCAGTTTTCTTTTTTACTGATCGCCAAAACAGGTAGCCAGTGATTTGGAATCAATGCGTGAAGCACACTAAGAATTAGACTTCCTGTTATCAGCGTTATCATATCAAACAGCTGGGTATGGCTTCATTATTTCTTTCAGATAGATAAATATTTTAATTCTTAAAGCTATTCCTCTTCTTCACTGTTCTTCATTTTTGAGAGAATTGAATACGCGTTCTTGATTACGATCTGTGCTGTTTCTATTTTAAAATCAGAGGGAAGCATAACTTCGGTATAACCCATCTCGCTATTGCCGGTTTGAACTTCAAACATGGTGAAGTGGTACTCTGCTTCGTGTTCTGCTTTACTTTCATCTTTCAACGCACTATGCGGCTGGTCCGTAACTTGAAAGAAGATATACTTCTTTCCCTGGTAGTCAATGACGGCTTTGTCAGGGAGGGCGGTAACTTCAATACCACCAGTTTCAACGACTGCCTTTAGGTACATACCTGGCAGCATATTGATATCTTCCTTATCTATATGACAATGAATTCGTATCGTGCGGTCCGCGCTAATTTCGCGACCCAACAAATAAACAGTCGCGATTCTCTCTTTTGTTTCGTTGGCCAGGGTGAATCGAACCTTTTGACCGATCTTAAGTTTAGGAACATCTTTCTCAAATACCGTGAGTTCAGCGTGCAAATGTTCGGTATCAACAATCTCAAAGAGAATGTCACTGGGATTGACAAATTTCCCAATGTTGACGTTCACTTCGGTAACGTAGCCATCGATGGGTGAGTACAAATTGATGGTGCTGGTAATGTTGCCACCCTCCAGTGAGGAAAGGTTGATGCTTAACATCTTTAATTTTTCGTGGAGGCCATTGGTTTTTGCCTGCCAGCTTGCCATTGTGGTTTTCGCCAACTGTAATGTTTTCTGTGCGTTAACATTCTCTTTGGCCAAATCCAGTTGCCTGTCATAATCTGTTTTAGCAAACTCGAATTGGTTCTTCGCTTCTATATAATCTTGTTGCATCTGTATGAATTCAAGATTTTCCATAGTAGCAATTACCTGACCTTTTTTAACTTTTGATCCTTGCAATAGTGGAGTGCTCTTTAAGAATCCTCCAAGCGGAACAGAGACACTGACCATCTGTTGAGGTGGCACATCGAGCTTGCCGTTTACTCTTATCGTACCACTGATCTGCTTGTTTTCAACTTTACCTAACTCGATGTCTGCCGTTTTATATTGATCAGCTGTAAACTCCACGGTGTTTTCCTCTTCATCATGGTGATCTTCTGTTATGGCTTCTTCGGCAGTCTTACTTCCGCATGACATGGTTAATGCCAGGCCGATAAAAATGGAGAGTATAGAATTTAATTTATTTGTTTTCATAGTTATTCTTATTTAACGCCTGCTAAAAATTCGATATAAATAATGCTTTGATTGTAGTCATTTAAAGTCAGTAAGTATCCTTCTTTGATGCTGATCGCGTTCCTTACGCCCAGCAAATATTCTGCATACCCTATTTCTCCTCCACGAAAGGCGATCTGTGAATGCTTGAGTATCAGCTCAGCATTTGGTAAAGCGGAAGAGCGGTAATACTCCAGACTGCTTCTATTCTTTTCGTACAGTTGTACAGCCTGTTGTGATTGTCCTTGCATGATTTTTTGCTGATGGGTATAATTACTTTCAGCAGCCTGACGGTTAAACTCTGCGGATTTAACTCTGCCCTGATGCGGAACGAACCAGAGAGGGATAGAGACACCCAACTGAATACCGGTGAATCTGTCTTTACTGGTGGCAATCGCTCCGGTTTCAGTATTCGGTACGTCAATAAGTGTTTGATTGAAATATCCGATCAGTAAGTCAGGGGCGAATTTTGCAGCTTCAACTTTCTTCTGACTCTTCGCAACTTCTACTTGTTGACGCATATAAGACAGAAAAGGGTTTGCTGACAATATTGTGTCCTGCGATACCTCAAATGAAATCTCCGTCAATCCATTCTCTGAAATCTCAGGTAGCCCTTCGCTGTTGAGCAACGTCTTTAATTGTGTGCGTAAGATTACTACGGTTGATTCGTTTTGGTTAAGTTGGTTTTTTACTTCATTCCGTTGTGTTTCCGCAGTGGTTTGCTCCAGTAACTTGGTTTCCCCTGTCTTATAACGAAGAGAAGCCGATTTTAAGAAGCCTTCATAAATACTGTCTTGCTGAAGTAAAAGCTCATGACGCGCCTGAACATAGGCAAGCTGATAGTAAACTTGCTTTACCTGATAAATCAATTCATTTTCTGTGTATGCTTTTTTTAATTCAGAAGAAGCGAGCAATGATCTGTTCAGTGACGCCTGGCTACCCAACGCTGCAAACGGAATGCTTTGCGAAACAGAAATGTTGTTATCGTTTTTTGGGAAGCCGTTGTATTGACCGTAAAGCAATGAAACATTTGTCTTAGGTAGATCGAACCCCGTTTTCTTCAATTGCTTTTGAGACTCAACTTCATAGACCGAAGACTGAATACCAACATTATTTTTCAATGCAACATCAATGGCTTGCTGAACGGTCAACTTGCTGGGCTGCCCAAGCCCGACAAGTGATGAAAGAGTAAATGTGATGATGATTAGTATTCTCATATCGAAGAGGCGTTTATTTTTTTAGACCCAATTTTTTCAAAGTAGATGAAGAGACAAGGCAGCACAATCAGCGTGAGCAGTGTTGAACTGATCAACCCTCCAATCACAACGGTGGCCAACGGTTTTTGTACTTCAGCTCCGGCACTGGTTGCCAATGCCATTGGCAGAAAGCCAAGGGACGCAACAGCAGCGGTCATTAACACAGGACGAAGTCGCACGGAAGTTGCCTTTAATATTATATCGTGCAAATCGGTCATCCCTTCTTTCTTCAAGCGGTTAAACTCTGCGATGAGGACAATTCCATTCAGCACGGCTACTCCAAAAAGTGCAATAAATCCTATACCGGCAGAAATACTAAATGGCATGCCACGCAACAACAAGGCAAACACGCCTCCAATGGCAGACATCGGTATGGCAGTGAAGATGAGGGCTGATTCTTTGACTGAGTGGAACGTGAAGAAGAGTAATAGAAAAATAAGTAAGAGTGCCACAGGTACCGCAATCGACAACCGTGCCTTTGCTTTTTCCAGGTTTTCAAACTGACCTCCATAAATAGGGTAATACCCAGGGGGAAAATCGACTTGCTGCTCTATCTTTTGCTGAATCTCTTTCACCACACTGGCAATGTCCCTTCCGGCTACGTTAAACCCAACGATGATCCTTCGCTTGGCTTCTTCGCGCTGTATCTGATTGGGTCCGATTTTGAAATCAACATCGGCCAGTTGCTTTAGTGGAATTTGATCTCCTTGCGGAGAGGTGATAAAAAGATTGCGTACATCTTCGATGCTTTGGCGATTTTGGATTCCTAATCTAACGGTGAGATCATAACGTCTTTCCCCTTCATAAACCAAGCCGGCAGCTTGTCCGGCAAAAGCCGTGTTGATTGTCTGATTCACGGTTTCGATAGCAAGCCCATACTTGGCTACTTCATCGCGGTTAATATTGATTACAATTTGCGGAAGGCCTGTGACTTCTTCGATGTATAAATCTCGGGAACCTTCCACAGTGGCCACAATTTTTCCAATCTCTTGTGATAGACCCGTGAGCACGTCCAGATCTTCACCAAATATTTTGATCGCCACATCCTGTCGCACACCGGTCATCAATTCATTGAAGCGCATTTGGATGGGTTGCTGAAAACCAAATGTAACACCTGGAATAACCTCAAGCGCCTTGCTCATCTTTTCCATCAGATCTTCGCGTCCGGTGGCTTTCTTCCATTCACTCTTATCTTTTAAGATGATCATGAGGTCGCAAGCTTCAATCGGCATAGGGTCAGTTGGTATTTCAGAAGACCCGATTTTTCCCACTACCTCGTTCACTTCATCAGGAAATTCACGAAGGATCACGTCAGCTCCCTTTGTGGCAGCATCTATGGTGTACAATAAACTGCTTCCCGTAAGTACGCGTGTTTCAACAGCAAAATCACCCTCTTCCAATGTGGGTAAAAACTCACCGCCCATATTCAGGAAGGCGATGATGCTAAGAATGAATAAAACAGTTGCAGACCCGATAACAATGATCTTATGCTTCAAAGCACCATTAATTACCGGTTCATATATACGATGGAAGAAATCCATCATCTTGTCGGAAAAGTTTCGCTTGTGTTGAGTGTCTTTGCTAAGAAACAATGAAGCCATCATCGGCACGTAGGTTAGAGAAAGAATAAAGGCACCCAGAATCGCAAAGCTTACCGTTTGCGCCATCGGCTTAAACATCTTTCCTTCAACCCCAACAAGTGCAAGGATGGGTAAGTACACGATTAAGATCACGATCTGGCCAAAGGCTGCACTGTTCATCATGCGTGAAGCAGACAACTTCACTTCTTCATCCATTTCCCCTTGTGTTAACCTCAACGACTTTATTTTTGAATGAATCGATTTTCCTGTAATGTGGTGAAGGGTAGCCTCAACAATAATAACCGCTCCGTCCACAATCAAACCAAAGTCTATGGCACCCAGGCTCATGAGGTTGCCTGACACACCAAAAGTGTTCATGAGCGCTACCGCAAACAACATAGCCAGCGGAATGATGGATGCTACCAATAATCCCGCGCGCATGTTGCCGAGGAATAACACCAATACAAAAATTACGATTAAGGCACCTTCAATCAGGTTCTTCTCCACAGTTCCAATGGCGCGGCTAACTAGTTTGCTACGGTCGAGGAATGCATCAATCTCAAGTCCTTCCGGCAACGTTTTTTCAATTTGCGTAATGCGTTCTTTTACCCGGTTAACAACAGCGCTTGAATTTTCTCCTTTCAGCATCATGGTGACTGCACCTACCACCTCACCTTTGTTGTTATAGGTCATAGCACCAAACCGATTAGCATAACCGAAGCCAACTGAGGCTATATCACGAATAAGAATTGGAATACCGCTGCTGGTATTTTTTACTACTATTTTACCGATGTCTTCCAGCGAACCAATAAGACCTTCACTCCTTATGAACCATGCGCTCGGCTTCTTGTCGATGTATGCGCCACCTGTGTTTTGATTATTTTTTTGCAGTGCCGAAAAAACTTCGCCAATACTCAGATCATAGCTGCGCAACTTATCGGGGTCAAGGGCTATTTCATACTGTTTTAAGTAGCCACCAAAACTGGCTACTTCCGCAACACCTGGTGTACCCAACAGTTGCCTTCGCACAATCCAATCCTGAATGCTTCGCAGGTCCATAGGGCTATACTTATCTTCATATCCTTTTTTTGGCCGGATGATGTATTGATAAATCTCCCCAAGCCCCGTGGTGACAGGCGCTAACTCTGGAGAACCTACACCCGGAGGAATTTGCTTGGCGGCAAGCGTTAACCTTTCGTTTACTTGCTGTCGGGCCCAATAAACATCTACATTATCAAAGAATACGATGGTAACTACCGAAAGTCCGAAACGTGAAAAACTTCGAATCTCTTCTACCTTCGGAATGGTAGCCATTGTTTGCTCTACCGGAAAGGTTACGAGCCGTTCAATATCAAGCGCGGATTGCGATGGAGCTACCGTGATAATCTGCACCTGGTTGTTAGTAATGTCGGGCACAGCGTCAATGGGGAGTTGCGTGACTGAATAAGTTCCCCAGGCGATCAAGGCTATCGTGAACAAGCCAATGACCAGTTTATTTTTTATGGAGTAATTAATGATCTTGTCTAACATGAGTATTAGTTATGTTTTAAATTAATGGCGGCAAGTAGCCACACTAAAAGTAAAATGATAAGAATGGCAAGACTGACGATTCGTCCACACTAAATAGTGCCCAATCCTGGAGACCATACCTTTCTCAATCTTTTTTGGTTAAATGCCTTAGAAAAAACGCGCCAAAGAAGACAAAAAGAATCAGCGCTTAAATCTTAGGGGGTTGCCAGATGTGCTTAAGGTCAGACAATGCCTGTCTTTCGATGTAAGGAATTGTCTCTTTGGTGTTATGGATAACACCTGCAAAGTCTATTTCGGATACGGAGGAAAGCCGGACATGCGTTGCGCAACAGGAGCAGATGCAAAATGGTGTACATGCATCGATTTCCTGATTGGAATGCTCGTGATCGGAAACATTTACGATCTGATCGCCTTGCTGAAGTTCATCCTTACACGTAAAGGTATCACTGCACGGAAAAACCGTGAGGGACGTTATGTAAAGCGCTATGATGAACGGAATGACTTTCACTTTGCAAATGTAAACGAAAAAAGAACGCAATAGGGTTGCAAAAGGAATATAGGGTTTAATAAGTTTCATAATCGGGTTATAGATGAACTGAAAACGGTTTCACTAATTGCTTTGCTCTTATTGCGTTCCTGATTTTAATCCAAAAGGCGATATTCTCCCTTTAATCTAAGACTCACTATCATATCTGAAGAGCTTGAATTTTTAAAATACCAGCCATGTCTTCCTTCGAATGGCGCCAAAAATGTGCCTATCATATTGTTGGAGTAGGCCACTGTATAGCTTTCATAGAATACATTTTTTGGAGGATTCGCTTCTTTCACTTCACCATGAAAATCAAAAAACAGAATTCCTTTATCGGTTATCCATTCGTACTTCATGCTTCCATATTTCAGAAGGAGTACTTTGTACTCTAATCCCTTACCCGCAGGAATCGTAATGGTCACTTTATCTTCACGTGCCTCATACTGCTTTGCCGGAGGTGGATTGTCCGCCTCTTTTGGTTTTTTAACATCGGGGTCAGAACCTGCATCCTCAAGCGTAAGGATTTTAATAGGTTTTTGTGCGGGTGTTTCGGCTACCACTTTGTCATTCGTAGCTTCTGCGGGTTGATAAAGTTTAATAAACCCTAAAAGCTTTCCTGATCCCGTTGGGTCAATGCCATATTCTGCCGGTAGCACGGCAGTGACTAATACTACTATTCCCATTATTAAAGCATATACCAGTGCCTTAATAATTTTCTTTGTTTCTATTGTTGGTTGATTAAGATCTATCATATAATTTTTTTACGAAGTGAAATAACCAGTTAGCTGATACCCGATCAACACAAAACCTGCGGCAATCAACAGGGTGTTGGTAAGGGTTGAGAACCGTTTAAAGCTGTCATACTTTCGCCATAAGGTGATCAGGATAAGAACAAAAGTCAATGCAATGAATTGACCAACTTCAACTCCTATGTTAAAACCAATTATGTTTGTTAGCAGACCTTCCCGATTGAATTCAAACTCCTGCAATTTGGTGGCGAGTCCAAAGCCGTGAAATAATCCAAAGATCAAGACTGCTGCTTTCGTGTTGGGTTGAAATCCAAATAGCTGTTTGAACCCACCAAGATTATCAAACCCCTTATAGACAATTGATAATGCAATGATGGCATCAATCAGATACGGATTAATGGAGATGTCGCTTAACACGCCATAGAGTAGGGTTACACTATGACCAATCGTAAAGAAGCTGACATAAATCAAAACCTCTTTGGGTCGATAAAGAAAGAAAATCACACCAACCAGGAATAGTAAATGGTCGTAACCCGTGATCATGTGTTTGGCTCCGATATACAAGAAGGGAATAAACGCAACGCCATCATTTCCTAGTAAAAATGCTTTAGTGCTTTCATCGACTCCGTGTGCAAAAACGTGTGTTGTAAAAGCAGTAAGGATTATTAAAACCCCTACTGAAATTATTTTTTTATACATCATCGTTGAATAACCAATTAGTGATCATGAGAGTGACCATGAGCCGTGGTGTCTTGCGGATTTTCCTGCGTGGTTGAATCCGCAGGCACATTAACTTCCTGTTTAGTGGTATCGCTGTGATCAGCGTGAACCTCACCATCATCGTGTGTGTGCGTTCCATCTGATTTTTTTCCACATGATGCAACGATAAATAGCGCTGCAATGGCAGCTATGCAAATTTTTTTCATAAGAATAATAAATGATTAGTTAGTAGTATTAATAAAATGTACCGCTGGCTCCGCCTATACAGAGGCAGCTAAACTTCCAAAATAGAAGTGAGAAGATTAAATGATGGGCGGGCCACGAAATGAAATTTCCTGACATCGTATCAAGGGCGGAAGTTCGATGTCTTTAAGGTAAAAGTGATCTGGCTCCTCAGTAATGTTCACAACAAGAGACCACTCAAAAACTTCGATAACAGGAGTATGAGTTATTGAAACAATAACCTGTTTAGCGTTTATAAATGCATTTTCTATCTGGCTGTAAGTAAAGAAGCCATGATGGTGATCATCGGATTCAACCCCGTGGTCATGTCCCTTTCCTTCGTGGTCATGATGATCCTCTTTACTTTGGCTCACCTTTACTGTTTCTATTGCATGATGATGGTGTGGAAATAGCGAATGCGCAAGTATTACACTGAGGGCTAGAATCAGACTTATGGTGCCAAGAATTCGCATAGGTGTAAAGATATTAAAAAATCCATTTTCCAAAACCTACCATTTTCTACATCCTGAAACCACCTTCCCCTGCTCAACGTCTGTATTTGCTCATTAGTCAAATTATCAGCAATACGCTCAAAAACCATTAAATTTTAATATTTTGCGTATTCCCAAACATGAAACTCATTCAACAACAGACAATTCAAGAATCTCTGACAATATCCTATCAGATTGAAAAAATCAGTAAGGTTGAAATTGAAATCTCCCTTCGCTCCGAATGAACCATGCGCTTGGCTTCTTGTCGATGTATGAGGAAACGACCTAAATATTAAAATTGCATGAGTTTTCACTTTTTAGCAACTATCATTTAAAAATAAGTAGAAAAACCAAATTGGAAACCAGCAGTTTTAGAGGCCGGATTCCCTAACATATCGGTTTGCCAATTATACCTGTAATTTAAACGAATGACAGTCTGTGAATTTGGACGCCAGCTAATTCCTGGCACCACCGCAACAATGTATTCGGCAATGTCCTCACCGGTCTCATCAAATTCACCCAAATTCCAATCGACATATTCTAATCGGCAAACCGCATTAATAACAGATCGGTCAAAGCCAAAGATATTCTGCCGTACAATGGGTTGAACTACATCAAGAAAACCACCCATCTGTTTATCTCCATATTGCTGTCCATAGGTTGATGGTACATTTATCTTGTTGAATACCCACTCTGTATTAAAGTAAGTCTTTGTCGCTGATATAACCGTATTAAAATCAAGTGCCCACGAATGATGTCTCCGCTTTTCATCCAGCACCAATCCGTCTTCCTGAAATTTATTATAAACACCACCCATATATGACAAGCCTAGTTCACCGATTTTTTTATTCCGAATGGCAACTTTAGCGGTCAACAAGGGCACACCATTAAAGCTCTCTTCAAACCGGTCTTTATTTAGTTTCGATGCCGGAAGAAATGTTTTGTTCTCGGTGTTGCTGATGATCTGATCATCGAACCCATTGGTAAGGTAGGTCTCATATGCATACACCCAATTGTCTTTATATAGTTTGCCATACAAACCAAAGCCTACATTACTCCATGTGGCTGGCAGTAGTTGAGTGGCAGAAATCGGGCGGTCAATAAATTCCCATTTAGGCCCATCGTGGTTTTGATTGAACGCACCAATAGGGTTCATCACAATTCCTCCTCTGAAATTCAGTAGCGGGTGAAATTCAAAATCAACAGAAGCAAATTCGATATTGATTTCTTTTGTGCCGTCTTCAAACTCTATTTCCGAAAGGAATTTTATTCGCCTGGAAATGCTTGACGCGATAAATAAAGTGAGGCGTCTCATTTGAAATTGATGTCCTTCACTTACACCATCAGTGCCCAGGTGTTGCCAGTTAGCTTCTACATAGCCGCCAACGGCAACAGGTAGTTTACTAACCGACAGAAAGGGTCGGTTATAAACCGCATCCATATTGAGAAGTAGTTTGGAAGTGTCCTGCTGTGTTCTTTTAAACAACGTAGAATCTACTTGCGCAGTCACAGTTAAGCACATCACTAAAGCAACTACTATTAGTAAACTTTTTTTCATGATTGTCGCAAGTCTATCGTGATGGTCTCGGTTTGTACAATGATGGGAAAGGAACGCAGATTTTTTTCCGCTGGTCCGTTACTTACTGCACCTTTATTGGTGAATTCACTTCCATGACTTGGGCAATGGAGCGCGTCACCCGCTGCTTGTAGCTCTGCGCCCTGGTGAGTGCATTTCATCCATAGAGCACTATATTCAGTATCAGAAAATCGGTACACGTAAATTGGAAATTCCAATTTGTCGTTTTGAATGATGATGTACTGACGGGTAAGAGTCTGTTCTTTCTTCAGGTATGTGAATTCCGACTTCGGTACGATGATGCCTGTTGCATCCATTACACCGCTTGCATAATGTGTCGCCTGGCAACTGGTGGTTAGAAACGGAATCAATCCGCCACTTACGCAAGTGATACAAGTTTGCTTGATAAAGGTACGTCTGTTCATGGCTATAAACTTTCAAGAAATTGAATGAGTTTTGTTTTTTCGTCAGCGGTTAGCGACTGATAATTATTTCTTATTTGATTAGCCTCTCCACCATGAAGCAAAATAGCTTCGTCAATACTTCTGGCTCTTCCATCGTGCATCAAAAAGTATTGGCCCCCTTGCGAATTCTTTGAAAGTCCCAAACCCCATAGTGGCGGTGTTCGCCATTCATAGGTTTTAGCAGAGCCTTCGGTATATCCATCATCAAGCGTTGTTCCCATATCGTGTAACAATAAGTCACTGTATGGATAAAAAGCTTTATTGGCGATGGCGGCAATAGGTGAGTTCCCCGTTTTCATTTCAGGGCGATGACATTTTGAGCAACCAATGGTGGTAAACAATTGCTTTCCATCCAGAATGGAATTGCTTTCAGGTCGCGGTGCGGGTGCCTTAAGTGTTTTTAAATAGAAGACCACATCGTTAATCGTTTGATTGGAAACTTCCGGATCAAACACCAATCCCGAATGCGTGTCTATGGGTTCAAAGCTGGAGGTTATTCCTATATCTTGATTGTATGCAGAAGCTGTTTGTTGCAGCAAATTGTATGTGGCTCCCTTCTTCCCGAATCTGCCTAAATACTTACTGTTTTGGGTCACACTGTTCGGTCGTTCGGTTACATACTCTTTGAGGTTGATCCAGTTGGGCATCCCGCTAATGCCGTCTCCATCTACATCATCCGGGTCAGCCCAGGCTAAAATATCAGCATCGCTCACTGCATCAATAAAACCAAGACCGGTATTGGCTGGAGGCGTAAAACGGGAGAACGTTGCATTTTGGGGAATTGCTTCCGGTGTAAAACCAGGAACTGCCTGATGTTGAAGTTGTGGGCCACCGACATTTAAATACTGATTACCATTTTCATCGGTTTGCCCGAATCGCGTAAGGGTAGTAAAAGGATGACCTTTTCCATCTCCAGGATGACAACTACCGCAGGAAGTGGCAACAAACAAAGGCCCAAGGCCATTTTGCAAGGTGAATATTTCTGTATTAAAGGCGACATCGCCTTTCAGGAACTGAAGATTTTCAGCTTCATTAAGCCCTGCCACAGGACCATCTAAAATGTCAAAATCGGCAGGGGCTTCGGGTTCAAATGCCTCGCAAGCGCTTAATATCAGCAAGCTAAATAGTAAAGTTTTATAGTTCATATCTCAAAAATACGACTAGTATAAATATAATGTTAGACTAATCTAATATATTAATTTTACAGTATTAACAAAAATCTTTAATTTTCAATAAAAATGATGAAATGGGTTCGCTAACCGAAGAAAATTATATCAAGTCGATTTATTCGCTTTCGCAGGCTACGGGCGAGGTGTTTGTATCCGAACTGGCCAGAAAGCTTGAAGTGAAGTTACCCACCGTAAACAGCATGATAAAAAAATTGGCGAGCAAGAAGATGGTGGCCTATGCCCCCTATCAGGGTATAAAACTGACAGAAAAAGGAAAGAGGGAGGCCTTGGGTATTATCCGTAAACACAGGCTGGCTGAATTATTTCTGGTAAAAGTGATGGGCCTGGGATGGGAAGAGGTGCATGATATAGCCGAGCAATTGGAACACGTAAACTCACCTCGCTTTTACGCACGCATCGATGAGTTATTGAACTATCCAGGATTCGATCCACACGGGGAACCAATCCCCGACAGCAATGGAAAAATACAATTGCAGAAGCGAACTTCCCTCAACGATCTCGCTGAAGGAGAAACTGCTATCATTACCGCAGTTGCAGAGGACGAAAAATCATTCCTCGATCATCTGAACGCAAAGAGCTTGCAGATTGGAAACCGGATCACCATCGTGAAAAAGGAATTATTTGATTGCTCCATAACCCTGCAACTAAAATCAAAAAAAGAAGTGATGTTGACGCATCAGGTGGCGGAGCGGATTTTAGTAGATAAATTGAATGGTAAGTAGACCAGATTATCTCACTGGTCAATGACTTAGGGGATTTCTTATTTAAGTGTCATGATATTTGTGGAGTTGCACATGACAAGAATCAGGAGGCGGAAAATCCGAAAGCATAATCCAAACTTTTACCAAATCAATTTATTTTTGCGTGGCTTGCCACGCCTTAAGTTCCGCAATTTCTTTCGTCTGGTCTGTGATCATCTTTTGCGCCATTTTTTTCAACTCGGCATTTTTACCATGCTTCACTTGAAGCTCCGCCATAGTCTTAGCTCCTTCATGGTGAGGAATCATCATCATCACAAAATCTTTATCAGTATTGCCCGTCAATTGCATGGTGGTCATTATATCCATCATAGAACGCATAGTGACATCCAACTCCTTGTGCAGTTCATCATTTTTTTTATGTTCTACTTGTTGAGTTTTGTAGCCGGTAATAAACTTCTCTAATTTTCCTATCTCGGCTTTTTGGGCAATGATAATATTTTGTGCTATTGTTTTAATCTTCGTATCTGCACCTTTGTTAACTTCCACTTCGCTCATATCTATTGCCCCCTGATGGTTCATAATCATCATACTGGCAAAATCAGCATCAAAATCACCCGTCATTTTCATGTCTTTCATTTTATCCATGGTGCTGCTCATGCCTTGCATCATACCATGATCCATAGACATCGCATCGGAATTCATCGAATCGCTTTTAGCCATGTCTGGCATAGCATGATCCATCTCGTCTTTGGTTGTGTCGCTGTTTTTGTTGCCGCACGATTGTAGAAAGCAGGCACTAACAAGTAGACCAATTGTGATTATGGTTTTATGTTTCATTTTTTTAGTATAATGAGTAGTAGATAACTAATAATAAATCCTTTATGCAAGAGCAAGGTTGATGTTTACAAATCACCTTTTATTTTAGTCTCTTTCATTGGGTGCATATTGCCTTTCATGTCCATATGATCTCCTTCCTTCATTTTCATTTTAGTTCCGTCTTTTTTTACACACACTCCATCCACCATCATCTTTGTGCCGTTACTCATGGTCATTGGCTTTTTCATATCCGACATTTTTCCGTCTTTTATCATCATCATTTTTCCACCCATCATCATGCAACCATCAGTTTTTGACATATCCATTTGATCATGGTTCATCATTTTGTCATGATCCATCTTTTTCTTGGTGGTGTCTGTTTGCGCGAACGAAGCAAAAGACAATGCAATTGCGGCACATACAAAAATTAGTTTTTTCATCATAGTAATGTTTTTCGAATAATAAATTAAAGTAAATGAGTTATACGTGTTGCAGTTCCATCTTTCTGCACTCTTCTGCACAGGCACGACACGCTTCTGCACAATTCTTGCAATGCTCTGAATGAGAGTGCTTTTCACACTCTTCTGCACATGTATCACAGATTTCCGCACACAGACTGCAAAATTTGTTTACAAAGGCAATTGTGTGTTCGTCTGAACGTGCCATAAATGCTGCTGCTGTTCTGCACATGTCCGCACAATAGCGATCAAGCTCAATACATTTCGCATACATCTGTGCATCTTTCTCGTGCAAGCATGAAGTTGCACAGTGCTCGCATTCAGCCGCGCAGTCATTGCAGGCATCAATGCAGTTTTTAAATTTTTCGTGGCTCATAAGTTTTTGGTTTTAAAATTGTTAGTGAATGTGGATCTCTTCATCTGAAATAGTGCTACACAACTAAAAAAAGTGATTTTTACATCATTCACGTATTCACTAACAAACAGCATTTTATGATCCAGTTTAGATAGTGTTAAATTATACGACCAATTGAGCCATTAGAGTAACAAACGATGTGGGAACGGAGTAGAGTGTAGAGAAAATTCAACAACAATAATTTATTTCTCAACAATACCTGATGATAGTTCCTCTACTTGTGCGACTAAAGGTTTTTTATCTGTCAATAGCAAAACACCCCAACATAAATAAATCATTATTATGCAACCTATGCACAAACATCAACAATACACCTGCCCAATGCATCCGGAGGTGATCAAAGATGCACCAGGCAAATGTCCTAAGTGCGGAATGGAGTTGGTTCCACTGACAACATCTGTCGATCCACATGCCGGACACAAACACGAACAAGTGAAGCATACAGATCAACACATGGAAGGTATGCAAGATCATGGAGATGAACAATCCAGACACGGGGGAGGCCATGCACACCATGCGGGCATGATTGAAGACTTTAAGAAACGGTTTTATGTGGTACTGGCACTCACCATTCCCATCATGGCGTTGTCACCCATGATCCAGCATTGGCTAAATGTACATTGGGCATTTACAGGCTCATCGTATGTGCTTATGCTTTTATCAACGGTAGTTTATTTCTACGGAGGCTGGCCCTTCCTGGTTGGCTTGAAAGATGAGGTCAAGAATAAATCGCTGGGTATGATGACACTCGTTGCTGTAGCCATCACGGTGGCGTATGTCTATAGTGTTGCCATTGTATTTGGATTAACCGGTATGGATTTCTTCTGGGAATTGGCCACGTTGATTCTGATTATGTTACTCGGTCACTGGATCGAGATGAAATCCATTATGAGTGCTTCGCGTGAATTGGAATTGCTTGTTCAACTCATGCCCTCGGAAGCTCACTTAGTTCAGGGTGATAAAATCACAGACATTAAGACAGAAGACTTGAAAGTTGGTGACATCATCCTGATCAAGCCGGGTGAGAAGATTGCCGCAGACGGTATCATTTCAGATGGAAGTAGCTACCTGAATGAATCCATGCTCACGGGCGAATCACAACCTGTAGAAAAATCGAAAGGAGAAAAAGTAATAGCAGGCTCCATCAATGGAAACGGATCGTTAAAAGTGGAAGTGTTGCACGGCAGCAAAGACTCGTACTTAGCGCAGGTTATTAAATTAGTACAGGACGCTCAAAAGAGTCAATCCAAAACGGAATTACTGGCAGATCAGGCAGCACGCTGGCTTACCATCATTGCTCTTGTATCTGGTGCATTAACTTTTATTGTATGGTTGACGATTGGGAAAGATCTCGCCTTCGCGATGGAGCGAATGGTAACAGTAATCGTTATCTGCTGCCCTCATGCATTAGGTTTGGCGGTGCCGTTAGTAGTTGCAAGGTCAACCGCTATTTCTGCTAAAAGCGGATTGCTTATAAAGAACAGAACGGCCTTTGAAAACTCCAGGAAGATCACAACACTGGTATTTGATAAGACCGGCACATTAACGCTCGGAAAATTTAGTGTGGTGCGATTCGATTCGCTTATTGATAACTACAAACCCGATCAAATACTTTCTATGGCTTCGGCTTTGGAACAAAACTCTGAGCATCCCATTGCCACCGGCATAATGGACAAATCAAAGGAACTAAAACTTGAAATGCCCGTCATCAACGACTTTCAGGCAATCACCGGAAAAGGAATCCAGGCAACCATAGACGGCAAACAAGTAAAAGTGGTAAGTCCCGGATACCTGAAGGAGAACAACCTGAACATTCAAATCCCAGGTTCAACTGAAGCCGAAACCATTGTATATGTTCTGGTAGAAGAAAAAGTAGCTGGCTTTATCGCTTTGGCAGATGAGATCAGGAAAGAATCACCCGAAGCAATCAAAACGCTTCACACCAATGGCATCAAGACATTGCTTCTTACGGGTGACAATAAGGAAGTGGCAAAAAAGGTAAGCGATACATTGGGTATGGATGGCTTTTTCGCAGAAGTACTTCCACACCAGAAGTTAGAGAAGATAAAAGAGCTTCAGGCGAAAGGCGAATTTGTAGCGATGACAGGTGACGGAGTGAACGATGCCCCTGCACTTGCACAAGCCAACATTGGAATTGCCGTAGGCTCCGGTTCAGATATAGCAGCCGAGACTGCCGGTATTGTATTGGTCAATAGCAATCCGAAAGATATTGTAAATCTTATTCTTTTTGGAAAAGCTACCTATAGAAAAATGATTCAGAATCTAGCCTGGGCAACAGGTTATAATGTGATAGCTCTTCCACTCGCGGCTGGGGTTCTCTATAATTTTGGGGTCATGCTCAGTCCGGCTATGGGTGCTGTATTAATGAGCGTGAGTACCATTGTAGTGGCCATAAATGCGCGGATGCTGAAAGTTTGATTAGCAATAATTCGCTTAAAAGCGGTTAAAATTTGATATTTTGCTTCATTTCACACCAGAATGACGCTAATCCAGCAGCAAACCATCCAAGAGTCCCTCTCGGTATCTTACCAGATCGAAAAGATTGGGAAATCTGAAATTGACCTTTTTAAGAAAAACCTGGTTGAGTACCTCTCCAAAATAAACCCCGCTGAACACGAAGAGAATGCAAAAAACCTGGTGCGTGATTTCTTTCGCGATACATTCTACAACGGAAAGAATGACCTCAACACAAAGGGAAGGATTGACCTTGCCATTTACCAGGACGACCAACCCGTAGTAATTTTTGAAACTAAAAAACCTTCAATAAAGACCGACCCCGACATGGTACAGGCAGGCAGCCTCAAAGCCAAGGCTATGTATCAATTGGTTCTCTATTTTCTCGAAGAACGAATCCAGCATAATAATATAAACATCAAATACCTTGTGGCATCTAACATGCACGAGTGGTTCATTTTTGATGCAGCTCTTTTTGAAAAATTGTTCTTCAAAAACAAAAAGTTAGTAAAGGATTATACTGAGTGGAGAGCCAAAGCCAAGGTAAGTCCTGATCGTGATCTCTTTTATAAACAGATAGCCAAGCCTGTAGTAGAAGAATTAGAACCTCAATTAGTATACACGTACTTTGATATTAGGGATGCTGAAAAACTGATTAAGAAAAATACGAAGGAGGCTGATAATAAACTCGCCCTCTACTTCAAAGTATTTTCACCAAGGCATTTATTAAAGGAAACGGCACGGAACGACAGTAATCAACTCAATAAAGAATTCTATAATGAATTGCTGCACATTATTGGATTAGAAGAAATAAAGGATGGTGGAAAGAAACGTATTGATCGTAAAAAGAAGGACATAGAAGAAGGCTCACTCCTGGAGAATACCATTAATATTTTGCAGACCCGAAGTAAGCTACAGAATATTGAGAGCCTGAATCAATATGGAGAAAAAGAAGAAGACCAGTTATTTAGTGTAGCACTGGAACTTTGTATCACATGGCTTAACAGAGTCTTGTTTTTGAAATTACTCGAAGGTCAACTTATTACCTTCCACCGTAAAGACCCATCGTATACCTTTTTAAATACAGGCAAGATTGCAGACTTTGACGAACTGGACGAACTCTTTTTTGAAGTATTAGCAGTGCCTCAGGCAAAGCGTTCCCCATCAGTTGTAAAGAAATTTGGTAACATTCCGTATCTCAATAGTTCTCTGTTTGAGGCCAGCGTATTAGAAAACTCATCGCTTCGAATCGCGGATTTAAAAGACCGTTTAGATGTAAGCGTCTACCCAGGAACAGTGCTGAAAGACAATTCAGACAAACGCTACAAGGGAAAGAAAAACACCCTGCAATACCTGTTTGAGTTTTTGAATGCCTACGACTTTGCCAGTGAAGACACAGAAAACGTAGTGGTGGAAACCAAGAAGGATGTAATTAACGCATCCGTGTTGGGTTTGATATTCGAAAAAATTAATGGTTACAAAGATGGTTCGTTTTTCACGCCTGGTTTCATTACCGAATACATGTGTCGTGAAAGTTTGCGTAGGGCGATAGCAGAAAAATTCAAAGTTCACGAAGCAAGTATAGAATCATTTGAAGATGTTAAATCTTACGTTCATAAATTTTATAAAAAAGAAGACCTCAAAAAATTCAATCAAACGGTTAACAGCATAAAGGTTTGCGATCCGGCAGTGGGTTCAGGTCACTTTTTGGTTTCAGCACTCAACGAACTTCTTGCTATTAAAAGTGAATTGGGTATTTTAATTGATGCTGAAGGCCAGCCACTGGAATACCTGGTAAAGATTGAAAATGATACACTTATTGTTACCCACCGCAGTTCCAATGAGCCTTTCAATTATTTACTTGATAAAGATGGTACGCCACCTATCGCTTTGCAGAAAGTACAACAGGCACTCTTCCATGAAAAGCAAATGCTTATTGAAGGTTGCTTGTTCGGAGTAGACATTAATCCTAAGAGTGTAATGATTTGCCGATTGCGCTTGTGGATTGAACTGCTTAAGCATGCCTACTACATAACGGATGGAAAAACTAAGAAAGGTGATTCGCTTGAATTACAAACCCTTCCTAATATTGACATTAACATTAAGCACGGCAATTCTCTGATAAGCAGGTTTAAAGCAGATTTTCAAATCACTGATTTTAAGAACAATAAAGTAAGGGAGGCATTTTTAAGAAAATTCAAACAATATTCTGTAGATGTCTTTGCCTATAAGGAGTGCAGGGAAAAATCAGAGAAGGATTCAATACGGAAAAGACTGATTGAATTTCAACATTTCATCAACGACTTATTTAAACTTGACTTAACAGAATATAAAGATATAAAGAAGCTTGAGGAAGAAATGGGGCAAACAGGACTAAGTTTTGATTTTACTAATCAGAATAAAAGCTTTAGTAAAAAGTTAGAGAAACTTCAGGAAGGAATACAAAAGGGCAATCAGGTTTTAAGTGATAAGCTGAAAATCTTCCAAAATGCATTTGAATGGCGATTTGAATTTCCAGAAGTACTAGACGACAAAGGTGATTATATCGGTTTTGATGCGGTAATTGGAAATCCTCCCTATATAAGACAAGAAGGGTTAGGAAAAACAAAAGAGTACCTGCGTCAAAACTATGATGTATACCAGGGCACCGCAGATTTATTAGTTTACTTTTTTGAGGTTGCAATGAAAATTCTAAGACCGGAAGGTGTATTGAATTTTATTACCTCAAACAAATTCATGAAAGCTAACTATGGGAAAAATATTCGCAGCTATCTGTATCGCCACAGAATTGAGAAAATAATTGATTTTGGAGAGTTGTCTGTTTTTGATGAGGCGGCAACATTTCCTGCGGTCTTTCTTGTAATGAAAAGTAATCCGAATGAAGTTGTAAACTTCGCTCAAGTCAAATCTCTGGAATTTGATTCATTGGATTCCTTGATTAACTCTATCAGCAAACAATTTGCGCATTCATCGTTTAGTGGTGACCATTGGCATCTATCTGACAATGCATCAAACTTGGTGCTTAAAAAGATGAGTGATTATGGCATTACCTTAGGAGAGTATACAGATGATAAAATATATTGGGGAATTAAAACAGGATTTAATGAGGCTTTCGTTATCGATGAGGAAAAACGAAATAAGTTAGTTGGTCTAGACAAGAATTCAGAAGATTTGATATACCCATTTGCAATTGGTGACGACATTAGGAGATACGAAATACGAGAAAAAAATAGGTATATAATTTTAGCAAAAATTGGAGTTGAGATAAAGAAGTATCCAGTAATTCTTAAACATCTTACTCTTTTCAAGGAGCAACTTGAAAGAAGATATGACAAGGGAGACCATTGGTATGAATTAAGAGCATGTGCCTATTATGATAAATTTGAAAAGCCAAAGATTGTTTATCCAGAGATCGCGAAAGAATCACGATTTACTTTTTCATCTGATCCACTAATTTTTAATAACAAGGCATTCTTTATTCCTTTAGACGATAAATTTCTTTTAGGGTATCTTAATTCAAAGCTTGCCTGGTTTTATCTAAAA
Source organism: Bacteroidota bacterium (assembly GCA_947470895.1). Lineage (GTDB taxonomy): Bacteria > Bacteroidota > Bacteroidia > Cytophagales > Cyclobacteriaceae > ELB16-189. Next base: position 50,477 of record CANIVF010000029.1, read on the forward strand.
AAGACTTGCTCTGTGCTTGGTGACCCTGAAAAGGGAGGCCGCTTGGAATTAAGAACTATCTATATGGAAACGCTCCCTGTTCCCAAAGTGAAGCCTCAACAAGCGAAGGAAATCGCTCAAAGAGTTGAGAAAATATTAGCACTTAAGAAAAAAGATCAGACAACTGATATTAGTGCCTTGGAAGATGAGATAGACCAAATCGTTTATCGCTTATTTAATCTTACTAATGATGAAATCAAGATTATAGAGGGTAAGGACTTAGTTGATTCAATTGAATGATAGACCGATCTTAATATTTGAACGGAAGCAATGATCTCCAACCTCCATTCCTCCCTCATTATGATAAGAGATAGCAGGTGGAATATATTTTACAACGATATATCCTTAGAGGATTTTGTGAATGACAAAATCCCAAAAATAGAATTCAAGCCTGAAGTGAATCCTGAAATTGTTGAATCATTCAAGCTTGTTAATAAACTATTGATTCACTCCTACTTCGAGTATCAATTCCTGGATCTTGCTGTTACTAAATCGTTGCATTTATTCGAGATGGCAATGAAATTGCGCTACTCTGAATTAAATGGCGGTGCAAAGTGGAAATCTAATGCTCCGCTTAAACAGCTTATAGAGTGGTTCAGAACCAGAAATTATTTTGAGATAGAGCATGAGTCTTTTTTTAAGCAAATACGATTTGTTAGAAATCATTTAACGCATCCAGAACGCAATAACTTAACCGGAACAGTTGGGCTTCCATGGCTCAGCACTGTTATGGATTTGATTAATGATTTGTATGAGGATATTAATCTGCGCAATCAGCGTAAGCAATTAGAGTTTAAGTTCACCGAGCGACTATCTTCTTTTTTAAAAAATGGAGCAAGGATAAAATACTTGGATGGAGAGACATATATTTATTCTCATGGTCCGGTGGTAGTAAATAATAAGGTAAATCCAATTCAGACTACCTTTAGTTTGCTTCCCGTCTTCAATGTAAATAGTTCTATGAATTTGCAACCAATAATTATAGTTGTGAACGAAGGCCAAATGAATTTTGATACAGACGAGGTTGCATTAATTGACATTAACAATGACCATGTATTGATTAAATTGGATTTGGATGAGATTGAACAAATATCCCTAAGTCTTTTTAGGTCAAAACTTAAAGATGTTCATGAATTCAGAATTCAACATGGCTTCGCCATTTTTGATCTTGAAAAATACAATCTGAAGGTGAGAAGGATGATTAGGTTATTAAATTCTAATTTGGAATAGTTAAATCAGACAAAATGAAACGGATAAGACTAAAATATCGTCCACAAATCATTTTACTTTGGGTAGCCAGAAACTATTTAAATGAAGCAGAGTTTAAGAGGTTACTTGACTCACTGTATAAGTGCAATCGGGATAAGCTCTTTCTACACAACTTCCTGAAAAACTTCGATGTTGAATTACTTAGAACAAAACCAATTATATGGCAGGATATATGGATCTACAATTACCTCACGTATGACTGTAAAGAAAAGTTGACGAAGACTCAACAACTATTGAATTACGAAAGAGAGTTTATCATTCCAGCAGAAGAAACATTGAAGGAGTTAAAAAACATGCTGTAAACACTTAAAACTCCCTAAAAGCAATATTTTTTAAAGTAGTTGACCTACCTATGTTGTTCCACGCGGAACATTCATTCAAATTCCTTTACAATCCTTCACAATCCTACATAAAGTTACACAGTCATTCACGACCGTTAACAATCGTTAACCTACTCTATTGGGTCACTACATCTTTGACCCATGAACACAGCGATAAATCAAAATCATGGGATGGGCAATGGGATTGCCTTTCTTTTCGGAGCAGCATTTAACCTGCTGGCCAACGTAAATCTTTTCTTTCTGCTGGACTATGCGCTGCAAGCCATTGTGGGAGGTATCATCTGTCTTGCTTTCAAGATCATTGCCGATGTTTTTAGTCCGCTCTGGCAAAAGCACAAAGACCGGGTGAGCGATTTTGCAAAGATCAAGAGTACAAAGGGTTTTAGGTTCAGCCCTCCTTCACTGAAGTTAAGGAGAATGAAAAGAAAGAAACGCAATGATCAAGAGTAGTCACATACTGATCGGAGCCGGTGCGGTCGCAACCATCTACTTTGGTGGCAGCTACCTGCTCAAACTCAACAGACTTTCCAATGAATTGGAAACTGAAACAAACGTTTCTATTCACACAGTAAGTCTGAACGGAATTGAGCTTGCGATTAAAGTGAAACTCAAGAATCCCAGCGGTGGAAGTATCCAGGTGAAGCATCCTTTTGTGAAGATGATCTATGCAGATAAAACCATAGCATCATCCGAAGTAAAAGATGTGAACCTAACGGTACCCAAGTTTAGTGAAGTCAATCTTGATCCAATAAAAATCAAGCTTGGATTTCTGAGCCTGGCCACAACGGTTCCTGCATTGGTGAAAGAGTATAGAGAAACAGGTAAGCTCAATTTGATTGTACACACAGTAACGACAATCAACGATAGTTTCCCTTATAAGAAAACAGACATGATCACTTTGGGCGGAGGAAAGGCTGCGTGACCTGCCTACCGGCAGGCAGGCAGCAACCAGGAAAAAGATGATGAAGAAAGAAAGAGGCGTATGGTAGCGGACAGAAAGAGGCGATTGCGAGATGGAAGGGAGTTCGATCATCTCTTTCCACCCCCAGGTGAAACGGATACAACGGTAAAGAAGAGTGCGAATGTAGAAGACACGATGAAACTCATTCGCAAGGCATTGCCACAAACGTTGTGGCAAACTGAAAAGATTGCAAAAGTATTGAAGGGTAAGACGCTGGAAGAAACCTGTTCCAACATCTGGCACTTTGTGTACAACCACATACAATACAAGAGAGACGAGGAAGGAGTTGAACAAGTACGAAGTCCCAGAAGGGCATGGAGCGATAGGAAGACAGGAGTTGACTGTGACTGTTATACCGTATTCATTCTCTCCATCCTCCGATCTCTTGATATTGATTGCATCGCCAGGATAACGAAATATCCAAAGCGTTATCCGGAAGTACCACGATGGCAACATGTGTATCCCATCGTGCCGAAGCCTGGTCATCGGGAAAACTATATCGGTGAGCGCGAACACTACATCGTGATTGATTGTGTGAAAGACAGGTTTGATGATGAACAACCTTATTTAGAATGTAAAGACTACGATATGAGACTGGATTTTTTAGACGGATTTGAGAACGACATGCAAGAGGAAACTTTTGACCTCGTGGAGCATGACAATGTTGACCTCTCTGATCTCGCCTCGGTATATGATGATGAGGAGATGGGAAACGTCTTCAAGAAAGTGGGAAGTGCGGTGAAGAAAACGGTGAAGAAGGTAGGCGATAAAGTGGGAGACGGAATTCGTGTCATCAACCGCTACGTCAATCCTGCCACATTACTTCTGAGGAATGGCTTCTTGTTAGCCATGAAAATTAACCTCATGAATGTTGCAGGAAGATTGCGTTACGGCTACCTCACCGATTCCCAGGCACAAGCCAAGGGTATGAACTTGAGCGAACTGAAAAAACTTCGCTCCATAAAAGACAGAGCGGAAACGGTCTACTGGCAAGCCGGAGGTAAAAAGGAAAACCTTAAGAAAGCAATTCTTCAAGGCAATGGTAATAAGGATAGAAATGTACCCTTGAGCGGCCTCCGTGGTTTAAGCGATGTGTACGCAGACCAGGATGAGTATAACATCAT
>CANIVF010000030.1 GCA_947470895.1 Bacteroidota bacterium
GTGTGGAAATTGCTCATAGAAAGCATTGAAAAACATCCACATCCCCACAAAACTCACTACGGCAAAAAGGACTGCCGTTCCGGAGTAACTGGAAAAGGTGATCAGGTCAAAAAAAGCAGCAATACGAACGATAAAGAATGAAGCTGGATCAACATAAAATACAATTTTAGAATAGTATTCATACAGCCCTGTCACATCACCACCAAAAATCAGGTTCAAACCCTGGGGCGAATCCATAATGGCTTCCCAGATATGGCGACTGCCATGGGTATGATAATTGTACGTGTCGCCTCCGGTATAATAGAACTGGTAAATAAACCCAATGGCCAACGCCCCGATAATTTTTACCGTTAAAGCAGGGAAGAAATACCTTCGGTTTATTCCATCCGTAACGTAGGGCCTGATCAAATACGCCAGCACGTATATGACGATGAGCAGGAGAGGGGTAACAGCAAGATCGCGAAGCTCCACAAATTATGAAATCATTAACCAGGCACGAAGTTAACTATTAATCCAATTTTCTTTTTCCAGCTTCTTCATTCATTAGCCTGAAAACAGGCGGCCACAGATTCACAGATTAAACACAAACCGAAAAAATCTGTATAGCTTGGTCAGGATGAATTGTTAAACCTGTATAGCTATTTTAGGACTAGACAAACAGCAAGTGGCAACCAGTATTCACAATTATAATACCGTTCGACCTCATGCCAGCTGTGATTACCTGACTCCAGAGCAGGCTCACTTAAAATCAGTAAAACTTAAAAAAAGATGGAAAAATTAAAAAAACCAAGGTGTATAGGTAATTTAGGACTGAACAGCTAGGCTGTATAATTGGGTCAGGATGAATTGTTAAACCTGTATAGCTATTTTAGGACTAGACATAGGCCGGTCATCCTTCGTACCAAAGCCGGGGTAAAGCCGGGGTCTACCCGGGATAAAGCCGAGGATAAGCCGTGGGTAGTGCGGGAAATAGCGCTACGTCTTGCCTGGGTGCCTTTGTGCAGAAAACTGTAACAAATAAAAATCAATCTCCCTTCTCCAGGTTCCTCAGCCTTTTCTTGGCATCCTTAAAGGCTTCATCTTTTCGATTGGATTTCTTTTTCACTTCTTTAAAGTATCGCTTCGCCTCAGCTTTGTTTCCCATCTTTCCATTGATTTCGCCAAGCGAGATTAAAGAAAATAAGTAGTACCCTGATTCGGTCGCGCCTATTTGCTCCGAATACTTAACCGCTAACAAATAGTATTTTTTTGCATCCTCCTGTTTACGCTGCGATTCGTAAAACTGACCGAGAAAAAAAGCAGCATATCGGCCACTGGTAGCCTCATATCCTACATAGCCACTATCTATCCTTTCCAGAATTCTTTTTGACTGGCGCTCCATTTCCGGATACATGCCCCGCGCATATAACATCCTGGCATAATAACGTTGGAAGTAAGGATTATCCGGATAGGTAGTAAAGAGGTATTCAGAAAGTTGAAAAGCCCTGACCTGATCATTCTCGTAGCTATTTAAAATGCGCATGAGCCATACCATCGCTTCCGTGCGTGTGTAAAATGCGTTATATGAAACTTCCTTAAGCATTTTTAACCCCAACTGCTTATCGCCTTTGCGAAAGAACCACATGATGGGTTTAAGCGAAGGATAGTTTTCTGGCACCCACACCGAAAAATAATTATACAGTGCATCACCAAATAATAACTCAGGACTCAGATTCTCTTTCTCCCTGCAAATTTCCATGTAGTTAAGAGCAGCCTTTCCTTCCACTGCTGATTTAGTCCAATTTTTCCTTTCCTCATCCGAGTAAAGTCGTCCTTTAAAACCATGAGCAGCAGCCAGAAAAAAAGCACCTTCAATCTTATATTCAGGATACTCTTCGAATAAATTCTTTGCTACAACAATCGTACTATCCATGTAAGCCAAAAAACGATCATCATATTTGGTTTCCTTGGTATTGGGCATGATTTTCCACCACTCACTTAAGCCCAAAAGAAAATAAGGCAGCGGATGCCACTGATACTTTTGCTTAAACCAGCGGAACTGACGCTCGGCCACTTCAAACTTAAAATTATACAAATCGCTCAGCGCCTGACTGATTTCAATTTGCATCGTTACGTTATTAATCAAAATGATGGTGGTGTCCTTTTTTACCTTCTTCGACTGGGCCGAAGCAGCACTCCATGAACAAAAAATCACCACACAGGCGAGCAGAACATTTAAACTCAAGAATCGTTTTCTCATTCTAAATTTCAAATAAACAAAAACTTACCTTCGCCTCTTCAATAAAACAAACATGCAACACGAAAAGGAACAAAGTTCGCTCTTTGCTGCTGATAAGAAACTGACATTCATCATTCTTTGTTTACTTTCTATTCTATTATTATTCGTTAAGAAATCCTTTATAGAAAACGAAACAGCAGCTTTCGAGTTTCTGCAGGACCGACCCGAAGGTGCCATTTTACAGATGATCAGCGCACTTCAGTTCTTTTCCATACCCTTTATTTACCTGTGGAAATTTACAGTGATCGGATTTGTGCTTTGGGTGGGTTGCTTCATGTTTGGTTTCCGGATCACCTTCAGCCAGTGCTGGAGCGTGGTGATGGCCGCTGAGTTTGTTTTTCTAATCCCTGAAGTATTAAAAATAGGATGGTTCCTGTTTTTCCAGACTGATCCAACATTACCCGAAATCAGGGCGTTCTACCCATTCTCGTTGATGAATTTCTTCGACTACACGGATGTATCCAAGCGCTATGCCTATCCACTAAGGGCAATTAGTGTTTTTGAGATTTTTTATATTCTGATTATGGTCAACGGAGTCCATTTTTATGCAAAAAGGGAGAAAAAAGCTGCCTGGTGGATTGTCTCAACCTCCTACATATTGATCTTTATTTTGTGGCTTATTTTCTATGTAATCGTCTATAAGTAGCCTTGATAAAAGTAAGCAGTAGGCAAAAGGGCAGCAGGAAGTCAATTCGTTTCAACTTTTCCATTTAAAAATACATCACAAGGCTATTGGCTTTTTAAATTTTACGGCTATCAATTGCCTGTAGCCAACGTATACGGATGGACTAAATTTTCCCTATTTTCGCCCCTTAAATTCAAAGAAAAAACATGAATTTTCAGAAATCGAACAACATCACCGGATGGTTAGTATTCGCATTAGCCCTGATCACCTACTGGCTTACTATGGAGGAAACAGCAAGCTATTGGGATTGTGGAGAATTCATCGCGGTTTCTTATAAACTTCAGGTTCCTCACCCCCCAGGCGCCCCTCTTTTTCTATTAATGGGTCGGGTTTTCTCCTTCCTTGCCATGGGTGATGTTACCAAAGTAGCTTATTGGATCAACTTCATGAGCGTGCTGGCCAGCGCGTTTACTATACTTTTCCTTTTCTGGTCAATCACTTTGTTTGGCCGCAAAATGATGGGCCTTGCCAAAGATTCAGAGATAACCTCCGACCAAACCTGGGTGCTCATGGGTGCCGGATTGGTTGGTGCTCTCGCCTATACCTTCTCCGATTCGTTCTGGTTTTCTGCCGTGGAGGCAGAAGTGTATGCGATGTCTTCCTTCTTCACCGCGTTTGTCGTTTGGGGGATTTTGAAATGGGATGTGATTGAAGACGAAAGCAAAGCCAATCGCTGGATACTGCTGATGTTTTATATGATGGGCCTCTCCATCGGAGTGCACTTACTCAACCTGGTCACCTTGCCTGCTTTGGGATTGATTTATTATTTCAAAAAATTCAAACCGAGTACCTGGGGCATCATCGCTACGCTTGGAATTAGCGGAGCTCTGGTGTTATTCATCAATGATTTTATTGTTCCGGGTCTTCCTACCATTGCCGGTTATTTCGAAGTGTTTTTTGTAAATACGCTAGGCTTTTTCTTTGGATCAGGTGCCTTGGTTTTTTTCCTCATGTTGATAGCCGCATTGGTGTATGGAATCTATTACACGCAAAAGAACAACAAGCCTGTTTGGAACACTTTCATTCTGGCAACTACCTTCATCTTAATCGGATACTCTTCTTACACGATGGTGATCATCCGCTCCAATTATGATACCCTCATCAATGAAAATGCACCAAAAGATGTCATGAGTTTTATCCGCTATCTGAAGCGTGAGCAATATGGTAGTCGTCCTCTTCTATTCGGGCAATACTTTACTGCACGTCCAATTGACGTAGAGTATGGCGCAGCCGAATACACCAAAGGAAAAGACAAATACGAAATCTCATCACGCAAGTTCAGCTATGTATTTGAGCCCGGTCAGGAAACCATTTTACCTCGTGTTTGGAACTCCGATCATAAAGAAACTTACATGAACATGTTAGGCCTTGCTGAGGGTGAAAAGCCAACATTTGGTCAGAATCTATACTTCATGTTCAAGCATCAGATCGGCACCATGTACATGCGCTACTTCATGTGGAATTTTGCAGGAAGAGAAAGTGATGAACAGGGTGCTGACTGGCTTAGCCCAGTGGGTGCCAATAAAAAAGTGCCTGATGTCATCGCTGATAATAAGGGCAGAAATAATTTCTTCATGATTCCTTTTGTGTTAGGATTGATCGGCATGTTCTATCACTTCATAAAGGATACTAAAAACTTTTCGGTGGTTGCCCTACTCTTCGTAATGCTGGGCGTGGCAATCGTAGTGTATTTGAACTCGCCTCCTACAGAACCAAGAGAACGAGACTACATCTATGCCGGATCATACTATGCATTTGCTTTCTGGATTGGCCTTGCCATCATCGGAATAGCCGAGGTATTGAAAGGATTTTTAAAGCAAGGTAAAATTGCGGCCATCGCGGCATCCTTGATTGGATTAAGCGCCCCCGCTATTATGGCTGCGCAAGGATGGGATGATCATAATCGTTCCAACCGCTTCTTTTCAGTAGACTCAGCAGCTAACTATCTTAATTCTTGTGCAGAAAATGCCGTGATTTATACTGGCGGGGATAATGACACGTTCCCTCTTTGGTATGCACAAGAAGTAGAAGGCATTCGTACCGACATGCGTGCAGTGGTACTAAGTTACTACAACACGGACTGGTACATTGAGCAAACCAGGCTTAAGGCTTATAAATCCGAGCCTATCCCTTATACCCTTACAGCCAAACAATACAAGCAAGGTGGACTTAATGATTATCTTCCATTTGCTGATTTGAAAATAAAAAGTCTGGATGCAAAACAGTTCATCGACCTGTTATCAAAAGACTATGCGCAATTGCGCGATGGTGATAGAAATATTGTTCCCAGTAAAGTATTTACACTTGCTATTAACAAAGAAGACCTGAAGGCTCGCGGAGTAATACCTCCTCAATTTGATAGCCTTGTTGTTGGTCAAATGGAAATCAAGTTGCTGCGTGGGTCATTGGAGAAAAAAGACCTTGCCCTTCTTGACTTCCTTGTTACCAACAATTGGGAACGTCCTATTTATCTCAATAACACTTCACTATCACAAATCAATATTGATTTGAGCCCTTATGCCGTTCAGGAAGGAAACGCATACCGGATTTTACCTGTTCGCAACCCGCGCAAAGACCGTGAGCGCCTGGTGAACACCGAAGTGAGTTACGATAACATCATCAACAAGTTCAAATATTCTGGTTTGGACGATGAGAAACTATATTTCAATGAAGATTATCGTGGGTTCGTATTAAACCATAGAAGTTCATTGAATGACCTTGCTCAGGCATTGATTGATGAAGGCCAAATGGAAAAGGCAAACAAGGTGTTGGAGTTCTCTCTTTCTAAAATGCCCGATCGTGTGATCCCCTATGATATCACCGCCCCTACTTTGGTTGACTTGTTATTCCAGGTGGGTCAGAAAGAAAAAGCCATCGAGATCGCTAAACTGATTGGCGACCGTGCCGATGAAATGGCTACTTATTTAATTGAAGAGAATTATGGAATGAATACTGAATTAAGAAGAAATGCATTCATTCTAAATTCATTGCAGCAAACCCTGTATGTGAATGGCGAAATGGAACTGGGTAAGAAATATGAAGACGCATTGAATAAGCACCTGGCCAGCTTGCGGGTTTATCAGGAAGGCAACTTCTAAAAATTATTTCTGAACGATCAGAAACAAATCCAATGAGTGGGGAGCATCCTCGGTGAGAATATAATCTTCCTGAGTGATGCTCATCACTAACTGATCATCACTTCCCTTCAGTTTATTTCGATTGAGCCGATTCATAAACTCATAAGGAATTCTCAAGATCGAAGCTGGAAGTTTATGCTGAAGATTGAATACATCCCAGCGCATCAGTTTATCAACCGACTTCTTATTCAGCGCATAATATTCCATCACTTTAGCATTGCCAGCAATTCCATGCATGGTAACGTGGCCGAAAAAGGTTTTAGCCAGATTGGTTAATTCCTGTGCCGTATACTCGCGAATGTGCCAGGGGTTGCGCGATAAAGAGTATGGTCGATTAGGCGTTGTGAGGATAGCTATTCCTCCGGGCTTTAGCACCCGGTGTATTTCCTTCAAAAAAAGACGATCGTCCTGAATGTGCTCAATCACCTGAAAGCTTACCACCGAATCAAAACTATGATCAGCGAAAGCGGAAAGAGGCGGAATGTTGCCACTTAAAAATCTGGAATATGGATATTTCTGTCGAAGTTTATCAATTACGGGAGCAATCTTATCAATTGCCGTATAAGAAGTAATTGCTGGCAATACCGAGTCTATTCCACGTCCTTCACCGCATCCTACTTCCAATAACTCGCCTTTTATATACTTAGGAGCCAGAATATAAGGACGTAGCAGTCTTTGGTGAATCGGATTATCAGAAGGAATCGATTCTGAAGTAATTTCGGTGGTGTATACAGATGCCATCGTGAAAAAAATTATCAAGCAAAAATAACTCAATTGGTTAGATTTAACGTTGTAAATTTATGTTGTTGAAATCGTTATGAGACACATTCTTATTCTCTGTCTGATTATAGGGCCAGTTCAGGCGCTTTTTGCGCAAGCGCTTACCAGCATAAATTTTCGTGATCTATACAATCCTGATGGTGAAGTTTCAATCATGCTTCATCCGGTAAGAACTGCTAAAAACCTGGAGGTCTATTATCAGATTCAAACCAATCCTTTGCCCCTTGAAAAATATGACATCAGCTGGGAGAAGAGAGATTCATTTACGCAGCGCAATGGAACTATATTGAATAATCCAGACACCATCGTTTCCGAAAAAGTGAAAAAAGGAGTGTGGATTTTTGATCTTCCTGCCAAGCCTTGGTTGCTGGTAGTAAAAGTGACCAACAAGGAAACACAAAAAAGCTGGCTCCACTTTAAAAAAATTGAAGAAAACTATCCGGTAAGCGGTTGGATAGAACAAAATAACGAACGAGTAGCCCGAAGGTATCTCACTATAAATCAAGCTTACGCGGTGAGTGGAAGTGACAACAGGCCATTTCATGTTTCTTATTTCCATGAAGATTTTCCCGCGGCTTATCCTCCATTTGCCGAAAATGAAAGTAAGGCCGATCGGTTTATGTTTCATGACTCTACCTTTCAGGTTAACCCGGGATCATCCTTCTCATTGCCAACAACAGGACTTTATCTTTTTCAAAAAGACACCAATGTTGCGGAGGGATTCTCGGTAAGAGGAGTAAACAAGGTTTATCCCCGATTTTCTAAAATTGAAGATCTTATTAAACCATTGATTTTTATTTGCACACAAGAAGAATTCACAGAACTACAAAACTCGAAAGGCGATAAAGCCAAATTCGATAAAGTGATTCTCGATATCACCAAAGACAAAGACCGTGCATCTGGCTTCATGAAGAGCTATTTCAGAAGAGTGGAACTCGCCAACTTATATTTTAGCTCGTATAAAGAAGGATGGAAAACTGATCGTGGTATGATCTACCTTGTTTTCGGATTGCCCGATGAAGTGAGTGTGAACGATGGGAACGAAACGTGGTATTATTCAACCACAAGATCACGGTTCACATTCGTAAAAAGCGGCAGTGTTTATGATCCTGAAAATCATGTTTTGCTAAGGGATAAACGCTTTATTGAACCATGGTTTAGCACCATCGACCTGTGGAGAAAAAGCAGGTTCTGATTTAACGCTCTTCTTTCCTTACTTTTGTAAAAATCATGGAAAAAACTGAAACGATATTCGGCACCCGTGCCGTTATGGAAGCCATTCACGCCAAGCGCGAGATTGAGAAAGTATTCATACAGGCAGGGCTCAATAATGACCTCATCAAAGAACTTATCACACTGGCAAAGAGAAATAGTGTTCCTTTTACATTCGTTCCTCAACAAAAGCTGAATAGTCTTTCAACAAAAAATCACCAGGGTGTAGTCTGTGTTTTATCGGCTGTTCAATATGCTTCTCTGGAAGATATCATTGACAAAATATACAGCGAAGGCAAAGAACCCTTTCTTTTGATTTTGGATCGTGTGACTGACGTAAGAAATTTTGGAGCTATGGCCCGCACCGCAGAATGTGCTGGTATTAACGCCATTGTCATGGGCGATAAAGGCAATGCACCTATTACAGCAGATGCCATGAAAACATCTGCTGGAGCGCTCAGTCACCTGCCCGTGTGTAGGGTGAAGGATATGAAAAAAACGTTTAAGTTTTTAAAAGACAACGGTGTTCAAATTATTGCCTGCACTGAAAAAGCTGAAAAAGTTCTTTACAACTTTGACTTAAATTCTCCTTTGGCTCTGGTGCTAGGCTCCGAAGAAGATGGAATTTCTCCTGAGTTGTTAAAAGATGCTGATCACCACGCAAAAATACCCATGAGCGGAAATATCGGGTCACTCAATGTTTCTGTTGCAGCAGGTGTTTGTGTGTACGAAGCGATCCGCCAAAAAAATTATAAGTAATCGTTACCGTTAGGCCGTTTCTTCAGATCATTTACAATCTTTCTGAAGAGTTCCTCTTTGTCTTTTTCACATACAATCACCACATTATCGAAGGCTCCCACTAAAAAGCCATTTAAACCTTGCACCACAATCAATTTATCCTTTGGTCCTTTGATCACCGAGTTTCTGGTATCATACACAAGTGAATCTGCACTGATCGTGTTATTGTTTACATCCTTAATTGAATTGTCATGTAAGGAACCCCATGAACCAAGATCAGACCATGCAAAAGTGCTCAGCCAAACGAACACGTTATCTGCTTTCTCCATAACTCCATAATCAATGGAAATACTTTTAGTTTGTGAATACGCTGATTGCAAAGCAGTGCGTTCATCTTCAGTATTGAAATGCTGTGAGGCTTCTTCAAAAACCTCGGTCATCTCAGGCAAATGTTTTTTAAATGCTTCGATGATGGCTTTTACGCCCCAAACAAAAATCCCAGCATTCCAAACAAAATCTCCACTGTCAATAAATTTTTTGGCGAGCGCTAACTCCGGTTTTTCTGTGAATGTTTTTACTTTTTTCAATGCTGGCTTCGCATCAATGTATTGAATGTATCCATACCCGGTTTCGGGACGTAATGGCTTAATTCCAAGCGTAACCAGTTTATCTTGATTTTTAGCCTGGTCAAAACACGACCGTATGGTTTGCTGGAATTCTGCTTCATCTAATATAAGATGATCCGATGGACTCACCACAATGACAGCATCCGGATTCTCTTTATGAATTTTCAATGATGCATAAATGATACACGGAGCCGTGTTCTTTCTCATAGGCTCTGTCAGGATCTTTTCCAAAACCATGTTTGGCAACTGCTCGCGGGTAATCGCCAGGTGCTCTTCGTGGGTTACTACTAAAATATTTTCTTTGGGGCAAAGTGGCAGAAACCGATCATAGGTTGCCTGCAAAAGAGTTTTACCAATACCCAGCACATCTAAAAATTGCTTAGGACGAGAATTACGGCTATAAGGCCAGAAGCGAGTTCCTACTCCGCCTGCCATCAACACAACATAAAGATTCTTATTCATTTGGGTTTCCTTTTGGAATCAAAGATTGCTTAAACGATACCTTCCTTTAGTAAATCATGAAGATGGATAAATCCGGCCACCTTGGTACCGTCCTTTACTACCAATTGAGAGATGCTGTTTTCCTGCATCATTTGCAGCGCCTTTACAGCAAATTCACTTTGGTCAATTGACTTAGGTGTGCGTGTCATGATATCCGCTGCTTTTATGAACGCAATATTAGATTCTTTTTGCAACATCCTTCTAAGGTCACCATCGGTAATAATTCCTAAAAGATTTTTTTCCTCGTCCACCACGGCAGTCGCCCCTAATCGCTTTGAAGAAATTTCTAAAATCACATCACGCAACGAAGTATCCGCCATCACCATAGGCAACTGATTGTTTGAAAACACATCTTCCACTTTGAGATACAATTGTTTACCGAGTGAGCCTCCCGGATGATAACGAGCAAAATCCTCCTTAGAAAAATTCCGTAATTCCAGCAGGCATACAGCAAGGGCATCGCCCATGGCCAGGTGTGCTGTTGTGCTTGTGGTTGGCGCCAGATTATTGGGACATGCTTCTTCCTGGATGGTGGCGTTCAACACAAAATCTGAATGCTCTGCAAGATAGGAGTTTTTGTTGCTTACCAGCGCCACTAACTTAGAACCTCTGCGCTTTAGCAGCGGAACCAGAACTTTAATTTCTGGAGTGTTCCCACTTTTGGAAATACAGATCACGATATCATTACTCTGAATCATTCCAAGATCGCCATGGATGGCATCAGCCGCATGCATAAAAAGAGCAGGCGTTCCTGTAGAATTCATGGTGGCAACAATTTTATTGGCAATGATGGCACTCTTTCCAATTCCGGTAATCACCACCCGCCCGCTGGATTGGAGAATTTCCCGCACGCAGGCTTCGAAATCGTTGTCGATAAAATGAATTAGATTTTCAACCGCCCGAGCTTCATTTAACAGAACTTCTTTGGCAATTTGTTGGATATTTTTTACTATATTCAATGCGGATAGCGTTTATAGAAAGGACAAAGATAAGTAATTCAAAATTTTATTGATTAGTATCATGACGGTGGCAGAAGAGAAAGATGAATTGAAGGCAAAACTCAAGGAAATATTCGGTTATGGGAATTTCAGAGGGAATCAGGAAGTAGTAATTAAAAATATTTTAGGAGGCAGGAATACATTTGTTATCATGCCAACCGGAGCGGGCAAATCTTTATGCTACCAGCTCCCGGCTATGATCAAAGATGGCCTTGCCATCGTAATTTCTCCGCTTATCGCTCTTATGAAAAACCAGGTGGATCAGCTTAATGCCTATGGCATCAATGCCCGGTTTTTAAACTCCACCCTAAGCAAAGGAGAAATAACCCGCCTGAAAAAAGAATGTATTACCGGTGCCGTTAAGCTTTTATATGTGGCACCCGAGTCGCTCAACAAAGAGGAGAACATTGAATTTCTCCGCAAAGTAAAAGTCTCATTTGTTGCCATTGACGAAGCGCACTGTATTTCAGAATGGGGCCACGATTTCAGACCCGAATACAGAAAAATAAAAACAATGATTGCCCAACTGGGTGATATGAATGTGATTGCACTTACCGCAACGGCCACGCCTAAAGTGCAAATCGATATCCAGAAAAATCTTCAGATGGAAGAAGCGGATGTATTCATCTCTTCGTTCAATCGCAAGAATTTATACTACGAGGTCCGTCCTAAAAAGGAGACAAAAAAACAACTGATCAAGTTCTTAAAAGAGCATAAAGGAAAATCAGGTATCATCTATTGTTTGAGCCGCAAGAAGGTAGAAGAAATTGCACAACTCATTAACGTAAATGGTTTTAAGGCCGCTCCTTATCATGCGGGCCTTGATCCTGATGTGCGAATGAAAAATCAGGATGACTTCCTCAATGAAGAGGTTGACATCATTGTAGCCACCATTGCTTTTGGAATGGGCATTGACAAGCCCGATGTTCGATTTGTAGTGCATTACGATGTGCCTAAATCTCTCGAAGGATATTACCAGGAAACTGGGCGTGCAGGGCGCGATGGCCTGGAAGGTGTTTGTCTCATGTTCTACAGTCACAACGACTTAAACAAGCTCGAGAAATTCAATAAAGATAAACCTGTACAAGAGCGCGAAAATGCCCGAGTACTATTACAAGAGATGGAGTTCTATGCTGAATCTCCGGTGTGCAGGCGCAAACAACTACTCCATTATTTTGGAGAAGAGTATAAAGAAAAAAATTGTAGTTCATGTGACAACTGTATACATCCTCGCGAGCGCTTTGACGGAACCGAATCCGTTAAAATGGCTTTGGAGGCAGTGAAACAAACCAACGAACGCTTCACACTTAGTCACCTGGTAAACGTAATCCGTGGAACGGAAGATGAGTATGTAAAAAGCTATACACACTTTGATTTACCGATCTATGGAAAAGGAGATCAGCAAGATGTCGACTTCTGGAAGTCCGTAATTCGTCAGGCACTTATCTATCAATATCTGGAAAAAGATATCGATAACATTGGTGTACTGAAGATCTCTAAAAAAGGCCATGATTTCCTTAAGAAACCCCATCCGATAGAACTCGCCCGCGACCACAACTTTACTACCGAAGTTGAAGATGAAGAATCATCTGAGCGCGTGATCATCAACTCCAAGTCGTATGACGAGAAGTTGTTTGAGCTGCTGAAAAATCTGCGTAGGAAAATGGCAAAGGAAAAGGATCTTCCTCCCTATGTTATTTTCCAGGATCCTTCTCTTGAAGAGATGGCCACTACCTACCCTACCACCAAAGATGAACTTGCTTCAGTAAATGGTGTGGGCATGGGTAAAGTGAATAAGTTCGGAAAGGAATTTCTGGATTTGATTCAAACCTATGTGGACGAGAATGATATTGAAACGGCTTCCGATGTGGTCGTAAAGTCTTCTGTCAATAAATCGAAGATTAAAATCTTTATCATTCAGCAAATCGACCGCAAGGTTGATCTGGATGAAATTGCCGAATCGAAGAATATTTCATTTGATGAGTTACTTACCGAAGTTGAGAACATCTGCTATTCCGGCACTAAATTAAATCTCGACTATTATATCGATGAAGTACTTGATGAAGATAAACAACAACAGATCTTTGATTACTTCCTTGAATCAGAAACGGATAGTATTGAAGAAGCAGTAGATGCACTGAAGGATGAAGATTCTGACTTTATAGAAGATAATCTCCGACTGATGCGCGTTAAGTTCTTGAGTGAATACGCGAATTAAGTTATCAAAATGATTCATTAGGTAAAACCTGATTCCGCATAATAGCCATGGCATAATCCGTGGCTATTTTTTATTTTATCTACCGAAGTTGTAATACTATCTTTGATGCCTTACAATCCGGATATGAATATTTTAATTATTGGCAATGGAGGCAGAGAGCATGCATTTGCATGGAAAATCAGGCAGAGTCCTCTTTGTACAAATCTATATGTAGCACCGGGCAATGCCGGCACCTCCTTAATAGCTGAAAATGTAAACGTAGGCGTTGAAGATTTTGAAAAAATAAAAGTGCTATGCCTTCAGAAAAAAATTGCACTGGTTGTGGTTGGGCCCGAAGTGCCTTTGGTGGCTGGCTTTCGCGATTTCTTTGAGAACGATCCTAGTATCAATAAAATACCCATAGTGGGACCAGGAAAAGAAGGAGCTCAGTTAGAAGGAAGCAAAGACTTTTCGAAACAGTTTATGCTTCGACATAATGTTCCTACGGCCAAAGCACGCACCTTTCATTCGCATGAGACGAAAGAAGCACTTCAATATCTTCAAACGTGTACACCCCCCATCGTTTTGAAAGCCGATGGATTAGCCGCTGGTAAAGGTGTGATCATTAGTCCATCGATCGCAGAAGCTAAACAGGAAATAACCGAAATGCTGGAACAAAAGAAATTTGGTGACGCGAGTGCGAAGGTATTAGTAGAAGAATTTCTCGATGGTATTGAACTCTCTGTATTTGTTCTAACAGATGGAGAAAACTATGTAATCCTTCCTGAAGCTAAAGACTACAAACGCATTGGTGATGGAGATACTGGCCCAAATACTGGTGGAATGGGTGCTGTTTCGCCCGTCATTTTTGCAGATCCTTCCTTCATGAAAAAAGTAGAAGATCGCGTAATCAAGCCCACGGTTGAAGGATTGAAGAAAGAAGGAATTTCATACAGAGGTTTCATTTTTGTAGGTCTCATGAATGTGAAAGGCGAGCCCTATGTGATCGAATACAATGCACGCATGGGTGACCCTGAAACTGAAGTCGTACTACCAAGAATGGAAAACGACCTGGTGGAGTTACTGGACGCTGCGGCAAAAGGTGAATTAAAAGGTCATAAAATTTCAATACGCAATGAATTTGCGGTAACTGTTGTGCTGGCTTCTGGCGGATATCCAGATGCTTTTGAAAAAGGAAAAGTGATAACCGGATTTTTGCCTGAAGGCCAAAGCACCTTATTTCATTCCGGCACCAAAAACCAGGATGATAAGGTTGTGACTAATGGCGGCAGGGTAATGACTGCCACAGGTATGGGAAATACCCTCTCCAAAGCGATGGAAAAGGCATACCAACTGGCCTCATCCATTCAATGGGATGGCATTTATTATCGCAAAGACATTGGCCAGGATCTTTTAAAATTAGAATCCACCAACCAAGGCTAAAAGCCCGCTTGTCAAAGCAATCATAACCTTATAACTTTAACATTTAAATTCTAATAAACACTAGGGATGGGCTGTGCCTGCGGAACAAAGAAAGACGGAAAGGTATCCGGTTGTAATAATAATGGCGCTTGCGAAACAGGTGGTTGCAATAAAATGAACGTATTCGATTGGCTTTCCAATATGGATATGCCGGTGGAGAGTCGTTTTTCAGTGGTCGAGATTCGTTTCAAAAATGGCCGTAAGGATTTTTATCGCAATTCGGAATCATTATCGCTTACCACCGGTGATGCGGTAATCATTGAGGCCGCCACAGGTCATCACTTAGGACATATTTCTTTGCAGGGCGAACTGGTGCGACTACAAATGCAAAAAAAGAAAGTGGCCAACGATGATGAGATTAAAAAAATCTATCGGATTGCCACTCAAAAAGATTTGGAAAAATTTGATGATATACAGAAACGCGATCTGCCGACACTATTTCGAACACGCGAAATCATCAGACAGTTAAAACTGAATATGAAATTGTCGGATGTAGAATACCAGGCCGACAATACCAAAGCCACCTTCTTCTATTCTGCCGAAGATCGTGTAGACTTTCGAGAATTAATTAAGTTACTCGCCACCGAATTTAAGGTGCGCGTAGAGATGCGTCAGATTAGTCTGAGGCAAGAAGCCGGGCGTTTGGGAGGTATTGGAGTTTGCGGTCGGGAACTTTGCTGCTCTACGTGGTTGAGTGATTTCAAGAATGTAGCAACCAGTGCAGCTCGTTATCAAAATCTTTCCCTAAACCCCAGCAAGCTATCGGGTCAGTGTGGCCGGTTAAAGTGCTGTCTGAACTACGAATTGGAAACCTACATGGAGGCATTGAAAGATATCCCCGAAATTGAGGTTCCATTGTTAACCGAAAAAGGTGAAGCCCGCCTTCAGAAAACGGATATTTTCAGAAGAATCATGTGGTTTGGCTACAAGGAAGACAATAACTGGTATCCATTACGTATTGAGCGGGTAAACGAAATTCTGGAATTGAACCGTGCCGGGAAAAAACCAGCCAGTTTAGAAATCGATAAAGAACTGGTGAAAGAACCTCTTTCCAAACTCAATAGTGATTTGGAGAGCATGGATAAAAAATTCCAGAGCAAGTCGAAGAAAAAGAAAAAAAACCGCAATCGCGGAAAAGAAGGACAGGCACCAAATCAGCCTGCAAAAAATCCGCAAGCGCGAAACAACCCAAGAGGGCCACGTAAAGAATGAGAGCCGTAATCATTATTTTTCTTTTGAGTCCGCTTTTCTCATGCGATTCAGATCGATTGTTTGAACAAAATATAAATCTCGAAGCGCGTTACTGGAGAGTCGATGAACCCATGATCTTTGATTTCATGGTTGAAGATTCTTCAAAGCCTTATAACATATATTACAATGTTCGTAATTCTCTGGAGTATCCATATGCCAGATTGTTTATTCAATACACACTTGCAGATTCAACCGGATTACAAATTGATAAGAAGTTAAGCTCGCAATTTCTCTTCGATCAAAAAACAGGAAAGCCTTTGGGGCAAAGTGGCATCGGAGATGTATTCGATCATCAGTTTATGCTAATTGAAAAACAACTATTCAATTATCCCGGAAAATACCAGCTCAGAATTGAACAGTTTAATCGGCAAGATACCTTACGTGGAATTTTAGCTGTGGGCGCCCGGGTGGAAAGATTTAATCCAGAATAAAAAATGGGGCCCTAGGCCCCACTTTTATTTGATAGGATTTTAAAAATTCAAAAAATTAAAATCCTTTCTGTCATAACCTGAAAACATAACTCTAAACTCAAATAACCAAGAAACTGATTCAAATGTAAGCGGACATTAATAACGTGCACGCTAAAAGCAATTAGAAAAAAATTAGAATCACTTTAAGGCTGCCAAAGTAACTTTCACAAGAGTGCCCTTACCGGGTGAAGAATCTAGCTCAATTCGTCCTTTGTGAATGGAAAGTATCCGGTGACTCAACGGCAATCCGATTCCATATCCTTTAATTTTTGAAGTGGCATCGGTTCTGAAAAATGGTTCGAATACATTATTCAAATCCTTCTTTTCAATGCCAGGTCCTTGATCTGAGACCTCCACCACCAATTCACTCTTCACTAAAGTAAGCATCACTTTAGCTGATTTATCAGGGGCAAACTTGCAGGCATTTTCAACAATATTTTGAAAGGCAATCTTTAGCAAATAAGGATTTCCCAACACGGTAAGTTTGTCTTCATCTTCAGGCATTTCATGAATGCCTACTTCTACGCGATACGTGGAGTCAATCGTACTTACAAAGTCGCGCACCTCCCAGATAATTTCATCTAATCGTACACGCGTCATCGTAAATGAATCTTGTTCGCGGTTAAGCCTCGCCAACTCAAGCAAGCTATTTGATAATTGATTTAATCCACGGATATCTTCTAATACAGACTCAATCGTCTCACGATATTCGTCTGTTGATCGCTCTTTTAAAAGTGTAACCTCCAATTGCGATGTGATATTGGTCAATGGATTTTTCAACTCATGCGATACATTGGAAACAAACATTTTCTGAAGTTGAAATGCTTTGGCAATGCGCCCTAACAATTCATTGAAGATTAAAATCAGCTTACCCATCTCATCCTCGTATGGACTCTCCTTTAACCGCTGATCAAGATTTTGAGGTGAGATTCTTTTCACCTCATCCATAATTCGTTTGAGCGGCCTGAGAGCCCGGCCCGAATAGACCCAACCAGAAATAAATACGACAGCAGTTAATACTAAAAAGGCAAAAGTCAACAGTGTTTGCAAATCCTTTAACCGTACCTCTCCATTGATGTCTACTGCTGCTGCAACGACAACATAATCAAAACCCTTATCTCTGAACAAAACTCCAATCACATCAAAGTCACTCTTCTCTATACGTTGTTCCCCGTACTTCCTTACATTATCAAATGACTCCGGATTCAAAAACTTTGTTGTGTCTCCACTGAAGTAGATCTCTTTGTTTTCGTAATCATAGATCCGGATGGTTTCTTTATACAGATTGTCGCGCTTGGCACGATCGATCACTTGAAGTAATGCGGAATCTACACCTTCCACTTTAATCAGGAGAATAGCGGATGTAATTGCCTTTTCTTTTAGCCTGCGATAAAATTCACGTTCTGAAAACTGAGCCGTGAAATAATAAATGGACATGAAGGCCATCAGCACAATAGTGCTCACCAGAATGGTAAACTGCAGTGTAAGTCTGGTTCGTATCTGCACTAGTTTATTCCTCTTTTAATATATAGCCCATTCCGAATTGGGTGTGAATTAATTTCTTGTCGAAATCGCGATCGATCTTCTTGCGAAGATAATTCACATATACTTCCACCATGTTGGTGCCGGTATCAAAATCAACATTCCACACATTTTTTGAAAGCTCTGCACGTGGAATAACTTTGCCCTGATTACGAAGAAAGTATTCTAGCAAAGAAAACTCCTTCGAGGTTAACTCAATTTGTTTACCCGCACGAATTGCTATCTTCTTATTTAAGTCGAGTATCAAATCTGCTATGCGTAATTGATGATCATCAACCGGATATTTTGGCTGTCGCTTGGTGAGCGACCGAATTCTCGCCAGCAACTCGCGAAACTCAAAAGGCTTTGCCAGATAATCATCTGCCCCACTGTCTAATCCAACCACAACATCATCGGTATCAACTAAAGCGGTAAGCATTAAAATAGGGGTTTCGATCTTACCGGCTCGTAATTCGCGGCAAAGTTCATGACCGGTTAGCCCGGGCATAATAACATCGGTAATAATAATATTGTATTGATTTCCGAATGCCAGGTATTTTCCAGTCACTCCATCCTCGGCAGCATCAACCTCGTATCCATTCTCTTCCAGCCCTTTTTTTAAATACTGAATGGTTTTCTTCTCGTCCTCAATCAAAAGAATCTTCATCTGTTCAAAAGTAAATCGCCACCATGTGAAGTTAACATTAGAATTCGATTAAACATAAATAGTAAACATGAAGAGGACGGGTTCTTTAAAACAAAAAGGCCTCGATTTACCGAGGCCTTTTTTATAAAATTCAGTCTTATTATGTTAAGCAGTTACTTTTGCATCTGATTTTTTAGCACCTGATTTTTCAACATCCAAATCCAACACAATAGGAGTTGCTATGAAGATGGAAGAATAAGTTCCAATTACGATACCAATAAATAAAGCGAAGGAGAATCCTCTCAATACTTCACCACCAAAGAGCAAGAGCACAATTACCACAATCAACGTTGTGCCTGAGGTGATTAACGTACGGCTCAATGTACTGTTGATGGCATCATTGAATACTTTAGAACGCTCGTGATTGGCACCAAAACCAAGATACTCGCGAATACGATCAAAGATAATCACCGTATCGTTGATGGAGTAACCAATAATAGTAAGGATGGCGGCTACAAAGACCTGGTCTATTTCAAATGAAATTCCAAGCAGACCAGCAATAGCAAAGGATGCAATCACAAACAAAGTATCATGAATGAGCGCTATAATGGCACCAGCACTATAAGTCCATTTTTTGAAACGAACCAGAATATAAAGGAAAATCAGAATGATGGATACCAAGCTGGCCTCAAGAGCCGATCCCTTAATGTCATCCGCAACCGTAGCTCCTACTTTGGAAGAAGATGGAACCATAAAATGTTGATCATCCATTTGCCCTTCACTATCGGTATACTTAATTCCCTTGAATTTTTCTATTCCCTGAATAAGTGCATTCTTCACTTTATCATCCGCTTCGGCTGATTCATCATCCACGAGATACGAAGTGGTGACTTTCATGGTCTTGTCACTTCCAAAGTTTTTAACTTCCAGGCCGGCATTTTCAAAGCTTTCGCTCATCGCCACTTTCATATCGGTAGCCACTACCGGTTGATTAAATGCAACGATATAAGAACGACCTCCTTTGAAATCGACACCGAAGTTAAGTCCGTTTATAGCGATCAGAATAAATCCAATCACGATCACAGAGCCAGAAAACAGATACGCTTTCTTTCTGAATCCAATAAAGTCAAAGTCTTTTCTATCCTTAATGATATTCGCCATAGGCGTTCCAAATGAAATCTTGGCATCATCACCTTTACGAGTCATCCACTCAACGAGAACATGAGAAATGTATACGGCAGAGAAGAACGAGGTAGCAATACCAATCATCAATACGATGGCAAAACCTTTCAATGGACCCTGACCTAATATAAATAGTGCAGCAGCGGTGATCATCGTAGTCAGGTTCGAATCAAAGATCGATGAGAACGCTTTCTCATAGCCTTTCTTAACAGCCTCTTTCATTTTGCGGCCCAGGCGAAGTTCTTCTTTGATACGCTCAAAAATCAACACGTTGGCATCCACGGCCATACCCATAGTGAGCACGATACCGGCAATACCTGGAAGTGTGAGCGCTGCATTTAGCTGAGCTAAAATTCCAAGAATGAAGAAAATGTTGAACAACAATGCGATGTTGGCCACCCAACCACCTTTAGAATAATACGCCACCATGAATAGAACTACAATTGCTAAACCACAGGCCATGGAAATCAATCCCTGATTCTGAGCTAGCTTTCCAAGACTTGGACCAACGATAGCTTCTTCTACAATACGCGTAGGAGCAGGTAAAGAACCGGCTTTTAAAACATTCGCCAAATCCTTTGCTTCTTCTAATTCAAAAGAACCGGTGATCTGCGAGTTACCATTTGGAATCTCTCCCTGAACGGTAGGTGCAGTGTACACATAGTTATCCAATACAATCGCAATTCTTCCCTGAGGCTGCTTGCTGGCTGCTGCTGCTGTAACCTTAGCCCAGGCGCGTGCTCCGGCTGCATTCATCTGCATACTTACAGCAGGTCGTGCAAACTGATCGTAATCCAGGCGAGCATCATTAACTACATCACCGGTAAGCAAAGGCTTTCCATTGCGTCCTACATTAATAAAATTCAATTGGATATCTTCAACTCCCGGAGTCATCTGCGGATCTGACTTCACATCCCAGAAAAATCCAATAGTGCGAGGGAACATGGCCTTAACATCTGGTCGTCTTAAGATACGATTGATTTCTGCTGTGTCCTTTACGGGATATAAGAAAGGTATTCCCTGATCGCTCAATGCAAATAGCGGTGAGGAAGTTGCTCTTCGCAATGAATCCAATGCATTGCCTGTTGTATTTCTCAAATCAGCAAGCTCTTTCTCAAGTGCCGATTGTGTTGAGTCGGCACTGGTAGTTGCTTTTGTGGTATCGGCACTCTTTGTTTCGGTAGTGGCCAGCGTAGCTTTTTGATTTTGCTCCTTCACCAACAAATCGTTAACAGCCGCTAATGATTGATTTAATTGCGGATCAGAAAATTCAATTACTTCCCAGAACTCAAGTCGGGCAACACCTTGCAACAGTTTTCTTACACGTTGTGGATTATCGGCACCAGGAATTTCAATCTGAATGCGACCACTTTCCTGCAAGCGCTGAATGTTAGGTTGTGATGTACCGAACTGATCGATACGGGTTTTTAAAATCGTGAAGGAACGCTCAATAGCACCATCAATTTCAGTATTCAAAAATGCCATTACTGTTTCATCACTATCCGTAAGTTTTACACGATCCTTATTAGCAGCGGATGTAAAAAGTGATGCCATAGAACGATCCGGATTGGCATCTTTAAATGCTTTATAGAATAAAGCACTGTAACTATCGGTGCTGTTCTTCTGCATCTCTTTTGCCTTTTTAAGGGCATCCATAAAGGCAGGGTCCTGATTGTTTCCGCTCAATCCTTTAATGATATCAATAGGAGAAATCTCCAACACCACGTGCATACCACCTTGCAAATCAAGACCAAGGCTTAACTCATTTTCCTTTACTTCTTTGTAAGTATACTCGGCTCCAAATAAGTTGTAAACCGGCTGGTTCCAAAGCGAATCCAGATAGACTTGCTTTTTGGCCAGACTTAAAGAACCATTTTTGTCGGTTGCATACGCCTCTGCTTCGCGCACTACTTTGGTCGATACGAATGTAAACGACAAGTAGTATAAACAGAGCAGCGTGACTATGACTGTCAACACGACTACTACACCTTTGTTACGCATAACTATTACTTTAATTTAAATTGATTGATAATAAAAAAAACGAGAAAGTGAACTCCTTCTATGAAGGTCAATATAAAATTGAAAACTAAAACGCTGGAATTTTAGGGCGCGTTTGGCGCGATGACTATTTGGAAGAGGAGATCAAAAAGTTTATTGAAAACCTTTTCTGTGGAAGGAATATATTTTTTGGAAACCTCTGAATTGGATAAAGTCTCCAACACAGTGTCAGGCGATTGCTCGTCTATTTTAACAACACTGGCTTGAGTAACTGCTTCCGAGGGTGCCCCTATTAATGTTTTCTGATCTGATTTTTCATCCGACTGCTCCGTATCAACAACTTTTTTGGGCTCTAATTGACTGAAGGAGTGAGAAAGAATAATGACTGCAGCTGCCAACAGGCCTGCAATAATTAAAATACCACGGTAAACCGATTTCTTTCTCATTTAGATAATGAAGCACACAAAAGTAGGGTTTAGAAATTAATTTGCAACACTCATAATGCGTGATTTAAGATAACCGACCAATACATCCAAAGCACGCTCAAAATGGCTATTATTGGGCACCACCAGGTCCGCATTGTGCTTCAGGGGTTCTATCAGTCGCTCGTATACAGGCATCACGTGATATTGGTAGCGGTATAATACATCGTCAATATCATAACCACGCTCTACCTGATCGCGCTTTATTCTTCTGCCCAACTTCACATGATCTTTCGCTTCGATAAAAATGCGCAAATCCAGTTCATTGGATATCTCCTCAAAATACTGAACAAATAAACCTTCCACCACGATAATGGGTGCCGTTTTAAACTCCAGAAACTTAGGTGTAACTGTTGGATTATTAAATGTGTACTCTGTCTTTACTACGTTTTGGCCAGCCTTTAGCAACAAGAGATCGTGTTGAAAGGCTTCGTGATCAATGGACACTGGCAAATCAAAATTTTTGATTCCATTCTCGTCAATAGGTTGCTGATCGCGCGGCCTGTAATAGTTGTCTTGCGAGATCAAACAAATATCATCGGCTTTAAAACACGAAGAAAGCCCTTGAAGAAAGAAGGTTTTACCTGAACCACTTCCGCCTGTAATGCCAATGGTGAATGGCTTATTCATGTATTAATAATTTTTGTTCACGATCAGCCGCTAACTGCCGATGCCTGAATGCTATTCTGTTATAAAAAGTGAGTGCGACTCCTTTAGAAATTCAACCAATTTATTCACGGCCAGAGCCCGATGACTTATGGCATTCTTTTCTTCCATATTCATTTCTGCCAATGTTTTGGAATATCCATCAGGCAAGAAAATGGGGTCGTAACCAAAGCCACCTTTTCCTATATGTTCATGGATGATTTGTCCCTTTACCACTCCTTCAAATTGCTTGGTGAACTTCGGTGTGATCAAGGTGATTACCGTTCTGAATCTTGCCTTGCGATTGTTTGAACCTGCTAAATTTTTAAGGAGCAGTCTCATGTTATCTTCTGCGTTTCTCTGGGCTCCCGCATACCGCGCTGAATGCACTCCGGGTGCCCCGCGCAGTTCATCAACTTCCAAACCAGTGTCGTCAGCAAAGCAAGAGATGCCAAAGTTTTTATAAACATATTCTGCTTTTTGAAATGAATTACCTTCCAGGGTGGGTTGCTCTTCTGGTAATTCCTCTTTGCACCCAATTTCTTCCAGACCTGATAATGGAAAGTCCGGACCCAAATAGGCCCGGACCTCATCAATTTTATGCTGATTATTGGTAGCAAAACACAACATATCAGTTGACTGCAATCAATTCGATATCAAAAATCAAGATCGCGTTAGAAGGCACTTTTCCATTGGCACCGCCATTCACTCCGTATCCATAGCCGGAAGGAATGTAGGCTGTTATTTTTGAACCTGACGGAACTAAAGGTATAACCAACTGCCATCCTACAATGAGTTGATTAAGCTTGTAAGAAAATTCCGCTTCCGGTTGAAACATTGTACCAAATTTTAGCAGACTGCCTGTGGTTTTCACTGTGACTACATTTTCAAGACATTGCACTTGTGTTCCCGTGCCTGAAGTAGTAATTGTATATCGCACACCATTTGGCTCAGAGAGCGCGGTCGTTATACCTTTCGAAGCAAGATAGGCGTCAATCGCTACGATATCGGAAGCTAACCTGGTCTGATCAACCGCAGTTAGCTTTGCAGCAACTACTTCTTTGGTGCAGGTAGGATCATCATCCTTTTTACAAGCCTGAAGATTGGCAAGCCCAACAACAAATGCTATTAACAATATCCGTTTCATTTTCTTATTTGATATCAATCAATTCCATCTCAAACTTCAATACCGAATTTTCTGTAATCAATTCACTTCTTCTTTGAGGGCCATAAGCTAACCCTGATGGAACGAACACGGTCAATTTTGAACCTTTGTTCATCAGCATGATGGCTTCTTCCCATCCTGGTATTACCTGACGGTATCCTAAAACAAGCTCAAGAGGTTCATAGGGAGCACGTTCTTCATGATAGGCATTATTGGCACGGGCTATTGACTCAATGCTGCTATCGAAACAACGACCATCCAGTAAAAAGCCGGCATAATTAACTCTCACCGTTTGGCCTTGTTTTGCGTTTTCACCCTTTCCTTGCTTTTCAATGATATAGCGTATACCCGAAGTGGTCTTTTTCGCCACAAGTGATTTCTCTTTTAAATAATTGTCGATAAGAACGGTGTCAATGCCTAATTGATCTTTTTGTTTAATGGCATCCTTCTCGCCCAGTTTTGCCATAATTTCACTCTGCATTTTTCTTGCATCCTCTTCTGATATCACATCCGTAACACCTATTTGGAATGTAAATAATCCGGTAGTGTCAACCTCAGGAGGAATAGGAGATTTGAATGTTTTCTCAAACAAGTCTTTCGTAGAAACGGTAAACGTTACGCTATCACCTTTGGTCAATATCTGGAAAACCTCCAATACCACATCGCCTACAGGCACAGAGTCTTGCTTTTGAACCATAGTTGGATATTCGGCCTTGCGGCTGTCCGACCACACTGAATCTTTTGAATCTTTAAACGACATATTTAAGATCAGGATTTGACCTGTGGTTGGCACCTTGCCGTCACCGGCACGCACAACACTATACTTAAACCCTGACTTGGTTTCTTTGGTAGATGAACATGCCGCCATTAAGAACGCCACAAGACTCATCGCTACAATTGATTTTTTCATTTTTGATTTTTAGTTGACTACTCTTTATTTAATTGAATTTTATATTCTGGTAAAATTTCCAGGAGTTTGTTTAATGTGTTTTCCAGCGATAATTTAGATGATCCACCGGAGGCATTTCTATGACCTCCTCCTTCAAAATATTTCCGAGCCATCTCGTTCACCGAAAAATCTCCCAAGGATCGTAATGATAGTTTTATCTCTTCTTTGCGATCATACATCAGCACAGAAAGTTTCACACCTTTTATGGACAAACCATAGTTGACCAATCCTTCGGTGTCACCGGTTTGAGCACCATATTCCTTCAATTCATCCTGACTCAACGTCATGTAGGCCGTGTTGTATTCTGGCAGCACGACCAACTTTTGACTCAACACAAATCCCGTAAGGCGCAAGCGCTCGAGCGTGCTGGTGTCATAAATCTGGCGGGCCGTTTCGTGTGGATTTGCTCCCAAACCAACCAATTCAGATGCAATCAAAAATTCTTTTTGCCTTGTGTTGTTGTGCCTGAATCCGCCAGTATCAGTCATCAATCCGGCATATAAACAATTAGCAATGTTTTGGTCAATCATGGCTTTCTCTCCCAATTCTTCAATCAACTCGAAAATCAACCCGGCCGTTGATGCTGATGCTGTGGTCCACTGTACAAACTGAGCAAAGTTCTCAGGTTCAAGGTGATGATCAATTAAAACCTTAACAGCACCTGACTTACGAATCATTTCGCCAAGGCTATTGATGCGGCTCAAACTTGAGAAATCGAGGCAGAAAACAATTTCAGCATCATCAACTAACTGTTCAGCTTTCTGTTCATTTTCTGGTTTATCGTTAGAAAGTGCGAGCACTGCCTCATTTCCTGGCATCCAAGCCAGAAAATCAGGATAATTGCTCGGGGTAATCACCGAAACATCATGACCCTTCTTAATTAAATAGCCCGACAAGCCTAAGGAAGACCCTAAGGCGTCAGCGTCCGGTTTAAAATGAGTCACAATAACCACTCGTTTAGGCGAGCTGATGAGCGACTTGAAGGCTTGTAGGTTTTCCATTGAAATGGCAAAAATGGCAATTTTAATTGTGAGTGCATAGTCTGAAATGCAAGGCTGGCTACCATTTGGAGAAATCATCAAAAAACTATTTGCCCAAGGCAGAGACTATGACCGAAAAGCCTAATTTTGCGCCCGATTTAAACCCTTGTGAAAACAATAAATAATCAATAAAATGACAGGAAACAGAACTTTTACGATGATTAAACCAGACGCTACCTCGGCTGGTAACACAGGTGCAATTACAAAAATGATTGAAGAGGCAGGCTTTCGCATTGTAGCGATGAAAAAAGTACAGTTAAGCGCTGAGCTGGCCGGCAAATTCTATGAAATACATAAAGAGCGCTCTTTCTACGGAGAACTTTGCGCTTATATGTCCAGCGGCTCAATCGTTCCAATGATTTTGGAGAAAGACAACGCAGTGGAAGATTTTCGCAAACTGATTGGTGCGACCGATCCTAAGAATGCCGCTCCAGGCACTATCCGTGCATTATTTGCAAAGTCCATTGATGCCAATGCCGTTCACGGCTCCGACTCTGATGAGAACGCTGCCATTGAAGGCAACTTTTTCTTCTCACAATTCGAACGCTTTTAAGAACAAACCCCGCTAGTCGGGGTTTTCTTTTTAAATTTTTCTCCTGCCCTATTCTTATTTAAACGTCTCTATGAAAATAAATCCTCTCTACTCAGAAAAATTTGAAGCCCGCCACAATGCACCTGACGCTTCACAAATCGCAGACATGCTAAAAGTGGTAAAGGCATCTTCAGTGGATGAACTGATTGACCAAACTGTGCCTGCCAACATTCGCTTGAAGAAAGCATTGCAGTTGCCCGCGGCACAGTCTGAGTTTGAGTTTTTGAGGGATTTCAAAAAACTGATGTCGAAGAATAAGATCTACAAATCCTATATCGGCACGGGCTATTATAACTGTATTACTCCCGGAGTAATTCTGCGCAACATTCTGGAGAACCCGGGATGGTACACGGCTTACACTCCTTATCAGGCAGAAATTGCGCAAGGCCGCATGGAGGCGTTGATCAATTACCAAACGATGGTGATCGACCTTACGGAAATGGAAATCGCGAATGCGTCATTGTTGGATGAAGCCACCGCTGCTGCAGAAGCCATGCACTTATTGTATGCTTCCCGCAAAGGAAATAAGAAAAACGCAAACACTTTCTTTGTGGATGAAAATGCTTTTCCACAAGTGATTGATCTGCTTAAGACACGCTCTGAACCTATTGGTGTGAAGCTGGTGGTTGGAAATGTTTCAGCATTAGATATTACTGCTGCTGATTTATTTGCTGTATATCTTCAGAACCCGGATAACAACGGTGAGATTAAAGACCACACCGCATTCATTGCCGCTGCTCATGAAAAAGAAGTATTCGTAGTGATGGGAGCTGACCTAATGAGTTTGCTCTTAATGAAATCACCCGGTGAAATGGGTGCCGATGTTGTGGTTGGAAATTCACAACGCTTTGGTGTGCCCATGGGTTTTGGCGGGCCACACGCTGCGTTCTTTGCTACCAAAGAAGAGTTCAAAAGACAGATTCCGGGAAGGATTATTGGCGTATCGATCGATGCGCAAGGTAATCCTGCTTATCGCATGGCATTGCAAACCCGCGAGCAACACATTCGAAGAGAAAAAGCAACTTCGAATATCTGTACAGCACAGGTGTTATTGTCAGTAATGGCGAGCATGTATGCTGTCTATCACGGAGCAGAAGGCTTAAAGAAAATTGCAGGCCGCATTCAAGGTCTTACCCAACTTCTTGATAAAGGACTTAACGCTGTCGGCATCAAACAAGTAAATAAAAATTACTTCGACACGATTAAAATTGCGATTGCTGATGCGAAATCGATTCAGCAAAAAGCAGAAGCTGCCGAAATCAATTTCAAATATTTCCATGATAATCACATTGGAATTTCATTGGATGAAACATCCACGGTTCAGGATGTTGAAAAAATAATTTCCGTCTTCTCAGGCAACACTTCGGTGAAGAACGAAACCGTAAGTGAATTAAATTGGCCATCATCGCTGATCCGTTCATCCAGTTTCTTGACACATCCTGTTTTCAATTCGCACCACTCCGAACATGAGATGTTGCGCTACATCAAAAGATTAGAGAATAAAGATTTATCCATGGTGCACTCAATGATCCCATTGGGTTCATGCACCATGAAGTTAAATGCCACTACCGAAATGATTCCGGTAACGTGGCCTGAGTTGGCAGGCATTCATCCTTTTGCGCCTGCCAGTCAGACAGAAGGTTATCAACTCATGATTGCCAACCTTGAAAACTGGTTGAAAGAAATCACGGGATTCACTGGGGTATCATTGCAACCTAACAGCGGTGCTCAAGGAGAGTATGCTGGCTTGATGGTGATCAGAGCGTATCATCAAAGCAGAAAAGATGATCATAGAAATATTGCATTGATACCCGCATCGGCACACGGCACCAATCCAGCCAGTGCAGTGATGGCCGGTATGGATGTAGTTGTGGTGAAATCTGACGAAGAAGGAAAAATTGATGTTGCTGATCTCAAAGCAAAAGCAGCGCAGTACAAAGACAATCTTTCTTGCTTGATGGTAACTTATCCATCCACACATGGTGTGTTTGAAGAAGCGATCATCGACATCTGTGAAACCATTCACGCCCATGGCGGATTGGTGTATATGGATGGCGCCAACATGAATGCACAGGTTGGATTAACATCACCTGCCATCATTGGTGCCGATGTGTGTCACTTAAATCTTCATAAAACATTTTGTATTCCGCATGGTGGTGGTGGCCCTGGCATGGGCCCTATTTGTGTGAATGATAAATTAAAACCCTTCTTACCGGGACATGCTTTTGTTAAAACTGGTGGCGAGCATGCAATCACAGCCGTATCGGCAGCGCCCTGGGGCAGTGCAAGTATACTCGTGATTTCATACGCCTATATTGCTATGATGGGAGGCGAGGGATTAACCAACGCCACCAAACTGGCCATCTTTAATGCCAATTATATTAAGGAGAGATTGAATGACAATTATAAAATATTGTATACCGGAACCAAAGGTCGCTGTGCACACGAGATGATTGTAGACTGTCGTGATTTCAAAAAATCAGGTGTGGAAGTAGAAGATATCGCCAAGCGTTTGATGGATTATGGTTTCCATGCACCAACGGTTTCATTCCCTGTTGCCGGAACCTTAATGATTGAACCAACAGAAAGTGAACCAAAAGCAGAAATGGATCGCTTCGTGGATGCGTTGCTTGAAATCAGAAATGAAATCCGTGAAGTGGAAGAAGGCAAAGCGGATAAAGAAAATAACGTGCTGAAGCATGCACCTCACACCGCTTCGATCATTACAGCCGATGCATGGACAAGACCTTACAGCAGACAAAAAGCTGCCTATCCACTTGCCTTTGTAAAAGAGACTAAGTTCTGGCCAAGCGTTAGTCGTATCGATAATGCGTATGGAGATCGAAATTTAGTTTGCAATTGTTTGCCGACAGAAGAATATGCAAAGGCCTAAGTCTAAGAAGAGAATTTAACTTTCTGAATTGAATACAAACGGTCAAATTGCAGGTTTTTTGTATTAATGTAAATTTTTCAAAAAAATCAACAGCCAGTGGAATACTCTGCCGGTTACGCTAACGAAGCTATTTAAATGTACAAGCAACTTGTGAATTGAGAACTAATTCAAATTAAAATAGAAGTCACCCATTAATGAATTACTCTCCCAAGGTACCTGTGTATTGTTAGACTCCTTGCTGACTTCTATCCTAACTTGTTTAAACACTTCTTCAACCTTAAGACCTGGCACATCCAAGTACTTCATGAGCTTAGACGTATATAGGCCATTCCTTCCTGTTCCATCAGAGGCCGTCATTCCCGGTGCTGTTGAATACGCAACAATAGATCCCACCGGGGCTTCGACTCGTAACATACCTTTCTCTCCGGACCTCGAAAAAGATTTAAATGGACTATTTCTACAGGCATCAAGAATCATGATGTTTAATTTATTATTGGACGCTTCCATATATCGCAAGATGGTGGAGACACCAATACATTCGTCCGGCACCTCCTCCTGATATTCTATGCGTGCATCGATTGGAACTAAATAATTTTCACCTCCTACCTGAACACCATGACCGGAATAATAAAACAAACCAATTGCACCGGAAGTAATTTTTGAACTGAACTTCTTGATGGCCTCTCTTATTTCTAATCGAGTGCCATCCAAAACTTTTATGACTTCAAAATTCTTTCTTGTCAACAGATCGGCAAGATCATTCGCATCATTGACAGAATTTTGCAAAGGGACCATTTTATAATTCTTGTTACCAATTACCAAAGCAACCCTATTTTCTGAGGAGATAACACTACGGGCACTATCTAAACCCGGCTTAGTAATGTTATATTTCACCTCACCACTGCGCGCCTTAATAAGGTTTTGGGCCAAAAGACTTTGCCCCACGAATAATACAAATAGAAAAACTAAACCTGCTTTCATTGTTTGCCTAACTTCAAATCCCTATTTTTGGTTAAGATGTAAATTAATGAATTTTAAGTTAATTCAAATTCTCTTTTTACTACTGTCTATTTCATCACCTGAATTAAAAGCTCAGTTAATAGGTGATTTAACACACGAACCGTTCAGTGATAAAATTGTAATAAGCTATAACCTGAACGGCATTGCTGCCCACCAGCGCCTTGAGGTAAGTCTATATTGTTCTGATGATAACTTTCAAAATGCCTTGAAAAATGTTCATGGGAATGGAGTAGGCGGACAAGTAATCGGAAACGGCCAAAAGACCATTATCTGGGAAGTGTTGAAGGATCGCAATAGTTTGACCGGAATGATTTCGTTCGAGATCAGAAGTTATGTTTTCAATGATTTAAAAACCGAATCCAAATCACTTGAAGAATCGGGCTCAAAAACAAATTCCCTGGAAGACAAAAAATCGTTTTTGTACGCAGATATGTCATCATCAGTTGGTAACTTTCTTATTACCGTAAAAGATATGGTGAGTGCCTTTCGTAAAGCAACACCAGCCATCTTTATTGACGATCCGCTAACGCTTCGAAATATGAATAACGCCATCATCAAGTACAATGATGCTTTTAATAAGCTAAATAATAATCGGATGGGTTACGAGAAACAAGTGATGCAATACTGGAACAACGAGGCATTAACTACTGATATTCGCTATATGTTTGATTACGCACTGGGCGAGCTTCACACTGTAAATGTGCTTGAATTGAATAGTTCGTTAAATACGATAAATGACATCGGACAGGGTAAAATTTCGGGCAGGAAAAATCAGAAGGATGCAAAAGACAAATTGTTCGCTGATATTTACCAAAATACAGGTCAGTTAGAAAAACGAATTCAGGAATTGGAGCGAAGGGCGAACAGAATTTTATATACACTTTCAAACCGATAACGATGCGTACACGTAAAATTATCCTTGTTCCGAGTGTATTGATCTTCTTTCAGCAATATGCTGTTGCCCAGGGAATAGACCAGGATAAATTAATTCGCATGCGTGATTCATTGGATAATTTATTAATCGTTAATCCAACAACATCGGCCATCCTGGTAAAGCAACATGAACTAGAGTTGTATTCATTTAATAGCCTTTTAAACAATACAAAATTTAATAACAAACAACGTAACAGTACCAACTTTGATGGTAAACAAATCCTGTTCAATTCAACATTCCAGATTAACTATGGAGTTTCAAGAAATAAGCGTATCAACATGGGTATTGATTTAAACTATAGAGCCTATCGCTATGATGCTAATGAAGGAAGCCCAGCCACTTCCATATTTAAAAATGACGCACAAAACACAGGTGCTTTCACGTATGCTGGATTAAGAGTTCGACTACAACCTTTTAAACGCATGTATAATTTTACCTACCAGAGTAATATCTGGCTTCCGGTTGCCTCTGCAGAAAATCAAACATCGCTTAACGCCAGCAAAGTGAACTGGGGCAACACCTTCTTTTACTACAAATACTTTCAAAATAAAATTGGCTTATTTACGCAGGCCAATTTTACAATTGCTTTGCCCGGTGCCAACAGTGAAGCTCATGCTAAAACTGAAATGTATATACCTCTTAATGCCACCTTAAGCTATGTTGCCAATCGTAAGAATATTTTATTTGGATCACTTTCGTATAGTTGGATTACAACCGATATCAGTAAAACCTTTGAAGGAGGTGACAGTGACTTTGCACAATTTAGTATAGGTTATCAACGGGTTTTAACCCGTAACTTCTTTGTAATGCTCAACTATACAGGCACCCTAATGTCTAGAAACTATGGGACATGGAATGGACTTAATATTGGAATAAGGTATCTCTATTAATCACTATTCTCACTCACAGCCGTTTGAGTTAATGATACCACACCCGCCAGTCGAATCGAATTTTAACTGCAACTGTCGGCCATTATTATCCGTAAAAATCAATGTCGAACCACTTACTTGACCTGTCAACGTTAGGCTGCCATTAGAAAGTTGAAGAATTCCTTTATTCCAGGTTCCGCTCCAGGATCTGATGTTTGACGATACCCCATTGATTCCATAATACTCTTGAAACTGACAAAATGTACCTGTTTGGTTGGCGAGGTCTGCGGCATCTCTGAAATCTCCACGTATGTTAAAACAATGCACCGTATCACCTGTCACAGAAACAAAATGAGGATTTTCCCAATACGCGCTAATATCATTCTGCACAAAGTTAACGGGCAATGGTGGTGGAAGTATAACAAAAGGTGGCGGAAAAACACCAGGAGGAGGAACGCTTAATACCTGATAGGTGGTTTCAATGAATACAACATCATCAGAAGTATAGAATAGTCTCAAGACCTTGCTTTGATTAGTTAAAGGCTTCAAATCATCTGGAACTTTCGTAGTAACATAATTGAAAGCTTTTAAATCAATGCCATTTACTCCGATAGTAGGAATCTTACTATCAAGGCTTAACTTTTTTACTGAGTTTAGATTTGTTCCTTCTATCAGAAAAGACCAGGATGCTGGATTATTGTTGGGGGAAAGTTTGCTAATAACCGGGGTGCCTAATAATGAAAAAGTCTGGTTATTAGAATTATCGACAGCTGTTTTAACATTCACATTAATACTTCTGCTTGTCGTGCCATTTACGGAAGCAGGAACTCTGACTTCAATCGATGTGGCGGATGATGAAATAAATGTGGATGTGGTTACCCCATCAAAACTTACGGACAATGCATTGGTGAGATTGGTGCCCGTGATGATAACTTTCTCATTGATGGTTCCTGAAGCAGGGGCAATAGAGGTTATTGCAGGTTTACCCAGCACCACAAAATTTGTTGCACTCGATATCGCATTTACTACGGCATCTGTCTTAATACTTATTTTTCCAGAAGCTGCTCCAATAGGAACATCCACCACAATTTGATTGGCCGCAACGGATTTAATCGTTCCAACCAAATTATTAAAAAATCTTATTTCTGGATTGTATTGCAGGTTGGTTCCCGAAATAGTGATGGAAGTCCCAACCGTTCCGCCCGCAGGTGTAAAGGAAGTAATCGTAGGAGGTGGTAATACCTGAAAATCATTCACACTCGTAGTGATTCCTGCTGCGGTAGTAATACTCATTTTACCAGTAGTTGCTCCCGCAGGCACCTTAACAACAACCTGCACATCAGTACCTGTTCCTACCTTAATAGCAGTTATATTATTAAAAAATTTAATGACAGCTCCTGTTAGATACTGGCCTACTATGGTAACGTCTTTATCTACTCCGCCTTGAGCAGGAGTAATGCTCGTTATGATAGCTTTTGCAAGCAGTGTGAAATCCGTTGCGCTAAGTGCTCCATTTACATTTATTTTACCCGTAGATGCATCTGATGGTACCTGGCATATAATTTCTGTGGCTGTAACTTTTGATACTAAAGCCGCACCGCTTGCTCCAAATTTTATAATTGGAGATGATGGAAAATTAATGCCAGTGATCGTTACCACACTGCCGGGTGTGCCCGATGTTGGAGTAAACGAAGTTATTTGAGGCGTTCCGGTAACTATAAAATTATCTGTTGTTGAAAATGTACTTCCAATACTCTTTACAGAAATTTTACCTGTTACAGTACCGGCTAAAACCTCCACTTCCATTTGGGTATCCGTTTTGGAGTTTATTTTCAAATTAACCAATCCTATTTGAGCCGTAGTTACCGTAAGGAGATTAATCCCAGTTAGAATAATCTTAGTTCCAACCAAACCAGAAGCAGGAGAAAAACTACTTACTAATGGTGAACCCAAAACCACAAAATCCTGTGGTGATAGTGCAGTACCTGCTAACGTGGTAATTGAAATTTTGCCGCTTGATGCACCAACAGGTACCTTTGTTTTAATAACAAGCCCAGTATTAGAAATAACCTGAGCCAGAGTGGATCCGAATTTAACTTCGAATGCTCCAGAAAAATTCAAACCTGTGAGTGTTACATCCGTGCCTACATCGCCTGCTACTTTATCAATCGTAGTAATGACAGGAGGAGCAACAATCAATAATTTTTTAGATGACTTGGCCGTGCCACCGGAACCAGTTATATAAATAGTATCATTCACTGCTTCAGCTGGAACTCGGATTTCCATTAACTCAGAAGTTAAAGTCAAAATCTCAGCTTCTTTACTTCCAATTGAGGCAATCAATACGGAACCAAGTTCCTTACCCAGGATCTGCACAATCGATCCGCTAGCGGCTTGTTCTGGACTAAATGAATTAATGACTGGAGGCGACAACACCGTGAATGCAGCAGGCTGAGAAACTCCACTGAGTGTTGTGAGCACCAGGTCGGCAGCATCCTTAGATAGGCCTGACGGGATTATTACTTCTACTGTATCAGAATCTGTCTGAGTAAATACCGCTGATATCGGAGTTGATTGATCCGGTGATTTGAACTGAACAAAAGTAATATCTTTTATGAATTCACCCAATACTTTAACTTTCGTTCCGGCACCTGCTTTATTAGGAATAACCTTGGTCACGGACGGTGCTGGTGGTAGAATGGTGAGTTTCTTTCTATCTGATTTTCCATACTTCGTCTCTACATGAATAGAAACCTCCGTTTTGATTTTCCTAACCGACAATGGCAAACTAATTTCGGTCAGTGCCACTGCTATCGCATTGTTTACTACGGTATCATTGATATAGACCAGGGTAGATCCAGGATCAAAATATTTTCCGGTTATTTTTAAAATACTCGCTGAGGATATGGGGTCCTTATCAAATGAGACAATCACCGGAGGCAATAAAACTTCATCCCTGATGCATCCATGAATAATTGCTCCCAGGATAATGATGTATATAAAAGAAATCCTGAACTTCTTCATCGCTGGATAATTATTCGGTGAGAAATAATTCTATTACTGCTTTGATAGAACGCCACGTGATAAACTCCTGCAGCATATTGCGTCATGTCCATTAATGTTTGTTGCCCACTCACGGTATCAATATTAATTAATGACACACCTTTCAAATCAAACACTCTTATTTTTTCAACGGATGACGGATGATTGATCATTAAAATTCCCGATGATGGATTAGGCGAAACTGAAACCTCATACGTTGTGTTTTCAACATCGGTAATAATACAGATATTGTTCCATTCAACCGTATCAGAGCAAACGCCATTGTTTTTCACAATTAAATAATCACCAGTACCAGAAATCGAAAACAAATCTGGTATCGGTGTTGGCTTACCTTTTTCATACAGGACATAATCGCCAAACACATTGTTTTTATCAATAACCAAAGAAGACCATTCAGGAACGAACGATTCACAATTTACAGTCAATAACTGTAAATCGGGTCTGGGATT
The DNA here is from genome assembly GCA_947470895.1 of Bacteroidota bacterium. Taxonomy (GTDB): domain Bacteria; phylum Bacteroidota; class Bacteroidia; order Cytophagales; family Cyclobacteriaceae; genus ELB16-189. Next base: position 35,804 of record CANIVF010000030.1, read on the forward strand.
AATTTCCAGCTTTACTGCGGATGAAATAATTGTATTGCCACAACCGGTATTAATTTCACAAGTATAAAGACCTTGATCAACTAAAGTTGAATTCTTTATGGATAATGTAGCAGCATTGGCCCCCGATACGATCGTGTTGTTAATCAGATTAGCACCACTTTTCTTCCATTGATAAGAAATGATTGTTCCGTTAGCGGCTACGCTGAATGTTACACTATCTCCATCGCAAATTTTCCGATCAAGAGGTTGAGTTGTTATTGCTGCAACAGTGAGCCTAATGATCCCGCTTATCTGCGGTGCTCCACAATCTGAAGACACTTCGCATGTATAATTTCCAGAATCTGCGGATTTACTTTTAGCGATTATCAGTTCCGGAGTTTTCGATCCTGAAATTCCATCACCATCTGTAATTGCTATTCCGTTTTTTTTCCATTGATACGTGAACGATCCACCATTTACATCTATGATCATGAGTACGGGCTGATCAACACACACATTGAGGTCGGGTGACTTTGATATGATAACAGGTACAATAGAAATAGAAAGTTGAGCTGCATTAGAAACCAAATCATTACCACATGGATTTGATATCGAACACGTGTACTGTCCTTCTTCAGCAACACCTACTGATGAAATACTAAGTGTTGCTGTATTAACACCAGCATATTTTCCACCGTTGATTAAAGTCACGTTTCCTTTTTTCCAGCTATATAATAACGAGGATCCGGAAGCGGTGACGGAAAAAGCAGCCTGGTTGCCCGAACAAACTGACTTGCTTAAAGGTTGAGTTGTAATTTGCGAACTCGTTGTTAATGCAAGTGAAGCCATTGAAGATGTAACTGCAGGGCCACAGGCTCCAGTGACAACACACGTATAATCGCCCACGTCGGTGACTTTAATATCATTTATGGATAAGGTATTTGTTTTAGTGCCTGTAACCAATGAGCTTTCAGTTAAGTTAATGCCAGCCTTTCTCCATTGGTAAATCGGGGTTAACTCCGATGCGGAAACGGAAAAGGCTGCAGTCGTTCCTAAGCAGGTAGTTACTGATTGAGGTTGATTTAAAACCGTAAGAGGTTGCAATAGAGCTAAAATACCTTTTTGGCTAAACAAAGGAGTCGTAAAGCAATCACTGGTTACATCACAGAAATATTCACCTGCCTCAGCACTTGCTATTCCTTTTAGTGTAAGCTTATTGGTCTTAGTGCCAATCGCATTAGGGCCTTCAATCATAGCTGTATTACCTTTTCTCCATTGGTATTTTACATTCTGCCCACCCGTTGTAGTAATTTGAAAACTAGCATCCGTGCCAGGGCACTGACTAAGAATACCTGGCTGCAACGTGATCGTGGCCGAGGATATAAAATTTATTGCAACACTATTACTGACAAGTGTCCGGTTACACGCATCGAATACTTCACAGGTATATGATCCTGTGTCATCAGCAGCTGAAGTAGATTTGATCGTTAGTGTGGCGGAGTTTACTCCTGAATACTTTGAACTATTCTTAAGTAAAGAAGTCCCCTTCTTCCACTGAAACAATAAATTTAATCCATTAACTCCAAATGTAAACTGAGCATCAATTCCACTACAGATGGTTGCATTAACGGGTTGATTTGTTATAGAAAAGTTTATTCTTTCACAAAGAGTCAATTTTTTTAAACACTCATTAGTTGTTGGGAACAAGTAATTACCCTGGCTATCGATAACAACACCGGTGGTAACCTGGGCAAACTCTTTCGTATTCAATACCGCCCCCGTGGAGCTCAGTCTAAGAAAAACACTAGGTGAAAAATCAGGTATAAAATTTACCAAGACTGAGCCGTCCGTATCAATTTCAATAGCTCTATAATTATATGAATCCAGTTTATTATATCCAGTGTCCTTGAAAAGTGTTATTGCAAAACTATTATCAATTTTAAAAACCTGAAACCTGCCTATAGGTGAAAATCCTAATAAAAAAATTGTATTGTTAGGCCCTTGTTTGAAAACAGGCTTGCCAAGGTTGATCAGACTATTTCCAAGAATACTTCCATTCGATGGGTTAAGTTTTATAGTTCTTGTTGAGAAATCATCCGAAAGAAATACATATACATTACCATCTTTACCAAAAACCAATTCCTCAAAAAAGAAATTATAGTTCAGTGATATTGACCATACTGAATTGCCTGTTGATGAAAATTTGAGAAGTTTATACCCTGCTCCAAAATTGATCGGATCAACACAGAGTACGTAAACATCTCCAGTTGGACTTACGGTCAATGCATCACTAGATAATCCAAATATAACTTTGGTCCATGACTCTGTCCCGTCAGGTAAAAACTTTTTTATTACTAATTCAGAAGAATACAAATACCCAATAACAAAAACGTTTTTAGCATCATCAACGTAATGCTTTGTCCAAAGTCCATTCGTAATATTTTTTTCCCAAGCCAATGAGCCATTAGAATTATACTTGGTAATCGTTCCAAAATTAATAGAACTCGTGTTATTTATTGCGTACACACCCCCATCCTTATCGATTGAAAAGTCCTGAAAACTTTCGTTAAAGCTTTTATCCCAAAGTTTTTCACCGCTACTTGAAAATCTATAAAGGGTATTGTTACCAATTAAAACAATCTCCTTTGAAGCATTTGTCCGGATTGTTGTTGTGTTGTAAGCTCTATTAAAATATGATCCAGACCAATCTTCAGCATAACCACTAATAGGAAGGCACTGCTCATAAATCTGACCAACAGATTGAGTTAATCCAAAAAGCATTAGTACTATGGTAAAAAGTAATTTCATTGGTGGGGTAAGCCAATAGTACTTACTAAGTTAAGTAAAAACATGTGAACTGAATAAGAAATTAATATCTTATTTACGTGACACAATTTTATCTGGCGTGTCTTATAATTGATGATTCATCAAAAAAATCACTTCAATGCAAAAGCAATATAATAGTCACTGGTCTTCGTACGTTGAAAACCACCGCCCCCAGCAGCAATCACCACATATTGCTTACCATCAATTTCATAGGTAGAAGGAGTTGCATAGCCACCAGCAGGCAATTGATATTCCCATAAAACTTCTCCTGTCTCTTTATCAAAAGCCCTGAACTTTTCATCTTGTGAAGCTCCGATAAAAACAAGTCCGCCAGCGGTAACGATTCCACCACCGAACAATTGAGTTCCTGTTTTACGAATTCCTTTTGCCGAAAGTTCAGGATATTCACCAAGCGGCACACGCCACTTTACCTCTGCCGAAGTTAAATCCAAAGCACACAGCGTTCCCCATGGAGGTTTGATGCCGGGATAACCGGATTGATCGAGCAATTGCTTATAAGCCTTTATCCGATATCGCATTGGTCTTCCTAATGAAGTGGTGGCGATAGGCTCTTTGCTTTGATATGTTTTTTTCTTATTGATATCAAATAGAAATGAAACAACGGCATCGACCTGTTCTTCCGATAAGTCGGGGAAAGCCGGCATATTCCTCTGACCTTTTTTCAGAATATTTGCAGCGTCATGCGGCTTCATTCGTTTTGAGATATCTACTAAGGATGGGAAGCCTGGATTTCCTTTTCGCTCTTCGCCATGACAAGCCATGCATTTGGTAGTATAAATTGTAGACCCCACTTCAATAATGGATTTTCCAAATAAACTTTCCTGATCATTTCCTTCTGCTACCAATTGAACAACGTTGGGAATATCATTCAATCCAACGTACATGATTCCCGATTCAACATCCACTGCGCCACCACTCCACTCAGCGCCACCTCTAAATCCAGGTAACTGAATAATACCTTGCAAGCCCGGTGGTTGATAAATACTTCCCCAGGAATATTTACTGGCTTCTGCTTTTACAAAATCATGAGCTTCAGGTGAGATGTCGGTGATGATGCTGTCATCAAAGGTTGTGCGCGTAAGTGGTAAAGGTTTTACCGGAAATGGTTGCGTAGGCCATGCTGATTCGTCAGCCATCGAGGAAACAGGTACTGGTCTTTCTTCGATTGTATAAATCGGTTTACCTGTCTCGCGTTCCAACATAAATACCAAACCTTGCTTGGTGATCTGAACAACAGCATCAATCTCTTTTCCATCTTTTTTTATGGTCGTTAAATTAGGTGGTGTTGGCAGATCGTAATCCCACAGATCGTGATGCGAAGTTTGAAAATGCCAAACATGCTTTCCCGTTGCAGCATCAATCGCAATGATAGAATTGGCAAATAAGTTTTGTCCCTTGCGTTCGCCTCCATGAAAATCGAACGCGGGTGCACCGGTGGCAGCAAACACCAATCCTCGTTCTCGATCAATGCTTAGGCCTGCCCAGGCATTGGCGCCTCCAATACTTTTATAACTCTCTTCCGACCACGTGTCAAAACCAAACTCACCCGGATGAGGAATAGTGTGAAAAGTCCAGCGCAATTTTCCAGTGCGAACGTCATAAGCCCTAACATCACCAGAAAGAGCCTCATAATTTTCTCTCAATGATGAACCAACAATGATGAGATCTTCATAAACAACTCCTGGAGAAGTGTTGGTTACATCATACTTTTCAAAATCCTCATCATTACGAAGACCTTTTCTTAAATCAACAAAACCATTATCTCCAAATTGGGAAAAGGTTTTCCCGGTAATAGCATCTAACGCGATCAATTTATTTTTTGCGCAAACTAAAATCCGTTTATCATATCCGTCTTCCCAATAGGTAAGGCCACGATTAAAACCACCTTCTTTACTACCGGGTTCAAAGGGATCAAATACCCAAATTTCTTTTCCGGTATTCGCTTCCACAGCAAAGACTTTCATCTTGGCGGAAACGCCATACAGAATTCGATCAATAATAATAGGATTGCATTCTATTTTAGAAAAATCAGTATGATCGCCTGTGCGATAGGTCCATGCTACCTGTAAGTGGTTGACATTTTCTTTATTGATCTGATCTAATTGTGAGTATGCATTGATGCCATCATCACCACGATAAGCTCTCCAACCTGTATGCGGTGAAGGGCTCTCGCAGGAGATGATAACCAGAAAAACAAAAAAATAAAGTAACGTTCGTTTCATGGTAGCATGTAGCGTTGACATCATTTCAATCCATACTTATCAATCAGATACACCAACGCGGCCATAGAAGCTGAACCTAATTCAAGTTCACGCTTGTTCACTTTATCAATCGTATCCTCGCCTGTGTGGTGATAATCAAAGTATCGTTGCGAGTCTGGCAAAAAGCCAATCAATGCAACTCCCTGTGGGGCCAGCGGACCGATATCAGCACCGCCACCTTCCTGACTGAAATCAGAAAGTCCATAAGGATCAAGCAATGGTTTCCAGCTGCGCACACGCTCTTTCGCTTTCGCTTCAGTAGGAACTGTAAACCCACGAGGCACAAAACCTCCTCGATCGGATTCGATCGCAGCAATGTGTTTCTCTTTTTTTCTTTCCGCTTCTTCGGCATACTTAATTCCCCCACGCAAACCATTCTCTTCATTCATAAACATCACCGCGCGAATAGTACGCTTTGGTTGGTAGCCCAATTGTTTAAATAATCGGAGCACTTCAATCGACTGAACACATCCTGCACCATCATCATGTGCGCCTTGGCCAAGATCCCATGAATCCAGATGGCCACCCACAACAATAATCTCATTCGGAAATTCACTGCCTTTTATTTCACCGATCACATTAAATGAAGGAGCATCTTCCAATGTTTCACTGTGATTCTCCATATAAAAAGTAAGATCCTTTTCGTCTTTCAAATGTTGACTCAGCAATTCTGCATGTCGTGTGCTGATCGCCAGCGCAGGAATCTTAGGTACATTTGGGGCGTATCGCATGCCACCGGTGTGAGGATAATCTTCAAGGTTAGAACCCATGGATCGCACCAATACTGCAATGGCTCCAAGCTTCGCAGCTTCAGAAGCACCATTGGCACGTTGATCTACCGCCCCACCATAACCACCAAACGTGTTGATCTTGGTTGGATCCATCGCGCGATTAAAGAAAATAATTTTTCCTTGCACGCCTTTGGTTCCCAATGCTTTCAATTCATCGAAATTTTTGACTTCAATTACACTGGCAGAAATGCCCGATGAACCTGTGCCAATAGATCCGCCCAAAGCGCACACATTAGCAGTGACCGTGCCAGCACGTTTTGAAATGATGCGACCAATTTCTTTTTCACCACGCACCCAATGCGGCACCATCACCGGTTGAAGCCATACTGAATCAAATCCTAATTGTTTCATTTCATTGCGGCTCCATTCAACTCCTGCTGCCGCTCCTGGCGAACCGGAAAGTCGCGGACCAACATTTACGGAAAGATCATAGAGCATTTCATATGACTTGCCTTTACTTAAGGCCTGATCAAAGATTTGTTTGATCATTGCTTCATCTGAAGTTTGTGAAAACGTGGTAAGGCTTACCAGTAATAAAAAAGAAAAAATAAAAGTCTTCATCATGGTGTAATAACGTTAGCAGATTTTAAAATATAAATATGTCGGTCGGGATCTTTTTCATTGAGTTGCAGGATGCCTTCCATCCAGATTGCCTGAGAAGTAACTATCACTTTTTCCGATGACTCTACTTCCATGATTGTTTCAGGGCCGGCTGCTCCGCAGAAATAGCAAACATTGAAGGGCAGCAATGAGAACACAAATTTATTTTCATCTCCCACTTCTCCCACCGGAATAACATAACCTTTCAGTTTTATTTTTTCCGTTCCAGCTCTTTAAGTGAGTGCTGAACATCGGCACTTCAATTTCATAACCATTCTTATTCTCCTTTCTAAAACTCACTTCAGCCAATACATGCCAGAAATTTTTTTCCTGAATGAGCAGCGAAGGTTCGGCACCTGCGTAGAATATCAAAGCGATTAATGCAATCATCAACCTTCAAATACGCATTATTTAACAAACGGAAAAAGCCTCATTACAGGAATAGTATAAACTGGGAGAGGTCTAACCCAAAATATTACTTCAAACGTTTGAAAAGCAATCCTTTACAGTCGAACTTCGTAAAAAATTCATTATGGGATTTCTATTTGATTCGTTTGAAGGTTGGAAAAAGCATTGCGCAGAGAAAAACGTCTCCATCGTGCAGGCGGTACTTAATTATGAGAAAGAACAAAAAGGACGCACAGAACAACAAATCTGGGATGGTCTTGGGAAAGCCTGGACCGTGATGAAAGATGCTGTACAAACCGGACTTACCGAAGACATGACCTCTCGATCGGGCATGATCAATAACGGAGCGAAGAAAGTATACAATTATCCAGTTCCGGTTCTGTCGAAGGAATTTCAAAACCTGATTTCACGTGCGCTGGCAGCCAAAGAAGTAAATTCTTGTATGGGAAGGATCGTTGCCGCACCCACTGCAGGTGCTTCGGGTATTATGCCCGGAGTACTTTTCACGCTACAGGAAATTCATCATGTAGATGAAAAGAAAATTTTAGAAGCCATGCTGTTGGCAGCCGGTATTGCACTGATCATGGAACAGAAAGCAAGTATTGCCGGTGCCGTAGGAGGTTGTCAGGCTGAAACAGGAACGGCAGCTGCTATGGGTTCTGGTGCGATTGTATATTGTTTAGGTGGTGATATTGATCAGGTATTTAATGCTGTTGCTATCACGGTGCAATGCATGCTTGGATTAGTCTGTGATCCCGTTGCCGGATTGGTTGAGATTCCTTGTGTGGTACGCAATGCCAGTGCTGCAGCTATTGCGAATAGCTCTGCACAAATTGCTCTTGCTAATGTGAGCAGTGTGATTCCTGTAGATGAAGTGATTGAGGCGATGGGCGAGATTGGTGCCAGCATGGAAACGCGCTATAAAGAAACTGCCCTTGGTGGATTAGCCGCAACAAAAACAGGACAAGCCATTGCTAAAAAAGTATTAATCAGGGATATTGAGATTTTGCCTGATGAAACGATTAGGTGATTTACACCGGCTGAACTTTATTAACAGCATTCATTACCGCATCATATCCAAAATACACGGCTAATGTTAAAATCACTGACCAGACACACGCACTGATCAGCATATAAAAAATTATCTTCTCGCGATTAGAACTCACACCAACGGCTAATAACATTCCTCCGATAGGTGTGAGAATGATTGGAGTTAAAAAAGCGATACCTGCCAAACCATACTTCGTTAAGAACGCACTGCGTTTCTTCGGGGATTTTTCTGGTGATTGCTTTTTTGGAAAAAAGCGATGTGAAATTTTTTCCCGTAAGTATTCTCCAAAATAAGTAAACGCAAAGACAACAGTCATCATGGCGACAGCGGTTACTACCATGGTAGTGATCAAATGTAACCCTGCTGCTTTTCCTCCAATCGGACCAAATATAAACTTGATCATGGCAGACAAGTAAACTGAAAATGCTTTTAAAATTTCTTCCCACATACGTTCTTCAAAATTTAAAAATCAACATTCAAAATCAGCTGCTGTGTCAGCACGTTGAATTTTGAACATTACAATTTATCTCCATAACTCAAATCTCCTGCATCGCCAAGGCCGGGTACGATATAAAATCTGCTATCGAGTTTTTCATCAACGGCAAACGTCCAGAGTGAGTAGGGCAGATTCAGATTTTCCTGAACATACTTTATTCCCTCCGGTGAAGCAATTAAGGAAGCAATATGAAGATGACTGGGGCGACCATGGGTTAATATTGCACTTACCGATCTCACAAATGATTTACCCGTTGCCAGCATAGGATCAATCAGAATGACTTCTCTGCCGACTAAACTGGGAGCTGCCAGGTATTCGAGGTTAACACTAATCTCTTCTCCATCCTCTTTGCGATAAGCACCAATGAAGCCCGCTTCAGATTGATCAAAATAATTCATGAACCCATGAAAATAAACCAGGCCAGCTCTTAAAACTGTAATGATGACCGGTTGCGTTTTTAAGGTTACCGATTTCAATGTTGCCAATGGTGATGTTACCTCGCTATCTTTATAGATCAGTTTCTTTGAAATCTCATAAGCCATAATCTCGCCCATGCGTTCCATATTCTTGCGAAATCGCATCCGATCCAGTTGCTTTTCCTTGTCCCTGATTTCGTTTAGGAATTGATTGGCGATCGAATGTTGATCGCCCAGTATAATCAGACTCATAAATAATTTTTTTCCCACCAAAATTTACGATAAAGTTGCAGAAAGACGGAACTACGATGAAAAATATGCAGAAAGCTTCTATAAAGAAGCCAAAAGAAGTAGACACACAACTATTGAAGCAACTATGCGAGATTCACGCACCCTCGGGGCAGGAAGGACCCGTGAAAGAATTCTTGCTTCAATACATTAAACGAGAGAGTAAAAACTGGAAGCATAAACCTCAAATCATTCAGGGTGAGCAATTTCAGGATTGTTTGATCCTGAAATTTGGCAAACCTCGCACAGCGATATTTGCTCACATGGATACCGTTGGTTTCACTGTCCGGTACTTCAATCAATTACTTTCCATCGGCAGCCCTGATGCGGAAACAGAAGCAAAACTCGTTGGCCGGGATTCGCTCGGAGAGATCGAATGCGAATTGGAATATGACAAAGACAATCATGCATTCTACAAATTTGGTCGCCCCATTGAGCGAGGCACTACGCTTACTTATAAGATTATTTTCCACGAAACGAAAGATTATATCGAATCTGCTTATCTAGATAATCGTTTAGGTATTTACAATGCGCTAAAAGTTGCCGAAACATTAAAAGATGGACTGATTGTATTCAGTTGTTGGGAAGAACACGGTGGTGGAGCAGTTGGATATCTCGCTGATCATATATATAAAAAATGGAAAGTGCGCCAGGCATTAATTTCTGATATCACCTGGGTATCCGATGGTGTAGATCATGGCAAAGGCGTGGCAATATCGCTGAGAGATCGTAATCTGCCCCGCAAAACCTTCGTTGAGAAAATCATTCACATTGCAAAAAAATATCAAATCGATCATCAACTGGAGGTAGAAGGCTCGGGCTCCAGCGATGGCGGAGAGTTACAAAAAAGCCCTGTTCCGTTCGATTGGTGTTTTGTTGGCGCTCCCGAACAACACGCCCATACACCGCACGAAAAAGTGCATAAGTATGATGTCAAAACAATGATCGATCTTTATACTGGTCTAATGAAAGAATTATAATCCTAATAAAAGATATGGACAGCAATCGCAGAAATTTCATCAAAACCACTGCAGCAGCAGGCCTGGGTATTTCCATCCTCCCTTCAGGAATCGTATTTTCAAAAGATAAAGACCCGAAAATAAGATTGGGCTTTATTGGCGTGGGATTACGTGGTCAAAATCACCTTGAACTTGTTTTAAAAAGAACAGACACCGAAGTGATCGCCATCTGTGATGTGCAACAACGCATGATTGACTCCAGTTTAAAATTGATTGCAGATGCAGGCAAGCTTAAACCACAGGTCATCATGGACGGACCTTACGGATATAAAAAATTATTGGAGAATAAAGACATTGATGCGGTTATCATTGCAACGCCCTGGGAGTGGCATACCGTGATGTGTATTGATGCCATGAACGCTAAAAAATATGTGGGCTGCGAAGTGATCACGGGCATGAACATCGATGAATGCTGGGAACTTGTTCGCACTTCCGAACGCACGGGTATGCCACTCATGATGTTAGAAAATGTTTGCTACAGACGCGATGTGATGGCGGTATTAAACATGGTTCGTCAAAATGTGTTTGGTGAACTTGTCCATTTACAAGGAGGCTATCAGCACGACTTGCGCGAAGTGAAATTCAACGATGGAAAAGAACCTTATGGCAATGGCGTTGAGTTTGGTGAAAAAGGCTTTTCAGAAGCTCAGTGGCGCACGAATCACGCTGTTCATCGCAATGGCGACCTCTATCCTACTCACGGTATCGGGCCTGTAGCAATGATGATTGATATCAATCGGGGCAATCGGTTTACGCAACTCGTTTCGTATTCAACCAAAGCACGAGGCCTGCATGAACATATTGTGAAACTGGGTGGCCCAAATCATCCAAATTCAAAAGTGAATTTCAAATTGGGCGATGTGGTTACCACCATGATCAGCACCAATAACAATGAAACCATTTTACTTCAGCACGATACTGATTTACCGAGACCTTATTCATTAGGCTTCCGTGTGCAAGGCACAAAAGGCATTTGGATGGATTTAAATGAATCCATTTACATTGAAGGACAAAGCAAAAAACCACATCAGTGGGAGGATGCTAAAGAATGGTTAGTTAAATATGATCATCCTCTTTGGAAAAAATATGGTAATGATGCCAGTGGTGCAGGTCATGGTGGCATGGATTGGTTTGTTCTCAATGCATTTCTGGAATCTGTAAAACGCAAAATAAACACACCGCAAGATGTTTATGATGCTGTTACGTGGAGCGCGATCACGCCATTATCAGAAAGTTCAATTCAATTGGGTGGTGAAAGTGTTGATTTCCCTGACTTTACGGGAGGGAAATGGATGAATCGTAAAAATGAGTTTGCACTTGGGGATAATTATTGATCCCTAATCGAATTCTTCAATCACCAAGATGTTAGGTTGGTAGAATCGGTATGCTGTTCGGGATATTGGTTATATAAACTTGTTATTTGCCCTTCTGTTTATCCTTTTAGTCTGGGTATTGATACACGGCTTTGATTACTTGTACCTAGTTGTTAAAGGAAAAAAGGAGAAGTAATCACAGAATTCACATCCTAAGTTCTCTGCAAAATTCTATGCAATCGGTTTAAGTGATCCGGAACTAAGATAACCTTACACGAACAAATTTTTCGTTCTCGCACTGCGTTATCTTTGTATAACTATTTTTTTATTTATGAACGAAATTCAAATTCTTGGTCTGGCGGCAGGTTCATGTACTACGGTTGCCTTTTTGCCGCAGGTGATTAAAACCTGGAAGAGCGGATCAGCAAAAGATCTTTCGCTAGGTATGTTTTCATTTTTTTGCTTTGGGGTATTGCTTTGGCTTATCTATGGAATCGTTATTAAAGACATCCCTGTTATTGTAGCCAACTCGCTCACACTCGTACTTGCTTCATCACTGTTGTACTTTAAACTTAGATTCAAGAATAGCTAACTTGATCAAATTCTTAAATCAGGAAAATCCTTCACAGGAATAGTGATGATCTTCCGGCAGGTTTTAGAATTTTAAGATTCTCATAGCATTCAGGACATCCAAAAAGAATATCTATTGCTTACATTCAAGCACCTTATGGCCATCTGATTATAAACTGAAATGGACATTAAGTAAATGGTTGAAGTAACCCGGATGATTCATTTTAGGAAATCATTTTTTTAAGCAAATGTTTAAAAAAGTATCTTTGCGCGAGTAGTTGACTTGACCGTATGAAGATTAAAGATCTTGAATTCAAAAAATTCATTCCCGCTTCCAAAATTGAAGAAAAAACGCGCGAGCTTGCTCTAAGAATTAATCACGATTATAAAGATCAATCACCGGTTTTTTTACCCATCCTGAACGGATCGTTCATGTTTGCTTCCGATCTGCTTAAAGAGATTAAAATTCCTTGCAAGATTTCTTTCGTTAAAACTTCTTCTTATTCAGGAACCTCAAGTACAGGTCAATTAAAAACGCTGATAGGCCATGAAGAAAGCCTATTCAATCAGGATATCATCATCATTGAAGACATTGTTGATTCTGGCCTTACCATTGAAAAAATCATCGAAGAGCTCCGCAGCCTGGGCACAAAATCAGTGGAAGTGATTAGTTTATTGCGAAAAAAAGGTGCGCGCGAAAAAAATGTAGATGTAAAATACGTAGGCTTCGACCTGGATTCGGAGTTTGTAGTGGGCTATGGCCTCGATTATGACGGCTTTGGCCGCAATTATAAGGATATCTACGATTTGATAGAAAAAAAGGCAAAGCAGTAGACTTCGGTAAGCCGGAAGCAAGCCAATTGGCTATTGTTCAATTTGATCATTATCTTGCGCTCCCTTTTTACCTAAACTACCTGATATGATCAATCTTGTTCTCTTTGGGCCGCCTGGAGCAGGCAAAGGCACGCAGAGCGAAAAGCTAATACAAAAGTATGGCTTCGTCCATATTTCAACTGGTGATCTTTTTAGATGGCACACCAAAAATGACACTGCGTTAGGGAAACGGGTTAAGGAGATTATGAATAGTGGCGCGCTGGTTCCTGATGAGATCACCATTGCCATGTTGAAGGAAGAATTGGATAAAAATCCACAAGCCAAAGGATTCTTGTTTGATGGATTTCCGCGCACAGTGCCTCAAGCTGAAGCACTGGATACCTTTATGAAAGACAATGGCTCGGCCATTCATCATATCGTTGCCCTGGAGGTAACAGAAGAAGAAGTACGCACCCGCATCGCCAAGCGCAGATCAACAGATAACCGTGTGGATGATGAAGAAGAAAAATTAAATAAGCGGATCACAGAATACTTTAGTAAAACTATTCATGTTCTGCCCTATTATAAAAATCACGGAAGATTACATACAGTTCATGGCATCGGTGATATTGATGAGATCAACAAAAACATTTGTGCGATACTAGATCGCTAACGCATTCCTGAACCAACTTTACCATGTCCTCTCCTAACTTTATTGATTATGTAAAATTAAATGGCCGCTCCGGACATGGTGGCGCAGGTTGTCTCCATTTTCATCGCGAAAAATTCATTGAAAAAGGAGGCCCCGATGGCGGAGATGGAGGAAGAGGAGGGCATATCATTCTCAAGGGAAATTCCCAGATGTGGACGTTACTTCACTTGAAGTTTCGTAAGCACGTATTTGCAGAAAACGGCAAGCCAGGCGAAGGACAAAATTGCACCGGATCATTTGGAAAAGATATTACACTGGACGTGCCATTGGGTACCGTAGCACGTAATGCCGAAACAAATGAAATCATGTGCGAAATTAACGATGATGGTCAAGAGGTTATTCTGCTTCCTGGTGGTCGTGGAGGTAAAGGAAATTCTCATTTTGCAACCCCCACCAATCAAGCGCCACAACATGCACAAACAGGAGAACCTGGAAGAGACGAGTGGATTATTCTTGAATTGAAATTACTGGCCGATGTTGGCCTTGTTGGTTTCCCTAATGCAGGAAAGTCAACATTACTATCCGTTGTATCTGCCGCTAAACCCAAGATTGCGGATTACGCATTTACCACATTAACTCCAAACCTGGGCGTAGTTTCATATCGCGATTCAAGATCATTTGTGATGGCCGATATTCCCGGAATCATTGAAGGTGCTTCCGAAGGAAAAGGATTAGGCGTTCGCTTCTTAAAACATATTGAGCGAAATTCGTTGCTGTTGTTTATGGTTCCCGTAGACACCAACGATATCAAAAAAGAATATGAAATTCTGTTAAATGAGTTACGTCAATACAATCCAGAACTACTGGATAAGAAAAGACTGCTCGCTATTTCCAAGTGCGATATGTTGGATGATGAATTACTCAGAGAAGTGAAAAAAGATCTGCCTAAAGGTATTCCCTCCGTCTTTATTTCATCACTGGCGAACAAAGGCATCACAGAACTTAAAGATCTGATCTGGCGCACCCTCAACCCGTAAACGCCATTCTGACACAATATCAATTTTGGCAAAATTCTTGTCACTTTTGCCCTTCAATAAGCGATAACTATGGAAAACTCAGTTCAACCCGAACAAGAATTGGAAAAACATGATGATTTGGTAGAAGAAACCCCTGCTAACCAAAAACCCGAAACCGTGAGTGAAGAGAAAAAAGAGGACATCATTGATCCAATTAAAAAACTAAAGGACGAATTGGCAGAAGCTAAAGACAAATACATTCGTCTCTATGCCGAGTTTGACAACTTCAGAAGAAGATCTTCAAAAGAAAAACTTGAAATGATTCAATCCGCCAACGAGCAATTGCTTCAGGCGCTGCTTCCCGTGGCCGATGATTTTGAACGTGCCGGAAAAGCATTCAAAGACAGAAATGATAAAGAAGCAGAAGGATTTGCTCTCATTCAGAATAAATTCAAAAAGACACTTGAACAATATGGAATAAAACCCATGGAGACTCCAAAAGGGACTGCCTTTAATCCGGATCTTCATGAAGCCATTACTCAAGTGCCGGCACCTGAAGAAAAATTAAAAGGCAAAGTGATTGAAGCCGTAGAAAAAGGCTACCTGTTGAACGACAAAGTAATTCGCTTTGCCAAAGTGGTGGTAGGAAGTTGAAATCAATTTTTATCACACTGAACCAACACTAACTTCCAAGATCACCAGCCATGTCAACCAAAAGAGATTTTTACGAAATATTAGGAGTGAGTAAATCGGCTACTCCGGAAGAAATAAAGAAAGCTTACCGCAAAACTGCAATACAGTTTCACCCAGATAAAAATCCGGGCAACAAAGAAGCTGAAGAAAAATTCAAGGAAGCTGCAGAAGCTTATGAAGTCTTGAGTGATGTAGAAAAGCGTGCGCAATACGATCGCTTTGGACATACAAAACAAGGTGGAGGCGGTGGTGGTTTCCGTGGTCAGGACATGAACATGGATGACATCTTCAGTCAATTTGGTGATATTTTTGGTGGCGGTGGTGGCGGAAGTCCATTTGATAGCTTCTTTGGTGGGGGGGGCGGAAGAACCAGACAACGCAAAGGTTCAAACCTGAGAATCAAACTCAAACTTACCTTAGAAGAAATTTCCAATGGCGTTGAAAAGAAAATCAAGGTTAACAGACTTATCCGGGCAGAAGGAGTTACGTTCAAGAACTGCATAACCTGCCAGGGAACAGGCCAGGTGCGGAAAGTGGTAAACACCATGCTTGGGCAGATGGTGTCCACAACAACCTGCTCGGCATGTAATGGAGCTGGTCAGCTTATAGACAAGAGACCTTCTGGCGTTGACAATTCCGGTCTTATTAGTAAAGAAGATATGATCTCGGTAAAAATCCCGGCCGGTGTAAGCGATGGCATGCAACTCTCCATGTCTGGCAAGGGAAATGAAGCTCCTGGAGGAGGAATACCTGGTGATTTGCTCATTCTGATTGAAGAACAGGAAGACAAAGAATTAAAACGTGATGGCAATAATCTGGTCTTCGATTTACATATCAGTTTTATCGATGCTGTATTAGGCACTTCCGTGGAAGTTCCATCTATCGGAGGAAAGGTGAGAATCAAAATAGATCCGGGCACCCAAAGCGGAAAAATATTAAGACTTCGTGGCAAAGGTTTGAAGGACATAAATGGATATGGAGCCGGAGATCAGCTCATCTACATCAATGTATTCACCCCTAAAAAATTGAGCAGCGAAGAAAAGGCAAAACTCGAAGGTCTGAGAACCTCTCCCAATTTTCAACCACACCCTGAATCCGGTGAAAAAGGATTTTTCGAACGCATGAAGGAATATCTTGGCTAAAAAAAATAACCCTTTTTTTAAATAACCCGTATAAGAACTATTACGGGTTATTTTTTTGATAAAACTTAGCCTCTCTTACACCTTTAAACTTTACTAGAACTTAATACGTAAGAAGTAGACATGTGGAGATCGATAATTTTAGCCTTATCAACCAGTGCCCTTGCCTTGGGTGTTAGCGCGCAGGTGAAGAAGCAATTTTCTGTCGAAAAAATACAGGAGTGTGATCGGGTAATCCTTAAGCTTAGTGCCAAAACAGGAAATTGTTTTATCAGGCCAAGCCAAAATGAGGACATCTTAAATGTATACAGCAATCAGGATGCGGAGGAATATGGACATTCGTTCAGCAATGAAGTTGTTGGCAAAACCTGTTCTGTAAAACTTTCACTGGAACAAGACAACGTGCCTGGCGTTGGTCATCGAATCTCTTACCGTGTTTTTGGTGCTGAAGAAAGACCTTCCGAAAAGTTCTGGAAAGTATATCTGGCTGAGTCAACTCCATACGTATTAGATCTTGATTATGGGTTGGGAAACGCCAACATAGACCTTTCAGGTTTATCCATCGAAAAGCTTAAAATCAATACTGGCAGTGCCGATGTAAACATTAGCTATAATGACGAAGTAGGCAATAAAATTACCATGGATACCTTTTCGGTAAAGGTGGATATGGGTTCTTTGAATGCTCGTAACCTCAATTTAGCCAAATCAAAAGTAGTGCTGGCCGAAGTTGGATTCGGCAATATGTTTTTGGACTTTTCCAACAAACCAACGATAGCCAATATCGTCATCGGTAGCGTGGGTGCCGGCAATTTGGTTATTCAATTACCTTCCGAAGACGTGCCCGTGCTGGTGACGATCAATGAATCCTGGTTGTGCAGCATCAATCTTTCGCGTAATCTCAAAAAGATCGGACCCAATAAATTTGCAAATGCTGCATACTCAAAAGACAGCCCAAAAGCCTTGGTGTTTGATTTAGATGTTTCGATGGGCAAAATAGTCTTTCGCGAAAACAGCCATTAACCAGCTTTAAGTAAAGAACATTTTGCTTTAATTTTTATCCGGATTATTTTCGGACAGATATACCCAATGCTTACTTTACAAAACTTAACTTAAATCATTCAATCCGTGGATGCCCTAATTGCTAAAAACGTCTCAAAACGTTATGCCAACCATACCGCGTTGGATTCAGTGAACATTACCATACCTGAAAAATCCATTTACGGATTGTTAGGACCTAATGGAGCAGGAAAAACCACACTAATACGAATCATTAACCAGATCATTAACAGTGATTCGGGAGAGATTACCGTATTTGGCGAGCGCCTTCACGCTAAGCACGTGGAGATTATCGGTTATTTACCTGAGGAGCGAGGACTTTATAAAAAGATGAAGGTCGGTGATCAACTTCTCTACTTAGCGCAACTTAAGGGACTGAGCAAAAAAGAAGCCCTCGCGAGAATCAAATTATGGCTCGATAAATTCGAAATCAGAGATTGGTGGCATAAGAAGGTAGAAGATCTTTCAAAAGGCATGGCCCAGAAGGTTCAATTCATTAGCACCGTTATGCATGAGCCTAAACTGATCATTCTGGATGAACCCTTCTCAGGGTTTGATCCGGTAAACGCGCAACTGATCACTGA
>CANIVF010000031.1 GCA_947470895.1 Bacteroidota bacterium
AACTTAATACCACCCCAAGCAGTGACATTTTTATCCGTAAATAACACCTGTATCTCTTTCACCTTATTGGTTGTTTTAATCCTTTTAGTAAAGATAAATCAATCAAGCATTTATGAATAACTCTTCCGTCCTAATGAATAATCTGGGATAAAGCGATTTTAGTCCGTGACACAAGGTGCAATCGCCTATTATGAATACCGATAAATTTCAGATCTAACCAAATTCTAACAAGGTCTCTTTTCCAAAGGGATCCAATAGACTGATTCTATTTAGAAAGACCTTTAACCGCAATTCATGATATATAGAGTGTTTGGGTTTGAGAAGCTATTTTGGTGGTTAACACCAGTTTACTGATTTGGGCAGTATTAGGATTCAGAAATCTCAGGCTTCAAATCTAGGATTTGAAAAATCAGTTGGATAAAATGGAGACCAGACAAAAAGTAAATCAGCCAATCGTGATTAACTCTGATTAAAACAAAGAATTTCAAAATTCTTTTAATTTTGTCCCTCATTAAACTAACCAAGGGCAAATGAATCTGTTGGATTTTGAAAAGCCCATCGCAGAACTGGAAGGAAAGCTAGCCGATATGAAACATCTTACGGATGATAGCGACAAGTCGGTGAAGAATGCCATCCAGGCGTTGGAGAATAAGATTACGGACCTGAAAAAAGAAACTTTTGATAACCTTACGGGATGGCAGCGGGTGCAACTTTCCCGTCATCCAGATAGGCCTTATACACTAGACTATATTTACGAAATTACTACTGACTTTATTGAACTGCATGGCGACCGCACGGTGGGTGATGACAAGGCAATGATTGGTGGGCTCGGCACTATTGATGGACAAACCTTTATGTTGATCGGTCAGCAGAAGGGTCGCAATACCAAGCAACGTCAGATGCGAAACTTTGGAATGGCCAATCCTGAAGGATATCGCAAAGCTCTTCGTCTTATGAAAATTGCGGAGAAGTTTAATAAACCTATCGTAACATTCATTGATACACCCGGTGCCTTTCCTGGTTTGGAGGCCGAAGAGCGAGGACAGGGTGAAGCCATCGCACACAACCTGAAAGAGATGTTCATGCTTAAGGTTCCGGTAATTTGTATTGTGATTGGTGAAGGTGCTTCGGGTGGTGCTTTAGGCATTGCTATTGGCGATCGTGTGTTGATGTTGGAGAATACCTGGTACTCGGTTATTTCACCGGAGTCATGTTCTTCTATTTTGTGGAGAAGCTGGGACTATAAAGAACAAGCTGCAGAAGTGTTGAAACTTACTGCGAAAGACATGCTTAGTAATAAGCTGATCGATGGAATTGTAAAAGAACCACTAGGCGGTGCACATACAGATGTGAAGGCTATTGCTGCAGAAGTAAAAAGAGTGATACTTGAAAACCATAAAGAGCTGTCTAAGCTCTCAACAGAAGACCGTATCTGCCAACGCATTGATAAGTTTTGCGCCATGGGTGTTGTAAAGGAATAATTCAAAATTCCAGAATTAAAATTCTAAATTGAGGTCGTGCTAAGCGACCTTTTTTTTATACATTCTGGTAAAATGTACCACGGATTTTGAAAATTATATTTGAAACTTAATGAATCTACACGTTATTAATACCGGATTTTTCAAACTTGATGGTGGCGCCATGTTTGGCGTGGTGCCTAAGTCGAAATGGCAAAAGAGTAATCCGGCTGACGAAAATAACTTGTGCTCCTGGGCGATGCGCTGCTTGCTGATTGAAGATGGTAAAAAATTGATTCTTATTGACAATGGTTTGGGCGACAAGCAGGATATAAAATTCTTTAGTCATTATTATTTACACGGAGATGATTCGCTAACCAAATCTTTACATGCTTCTGGCTTTACAACCGGTGATGTCACCGATATGTTTTTAAGTCACCTCCATTTTGATCATTGTGGTGGTGGTGTAAAGAAGGAAGGCGACAGATTGATTCTTGGGTTTTCAAACGCAATCTATTGGTCAAACCATGAACACTGGCAGTGGGCAACTCAACCCAATCCAAGAGAGAAGGCAAGCTTCCTATCTGAAAATATTCTGCCCATGCAAGATAGTGGCCATTTGAAATTCACAAAGGCGAATGAATCATCCCCTTTTTCTCAGTTTGATATTTTCTACGCATCGGGTCATACCGACAAGATGATGATTCCTAAAATAAAGTATAAGAATCATACGATTTGCTTTATGGCAGATTTACTTCCATCAGTCGGCCATATTCCTTTACCTTATGTAATGGGCTATGACACACGACCGCTGATTACTCTGGAAGAGAAATCAAAATTTTTAAATGAAGCAGCCGACCATGGTTATATTTTATTTCTGGAGCATGATCCTTCGAATGAGTGCTGCACGGTAAAACATACTGATAAAGGAGTAAGGGTTGATAAAACATTCAGGTTGAAGGATATTCTATGAAAACAGGCATTGTTCTATCCGGTGGAGGTGCACGTGGCGTTGCTCATTTGGGTGTGTTAAAAGCCTTGGATGAATTGGGTGTTGTTATTGATTGTATTTCCGGAACGAGTGCGGGAGCATTTACTGGCGTATTATATGCGCAAGGCCTTAAACCTGATGCTATTTTTGAATTGATAAAAGGCCTTGGTTTCCTTAAATCGATACGCCCGGCCTGGGCGCTAACCGGTCTCTTTAATATGGACGGTATGAGAGAAATACTTCAAAAGAATATTCCTGATAATAATTTTAACGCCTTGAGAATTCCGTTGACCGTTGCTGCTACGGATATTCGAAAAGGGCGGATCTATTATTTTTCAGAGGGAGATTTAATATCCGCTGTTCTCGCTTCTTGCAGTTTACCGGCTATTTTTAATCCAATCACCATCAATGGCAACCTGTATGTGGATGGTGGACTCATTGATAATCTTCCTGTGAAACCAATACGAAAGCAGTGCGACTTTATTATAGGTTCACACTGCAATCAAATCAGCCCTGATGTGGATGTGGCTAATATGAAGTCAGTAATTGAACGCAGTTTGTTGGTAGCCATCTATTCCAATACAGAAATAAGTCGCGGCATGTGCGATGTATTCATTGAGCCGCCACGCATGGATCGTTTCAGCAGCCTTGACCTTAGCAAGGCGCAGGAGATTTATGATTTCAGTTATCGTTTTACTAAACAAAATTTTCTACCTCATCATTTTCAAAAAAGTACAGCGGCATGAACTCTAGCGAGAATTTCAAAAGACAAATACTGCAAGGCATTCCTGACGTGTTGCCAGCGCCAAAGCCTTATGATCATTCAGTAAATCATGCCCCACGAAGAAAAGATGTACTTTCAGTAGCGGATAAGAAATTGGCGGTGAGAAATGCGTTGCGCTATTTTCATCCAAAACATCATGAAGTGTTAGCCCCGGAATTCTATAAGGAGTTGCTGGATTTCGGACGCATTTATATGTACCGGTTTATGCCAGACTACAACATGTTTGCTCGTTCAATCGAAGAATATCCACATCAATCATTGCAGGCCGCAGCCATCATGTTGATGATTCAAAATAATCTGGATCCGGCAGTGGCTCAGCATCCGCACGAGCTAATTACCTATGGTGGCAATGGTGCCGTGTTTCAGAATTGGGCGCAGTATTTAATCACCATGAAGTACCTGGCCACGATGAAAGATGATCAGACCTTGCACATGTACTCGGGCCATCCGATGGGAGTTTTTCCATCTTCCAAAGAAGCTCCTCGGGTGGTGGTCACTAATGGAATGATGATTCCCAATTATTCAAAGCAAGATGACTGGGAGCGCTTCAACGCATTAGGCGTTACGCAATATGGACAGATGACTGCTGGTAGTTATATGTACATCGGGCCACAAGGAATTGTGCATGGAACGAACATCACCATCCTAAATGCAGGAAGAAAAATTTCTAAGCAAGGTGAAGGCTTGGCAGGCAAAATATTTCTGACTTCGGGATTAGGTGGCATGAGTGGTGCGCAACCTAAAGCCGGTAATATTGCGGGATGCATTACTGTGGTCGCTGAAGTTAATGAGAAGGCAACTCAAAAGAGACATGCACAAGGGTGGGTGGATGAAGTTGTTTTGGATTTGAATGAATTAGTGAAACGAGTAAATGAAGCAAGAAATAAAAAGCAAATTGTATCTATCGCCTACCAGGGAAATATTGTAGATGTATGGGAAAAATTTGCTGCGGAAAATGTTTTTGTTGATATGGGTTCTGATCAAACTTCGTTACACAATCCGTGGGCAGGAGGATACTATCCGGCAGGATTAAGTTATGATCAGGCAAATGAATTGATGCGATCGAATCCTGAAGAGTTTAAGAAGCTAGTTCACCAATCATTACGAAGACAAGCGCTGGTTATTAATAAACATGTATTAAAAGGTACCTATTTTTTTGATTATGGAAACGCGTTCCTGTTAGAAGCTTCCCGCGCAGGTGCCGATATTATGGCCAATGATGGAATTAATTTCAGATATCCATCTTACGTGCAAGATATTATGGGCCCTATGTGTTTTGACTATGGCTTCGGACCATTCCGCTGGGTATGTACATCTGGTAAATCGGAAGACCTGGAGTATACCGATCAACTGGCTGGTGAAGTGTTGGAGCAGATGGTAGGGAATTCACCTTCCGATATTCAATCGCAATTGAGTGATAACATTCATTGGATAAAATCAGCCAAAGCAAATCGGTTGGTTGTTGGATCGCAGGCCCGAATTTTATACGCCAACTCTGAAGGTAGAATAAAAATAGCAGAAGCATTTAATCAGGCAATACGATCAGGAAAAATTGGCCCGGTAGTATTGGGTCGCGATCATCATGATGTGTCGGGCACTGATAGTCCGTATAGAGAGACATCCAATATCTATGATGGTTCTCGGTTTACAGCAGATATGGCAATACATAATGTGATCGGAGATTCGTTTCGTGGCGCCACGTGGGTTTCTATCCATAATGGTGGTGGAGTTGGATGGGGTGAGGTAATCAATGGCGGTTTTGGCCTTCTGCTTGACGGAACAGCTGATGCGGAAAGAAAATTAAAGAACATGTTGTACTTTGATGTGAACAATGGCATTGCCCGAAGAGCATGGGCTCGCAATACGGGCGCGCTGGCAACCATTGAAAGGGAGATGTCAGAAACAATGACAGTAACCATGCCTTATCTTGCCGATGATCAATTAATCGAACAACTTGTGTGATGTTGCGCCCCTTATATATTTTGATTTTTAGATTATCAGGCTGGAAGATCGAGGGCGATTTTCCTAGCCAGACCAAAAAGTATGTAGTGGCTGTTGCCCCCCACACCAGTAATTGGGATTTTCCACTAGGGGTAATGGCGAGAAGTATATTGAGAAGGGAAGATGCACATTTTCTTGGCAAGCATTCTTTATTTAAATCACCTTTCGGATGGTTCTTCCGATGGCTTGGTGGATATCCGGTTGATCGCTCCAGTAGTCATGATGTAGTGCAGCAGGTGGTTGATATTTTTAATGCACATGAGGATTTTATTCTGGCTTTGGCACCTGAAGGGACACGTAAGAAAGTAGATAAATTGCGTACCGGATTTTATTACATCGCCAAGGGAGCAGGGGTGCCCATCGTACCGGTAGGTTTTGATTTCTCAAAGAAGAGAATTGTGATTGGAGACCCGATGCTGCCAACGGATCATTTCGATCGCGATATGGATTTACTTCTTTCTTTCTATAGAAAAATGAAGGGTAAAAACCCTGAACTTGGTCTTTAGCTGAGCACCATATTCATTATACTTCATATTCAGCCTGTTTTATTGGTATTCTATGATCATAGATAGGTTTCTTATCATACTAAAACTGGTTCTATTAACGTTAGTTTGAAAAATCGGCCTTATCTTTGTTTAATCAATCAGAAAATAATTCATTTATGAACAGAATAATTTTTGGATCACTTGTTTTGCTTGGCTTAATGTTATCAGAATCAGTCCATGGACAAGCGCAATTTTCATTGGGAATAAAGGGAGGACCTAACTTTGCAAATTTGGATGTCAACTATAGCGTGGGTGATAATTATAAGAATAGAACGGGCTTTCATGCTGGTGCGTTTGCTTTGATCAAAATAAAAAAGATTGGAATTCAACCGGAGCTGTTATTCTCCCGACAAGGTTCCAACTTTCAGTATAATTCAGGGAGTGGTGAAGCTAACTTCGATTATATCAATATCCCGATCATTCTAAAACTATACACGGTAGCCGGAATCAATCTTCAGGCGGGGCCTCAGTTTGGTTTTTTATCGGGAGGAGAAGTGAAAAATACAATTCAGGGTATAACTTCTGTACAATCAGCCAAAGATTTATATAAAGGTTCTGACTTTGGTTTAGCCCTCGGGCTTGGCTGGGATCTTCCTTTTGGATTAACGTTGGATGCCCGCTATAATCTTGGCTTGTCAACGATTAATGATGGCACCAATGCACCAGAATCCAAAAATCAGGTGTTCCAGATTTCAGCTGGGTTTAAAATTATCAAGATTGGTAAATAAAAATTATTGATAATATAAAGTAAAAAAGCTGGCTTAACTAGGCCAGCTTTTTTATTAAATAAGAAACAACACATTAATTTGTAGGGGCTTTAAAATCATGATCTACACAGAAACCCTGACGTATCTATATCAAAACCTCCCCATGTTTCAACGGATTGGATCAGGGGCATACAAGAGTGATTTAACCAACACGCTGGCTCTGTGTGAAGCATTGGGAAATCCTCATTATAAATTTAAGTCCATACACATAGCCGGTACTAACGGAAAAGGCAGTTCTTCCCATATGCTGGCTTCTATATTACAAGGAGCAGGTTATAAAACCGGACTATACACATCGCCACATTTAAAAGAGTTTACAGAACGAATTCGAATTAACGGACAAGAGATAGATCAGGAGTTTGTGATTGATTTTGTTGAGCGGATAAAGCCTGAGATTGACAAAATACGCCCTTCGTTTTTTGAAATAACTGCTGCCATGGCGTTCGATTATTTTGCCCATCAACAAGTTGATGTTGCTGTTATTGAGGTTGGTCTTGGAGGAAGGCTTGACTCCACGAATGTTATTACTCCAGTTCTTTCATTGATTACCAACATCAGCTGGGATCATATGGATTTACTGGGGGATACCTTAGTGAAGATAGCATTGGAAAAGGCTGGAATTATCAAGAACGAGGTACCAACTGTAATCAGTGAACGACAAGCTGAAATTGAACATGTATTCAATCAAAAAGCAAGTCAGAGTCATAGTCCAATTACGTTTGCAACCGATCATTTCAAGGTGACACGTGAATCGAACGGTTTGTATGATATAGATTACTATAATCAGCATCGATCATTGAAGTTGGATTTGATGGGCAGATATCAGGCAAAAAATATTGCAGGGGTGCTGGCCAGTATTGAGGAGTTAAGAAAAATCGGATTCAAAATCACGGATCAACAAATTGAGGACGGTTTAAAAGAGGTGATGTTACGCACCGGACTTCGTGGACGCTGGCAAATGATTGGGGAAAAACCATTGATTATTTGTGATACAGGTCATAATGAAGGAGGCATGCGTGAGATTGTTCAACAGATTTATGAAACGGAGTATCATCACTTGCACATGGTATTTGGGATGGTGAAAGATAAAGACGTTTCTAAAGTACTTGATCTGCTGCCTAAAAATGCAACCTATTATTTTTGTCAGGCTTCCATTCCCAGGGCATTACCTGCTGATGAATTGAGATTGAAAGCGGAGGGTTTTGGATTAATAGGTAAAGTGTTTAACAATGTTAATGAAGCTATTCAATCCGCAAAAGAAAATAGTCTGCCTAATGACTTTATTTTTGTGGGTGGCAGCACCTTTGTAGTGGCGGAAATTGAAAATTTATAATGTTGAAAAAAAAATGAAGAGTAAACTCAAGCGCTTTGAAATAATTTCGAGCAGAGCGAATGTGATCGAGCCTGGAAAGGAATTGTTTGAAACAATAAAAGGAAAATGGAACTCGGTGTACTTCAAAAATGAGAATCCGCTTACAGTAGAATTTGCCTGTGGCAGAGGAGAATATTCGGTGGGAATGGCTCGTGCTATGCCAAATAGAAATTTTATTGGAGTGGATAAGAAAGGAGATCGTCTTTGGAAAGGAAGCACATGGGCTGTGGATGAAGACTTAGCCAATGTGGCTTTTTTACGTACCGATATTTTATTTATAGAAAGCTTTTTTGAAAAGGGTGAACTGGATGAAATCTGGCTAACATTTCCCGATCCACGGCCGCGCATACGCGATGCCAAGCGAAGACTTTCAAGTTCGCGCTACATGGATATGTATAAGAAGCTCTTGCAACCGACTGGCTTTTTCAGATTCAAAACGGATAATACTGATCTTTTCAATTTCACCATGGAGGAATTGTTTATGAGAAACGACTTGATTGATTTTGAGTATACACACGATCTCTATGAATCCGAATTAAGGCCGGAGTGCCATGACATCAAAACCAAGTATGAAGAGATGTTTGCAGCACAAGGCGAAAAGATAAAATACCTTCGGTTTCGATTTAAGGAAGAATAAACGAAGAGAGCATCAATCAATTACTTCCAGTTCTTCCAGAATGGACGACAGTTTATCGAAGTCTTTGAGTCCTGGTTTAAGTTCATTTTCTCCTGTCACATTTATCCCTTCAATGGGTAGTTTCAACAAAGTATCAAGCGAATACTTATCCGTTTGGGAAATCAGAATCTTGAAATGATCGGCAATATCTGAAACGGTTTGCAGGTCCTGTGTATCGATTTCCAATACCAATAAACTGATTTTGTCTTTCAATCTTATTAATTCATTTTTTTGAACCTTCCAGAAAGAAAGAGGTAGGGTAATGATCCATTCGAAAGAAGATAAACGATCAATAAGATTCAATTGTGTACAACTAATCTCCAATACTGGAACAGGATATTGAACTATATCGGTGATGGGTGTGCTTTCGTTTAGCTCTAATACGAATTGTGGCCCTGTTACCCAGTCGGTTATCTCTTTAAATGTGGTTGGATTAACAACGTGAGATGGAAAACTCAACCAATCTACACCCATGCCGGCACAGTAGCGTGCATCGCTTAGGTTGGTGATATTACAGGCTTTAACTTTGGTTTTAAGTGACATGGCTCAAATATCAAAAAGAAAAAATAACTTTGAAATGAAATTGCTCATAATGAGGAAAGGTTTAGTCTTTTTTCTGGTAATTAGCATCATTGTAATTTCCTGCTCCGAGGATGTACAAATTACAACTGATTTGGGCAGTGATTACTATCCTCTGCAAGTGGGTAATTATTCAATATTTCAAGTAAAAGAAACGTCAATTTCACAATCCGTTGAAGTTAATACATCCTACGAACTCAAGGTTTCAGTCAAAGACTCCACGATCAACGGACAAGGATTGGTAACTTATTATCTGGTTCGAGAAAAACGAATGAATCCCTCGGATAAATGGAAAAGCCTTGATGTCTGGACTTCTAAAGTAGTCGCCAATCGGATTATTCAGAACGAAGGAAATATTCTCTTTGTAAAACTGGTTTTTCCTCCATCCCTTAATTTGATGTGGGATGGAAATGAATATAATAATCTGCCAAATGATGGGAATATCTTCAATGATAATGACAGTAGTACATATGTCATTTCTGAGTTGAATAAACCATTGACCTTTCCAACAGGATTTGAATCAGATCAGACTCTTACTGTGATTCAAAATGATTTCACTGATAATATTATTGGAATCGACCAGCGAAAAGAGTTTTACTCAAAAGGGGTAGGATTGGTTTACAAGGAGATTATACAATTGGTGTATTGCACAAGTTCAAATTGCCTTGGTCAACAAAAAGTGGCTAATG
Organism: Bacteroidota bacterium; assembly: GCA_947470895.1. Lineage (GTDB taxonomy): Bacteria > Bacteroidota > Bacteroidia > Cytophagales > Cyclobacteriaceae > ELB16-189. The sequence goes on from CANIVF010000031.1 coordinate 9,862, forward strand.
GAATTATTCTTACTCAAAGCCTGAAGGAGAATGGTAAGATTTAGCGCTATTTTCTTTTTATTCATTTTGGCTTCTTTTAAAACAGAAGCTCAGATTAATCAATACTTCGTTTTTTTTAAGGATAAAACAGGAACGCCTTTTTCGATATCTGAGCCTTCTGCGTTTTTATCAGATAAAAGTATCGGGCGAAGGCAAAAACAAAACATCGTTATCACCGAAGAAGATCTTCCGGTAAATTCTGCTTATGTAAATCAGGTTAAAACAACAGGAGCGATTACCTACTTCACGTCACGTTGGTGGAATGGTGTATTGGTTGAAGGAGAGGCATCAATCATCGATGACATTAATTCGTTAGCATGTGTAAGCGGTTCTGTTCTGGTAGCACCCGGCAAGAAAAATGTAGGTGGACGTGTTTACTCAAAGAAGCATAAGAAAAATATCACTGCAGATGAACCAGTGAATAAGATTCAGCTTCAACAAATTGGTTTAGATGAAATGCATGCCTTGGGTTATTTAGGTGAAGGAATCCAAATTGCAATTTTTGATAGCGGTTTTCATGGCGTAAATGTGAGTTCACCTTTTTCATTGCTGTTTTCTGAAAATCGCGTGAAGCAAACATTCAACTTTGTTAATAATACCCATGCAGTTTATCAAAGTGATGACCACGGCACCGAAGTGTTATCCGTGATAGCTGCGAATACACCTGGGGTTTACACTGGTGGCGCCTATAAAGCAGATTTTGTTTTATACATCACAGAGGATGTAAGCAGTGAATACCGTATTGAAGAATACAATTGGACCATTGCCGCTGAGCGTGCCGATAGTGCAGGTGTAGATGTGATCAATTCTTCCCTGGGGTATAATCAGTTTGATGACCAATCTATGGATTATTCCAAATCTGATCTGGATGGTGAAAAGGCTGTGATCACCCGTGCGGCACGCAAAGCCATTGAGAGGGGGATGATCGTGGTATGCAGTGCAGGAAATGAAGGCGGAAATTCATGGAAATTGGTAACACCCCCCGCGGATGCTGACGGAATCTTAGCAGTAGGTTCTGTAACTTCAACCAGAACTCTAAGTAGTTTTAGTTCGCTGGGGCCAACGGCTGATAACCGATTAAAACCCGATGTGGTTGCGATGGGTTCAGGCACCAGCATTATAAAATTCAATGGTGCTTTGGGTAATGTAAGCGGCACATCCCTGGCCAGTCCGTTGATCGCAAGTCTTGCCGCTGGCGTTTGGCAGGCATTCCCTTCCATGACTGCGGCAGAGGTGTATGATGCGATCATCAAATCTGCCGATCAGGCAAATCGTCCTGATAATTTAATGGGGTATGGATTGCCTCATTTCAGAGCTATTAAAAATTATGTGGAGAGCGAACAGTCGGAAGAAATAGTGAGCATTTACCCGAACCCGGTAACGGGAGACAGTATACAGATTAAATTCAAATCAGTACCCAATACACCAGCTGATATTACCATTTTTGATGCGCAAGGACGACTGGTTGAAGCATATAGTCACCAACTCAATTGGTTAAATAATCCGATTGAATATGACTTATCTAAACTTCAGCCTGGTCTTTACCTCATGCGGATTAATACGGGCGATCAAGCGGCCACTTTAAAATTTGCGAAGCTATAGCGTGAAGTAGTATTCAATTGAACGAAGCTATATCTTTGCATAAATAACAATCAATAATCACATGTCTATTATTGCCCCCTCCATTCTGGCTGCCGACTTTGCCAACCTTCAACGTGAAGTAACTATGCTCAATGAAAGTATGGCAGATTGGATTCATGTGGATGTGATGGATGGTGTTTTTGTGCCCAATATTTCATTTGGTATACCGGTGATTGAAGCCATAAAGAAGCATGCAAAAAAACCGCTTGATGTACATTTGATGATCGTTCAGCCTGAGCGCTATGTGGAGACGTTTCAAAAAGCTGGTGCTGAGATTTTAACGGTGCATATGGAGGCAAGTACTCATCTTCATCGCACTCTTCAGCAAATCAAAGCTGCTGGCATGAAGGCAGGTGTTGCTCTGAATCCTCACACCAGTGTTTCTTTATTGAAAGATATTATTATTGATATTGATCTCGTGTGCGTGATGTCAGTAAATCCAGGCTTTGGAGGCCAAAAGTTTATTGAAAACACCTATCAGAAAGTGGCTGAGCTAAAAGCCTTGATCGAAAGCAAAAAGTCAAAAGCGCTTATTGAAATCGATGGAGGGGTTAATCAACAAAATGCAAAACCATTGCTGGATGCCGGTGCTGATGTTTTGGTCGCTGGCAATTTTGTTTTCGCATCACCCAATCCCAAAGAGATTATTCAGGGTTTAAAGAATTTTTAAAGCATACTTTGGCGTGGATGTTGGATAAAATCATTCAAATTTTCAATATGAGATTCCTCTTGCTTTTAATTCTCCTCACTTCGCTGTCCTTGTCATGTACACACAAGGTTTCACGGATAGATTCAAATCAGCAAATTGATCTGAGTGGCCGCTGGAATGATTCCGACTCGCGGCAGGTTGCTGACAAGATGATCTCTGAATTGCTGAACAATCCAAAATTTAAAGAGTATGCTCAATCATTGGGCAAGAGACCAGCCATTATCGTTGGTCAAATCCGAAACAAAACCAGTGAGCACATTGATGCAGACAACTATATGAAGAAGTTTGAGTTCGCTATTTTTAATTCAGGCCTTGCTGATATGGTAGAATCTGACGTGTTTCGTAATAAGCTTAGAGAGGAACGTGCCCAACAACAAGATTTTTCTGATCCGACCACGATGGCGAAGTGGGGGAAGGAAGTGGGAGCTAATCTAATGCTGTTTGGTGAGATGACCTCTGAAACCGATGTGTATAATAAAAACAGGGTTGTTAACTATGTTACTACTTTGTTTCTAACTGAAGTGGAAACAAGTAAGAGAATCTGGTATGGTCAGCAAGAGATAAAAAAATACATTAAGAATTAAATAGCTTCTTCACCATTGACTTCATTTAGTCATGAGAATGTTTAAATTTTTTAGCTCCAGATTCAAGATTCTCTTCAGTATTTTTTTATTAAGTTCCTGTGCAACATACTACCAATCTAGCTATACCTTCAATCAGGAATTTGAGAGAGGGAATCTGGACACGGCTCTTGAGAATCTTCAAGGCAGATCTTCAGAAGCCAACGGAAAAAAAGAATTTCTATTTTATGTGAATAATGGTCTTGTGCTATCCATGATGGGTCGCTACGAAGAAAGCAACGAATACTTTGAAAAAGCATTTCTGTTTGGCGAAGACTATCGGAAGAATTACCTATACGAGGCGGCTTCCTACCTCACTAATTCAACGGTTACCAGGTATAAGGGTGAAGACCATGAGCACCTGATGACGTTGTATTACAAGGCTCTGAATTTTTTAAAGATGAAAATGACAGATGAAGCGCTGGTGGAATGCAGGAGGTTGAATATTCGCTTACAACAACTGAGCGATCGCTATGATTCGAACACCAAATATCAGCGCGATGCGTTTGTGCATACTCTGATGGGAATTATTTATGAAGTAGATAAAGATTATAATAATGCTTTTATTGCCTATCGCAATGCCTTGGAGATTTATCAAGATGACTACCATAGGTTGTTTCAGTTAGACGCACCCGAACAACTTAAACAGGACCTGTTACGCACAGCTTTACTAAGTGGAATGACCGAAGATTTTGAACGATATAAGCAAGAGTTTGGAAGGATTGACTTTGAATACCATTCCCCGGAAGGAGGGGAGCTGGTCTTTTTCTGGCATAATGGATTAAGTCCCGTTAAGGCCGAGTGGGGCATTACGTTTATGGTGACCCGTAGAGATAATTGGATCTATTTTACCAATGCTGAGTTAGGGCTAACCTTTCCGTTTCGCTTAGATAACATGAACGAGAGCGATAGAAGAGGATTGAATAGTATTGAGTTTTTCCGAGTAGCATTTCCAAGGTATTTGGAGCGACAGGCACACTTTACAACTGCTTCGCTTTCCTTTCAGGATCAGACACTCCCGCTTCAGCTTCTTGAGGATGTAAACAAGATTGCGTTTAAGAGCCTTCAGCAGAGAATGAATCTTGAACTGAGCAAGGCATTGATCCGGGTTGCCTTAAAAAAAGCCACTGAGTACCAGCTAAAAAAGGAAGATAAAACATTGGGTTCTGTACTTGGTGTTATCAATGTCATTACTGAAAAGGCAGACACCCGAAATTGGCAAATCCTTCCCCACAGTATTTATTATGCCCGAGTGCCCCTGGCAGCAGGTAAGAATGTGATTAACCTTCAGTTGAAAACTCAAGCCAGGCAGACCACCGAGCATCAATTTATCTACGAAGCAAAGAAAGGTCAGGTACTCTTTCACACGTTTAGTTCGTTAGAAAGTGGCTATCCACAATTCAGTTATTGATCCGTTGAGTTTTGCCATCCATGTTTACCTTATTATCTTTATCGTTTAAACCAACAACCCTGAACAGCCGGTTTTACATATCTCTGTCTTTATTACTGTTTTTATTTCTTTCCGAAGTAGTTCAGGCTCAGGATGATGAGAATCCAACGTTTCCATTGGAAACCATCTATGCAAAGCGCAAAAGCTATCCTCTGCGTTCTCTTTTCAAGAATGTAAAGTTTAGCGCAAGTATGGGTGTGGGAAATACTTTTTTCAGGCATAAACTTGATGGATTTGGGGTCTTTCAGCGAGCTGGCTACGAACCCCGTATTTTTCCTCTGGGAATAAGTCCTGTGCCTCATTATACAAATTGGGTCAATAAGGTGGTTGGTGATAGCCTTGCAGTGCTGCCCGATAGCTACCTGGTGAGTGCCGATACTACCAAATTAGGATTCAAGGGCAACGGCTTTAATGTTCCGTTACATGTGAGCATTCATTATGAAATAAAGAACATCAGGATTGGTGGTGGTTATGGAATTGAGCCCATGTTTTTAGGGAATTTTAGCCCGATTACCTACACCGATAAAATTGCAAGCTTTAGGCCCGGTAGTCATTTTGGTGTTATGAAGAAGTATTACGGTATGTTTGGTTACTCCTTTTATCGGTTTCATAATTATCTTTTTACAGGGAACCTGCAAATCGGAGGCTATAAACCAGGTAACAACTTTTCCACTGATCTGATTAAAAAAGGGATTAATGTAAACCTGGGTGTTATTTTTGAGAGGGAACTCTCAGAATACTGGAGATTGTTTGCAAAACCTTCGCTCGATCTTAAAAAATACACCTTGGCATTGCCCGAGAAATCAATCAAGCACAACATGAATGCAGCCTATTTACAAATAGGCGTTACTTACTCAATTCCTGACTTACCAAAATGCTTTTATAAGGAATGTAAAATTCAAATGAATCATGCACATGGCAATAAGGAGTACAGAAGCAGGGTTCATCCCTTTTACAAAAAGCAGAATCCAAACTATGGCGAAAATTATCCTACACTAATCAAATACAAGGGTAAAAATAAGCGGAAACTCAACCCATATTAAGTCTCATTTTTATGACTTATCCGAGATCGGTTTTTTCTTTTCAAAGCTTTATTTTCTGACATTTATTTAAGCTCACTTTTCCTTTATTTTAATTACCTTGCACCTTCGTTTTTAAAGTCTTTTATAAGATTTTTCAAACGCATTATAAACCCATTTATACTACGTGGCAGAAGAAAGCAATTTACCCCCAGCAAGACAGAACATAATACCCATCAATATAGAAGATGAGATGCGGGGTGCCTACATCGACTACTCGATGTCGGTGATCGTTTCCAGAGCGTTGCCGGATGTGAGAGACGGTTTAAAACCCGTGCACCGGAGAGTGTTGTACGGAATGCTCGATTTAGGGGTTAACTATAACAAGCCCCATAAAAAAGCAGCCAGAATTGTCGGAGAGGTGCTGGGTAAGTATCACCCACACGGTGACTCTTCGGTATATGATACCATGGTTCGTATGGCACAGGATTGGTCACTTCGCTATACACTGGTCGATGGTCAGGGAAACTTTGGTTCCATTGATGGAGATTCTCCAGCCGCCATGCGTTATACTGAAGCACGCTTGCGTAGACTAGCAGAAGAATTGCTGTCCGACATCAATAAAGAAACTGTTGATTTCCAATCCAACTTTGACGATTCATTAACAGAGCCAACGGTATTGCCCGGAAAGGCACCTAATTTGTTGATCAACGGATCGTCTGGTATTGCTGTTGGTATGGCTACTAACATGGCGCCCCACAATCTGACCGAAGTAGTGGATGGAATTATTGCCTACATCGATAATAGAGAGATTACCATTTCCGAGTTGATGAAACTGATCACCGCTCCTGATTTCCCTACAGGCGGTATCATTTATGGTTATCAGGGAGTGCAGGAAGCTTTCCTTACAGGAAGAGGTAGAATTGTGGTGAGGGCGAAAGCAGAGATTATCACGTCCAATACGGGAAAGGACCAAATTATTGTTACTGAAGTTCCCTATATGGTGAACAAAGCGATGATGATTGAAAAGACCGCTGCGCTGGTGAACGAGAAAAGAATAGAAGGAATCAGCGACATTCGTGATGAATCGGATCGTGATGGATATCGTGTGGTTTATGATCTTAAGAGAGATGCCATACCCAATGTGGTACTCAATAATTTATTTAAATACACACAACTTCAGTCTTCTTTCGGGGTAAATAACGTTGCACTTGTAAAAGGCAGACCGCAGACGCTTAATCTGAAAGACATGATCGTACACTTTGTCGATCATAGGCATGAAGTGGTCGTTCGCAGAACGAAGTATGAATTGAATGAGGCCGAAAAGAGAGCACATATCCTTGAAGGATACCTGATAGCACTCGATCACCTGGATGAAGTGATCAAGTTGATACGCAATTCAAAAGATCCAGATGTAGCTAAGGAAGGATTGATTGTTCAATTTAGCCTTTCTGAAATTCAGGCAAAGGCAATTCTGGAGATGAGGTTGCAACGCCTCACTGGCCTGGAGCGAGATAAAATTTTAAACGAATACAAGGAAGTAAAGGCACTGATCGATCGCCTGAAAGAAATTCTTGCCAATGAGTCTGTGCGTATGGGCATCATCAAAGATGAACTTGCCGAGATCAGGGAAAGGTATGGTGACGCCCGCAGAACATTGGTGGTACATAGTGATGATGACATCACTCTGGAGGACATGATTCCTAATGAGGAGATGGTGATTACTATTTCCAATCAGGGATATGTAAAACGCACTTCACTTTCTGAATATCGCACGCAGGGAAGGGGCGGTATTGGATCAAAATCAGCTACTACCAAAGAAGACGATTTCACGGAACATTTGTTCATTGGTCCAGCTCACAATTATTTACTCATTTTTACAGAATTCGGTCAGCTTTACTGGAAGAAGGTGTATGAGATTCCGGAAGGAACCAAGACATCGAAAGGAAGAGCGATTCAAAATCTACTTAACATTCAGCCGGGCGATAAGGTAAAAGCAGTATTGAATGTGAAAGGCCTTGACAACGCTGAATACATCAATAATACGTTCGTCATACTGTGTACAGAGAAAGGAATCATCAAAAAAACTTCATTGGAAGCATTTTCAAGACCACGCTCTAATGGCATAACCGCCATTAGCATCAACGATGGAGATCGCTTATTGAATGCTGCATTGACCAATGGAACCAACGATATCATCATTGCTAAAAGTGAAGGAAAGGCTGTTCGATTTAAGGAAAGCGATGTAAGACCAATGGGTAGAACAGCTACGGGTGTAAGAGGTGTAACGTTGGAATCAGATTCTGATAAGGTGGTAGGAATGGTTTGTATATCCCGTGAGGATGCTCATCTTCTGGTGGTTTCTGAAAAAGGATACGGAAAGCGCTCCCTGGTGGATGACTACCGAATTACCCGTAGAGGAGGAAAAGGAGTGAAGACCATTAATATCACGGAAAAAACTGGCAAGCTTGTTGCAATCAAGGAAGTTGTAGATAACGATGATTTAATGATCATTAACAAATCAGGAATTAGTATACGCATTAGTGTGGCTCAATTAAGAATAATGGGAAGAGCTACACAAGGAGTAAGACTGATTAAACTGAATGAAGATGATGCGATTTCATCAGTGGAGAAAATTCAAAAAATAGAAGTCGATTTGACAGAAGGTGAAGCAACAATAGAACCAACGATAGTACCTGAATAAACAAAACAGAATAAAACAAACTTGAACTTAAACCTAAACTTGAAAATGAAAAAGATAGCAATCATGCTGATGCTTTTGGCACCTTTTGCTTCAATGGCTCAAAAGGAGGTAAAACCCAGTGTAACCAATGCTGAAAAAGCATTGCGTGCCGGAAAATTTGATGAAGCAAAAGCCATTATTGATGTAACCACCGCCAATCAGGAATTTATGGTTGATAAAAAAGGTAATCCTTCAAAGAATGCTGCCAAGGCCTGGTATCTAAAAGGTCTCATCTATGCTGGTATTGACACCACTAAAGTGGAGAAATTTAAATCATTGGTTCCAGATGGTTTCCCTGTAGCGAAAGAAGCATTCGAAAAGGCTAAGCAAATTGATGGTGGAAAAACACCAGCTTTTGTAAATGATGCCGTTGGATTTCCAATGTTCAATGAGCAAGTTAATCAGTTTTTAGCCCAGGCTTATTTCAATACTGCGATAAAGGCATATACTGACGATAAAAATTTCAAGAAAGCATTTGAATTCACCGAGCGTACACTTTATTTCATACCAGAAGACACAGCCATTCTTATGAATGCAGGTGTATTCTTTGGACCTGCGGCAGAGGAGTGGGATAAGTCAATGGATTATATTCTCAAGTATCACGAGAAAGGCGGTACAAATGCTGATTCTTACATTATGCTCTTTAGTATCTATCGTGATAAGAAGAAAGATAATAATATGGCTTTGAAAGTGGCGCAGGAAATGGTTAAGAAGTTCCCTAATAATTCAGACTTCCCAAAGTATGAGTTGGATATGTATGTGAAAATGGACCGCCTGCCAGAAGCTAAGCAGGTAATGTTAAAGCAAGCAATCGCTGAGCCTGATGATAAAGAATCCAGATATTTTTTAGGAGTGATAAGTAACGAATTGAAAGATCCTGCAGATGCACGCAAGTGGTATGAAGAAGCCATTAAGCTAGATCCACAATATTTTCAGCCTCAACTTGGCCTTGCGGAACTTGTTTACCTTGAAGCTAAGGATGTGAAAAGTCAGATGAACCAGTTGGGCAACTCTAAGGATGATTTCAAAAAGAAAGTTGAGCTCGATAAGATTTATCAGGAGAAATTGAAAATTGCGCTTCCTTTTTGGGAGAAGTGTGAAAAACTAAGTCCTGATGAAGGAAAAGTATTGGATGTATTGTATCTGATCTATACGGATCTTGAAATGACTGCTCAGGTAACTCGCATTGAGAAACGAATGAAGACATTAGGTTTGTTAGATTAATCAAATCAGCCAACATTTAAGCAAAAAGGAGGCGAAAGCCTCTTTTTTGCGTTAGATTAAATCATCGCCACTTCCATCAATCTTACAGAAGTTATCCATACCGATATGTAGTAAAGCGTCACCAGCGTTTACTACCGGATGGTTGTTGAGACCAACCACATAACCTGTTGAAGGAGATTTTACCTGCTTCTTAAATTCACCAAAGGGGTCTGTGATGGTTCCTACAATTTGATTTTTATGAACGAACTGACCGCAAGTGATGGCCGCTTGAAACAAGCCCGCATGATGAGCCCGTGCCCATGCAGAGTTCCATATTATTTTATTTTCTTCCTGGGGAGTAGGCGCCCAGTCAATCATATTTAAATATTTCATTAGCCGAAGTGTTCCATTCACACCTTCTTCAATGGCTTGCTGATCAAAGCGCAGTGATTCGCCACCTTCATACACAATCATGTTCTTTCCATGCTTGGCTGCCGTTTGCCGGATGGAGTGCGGACGAAATGGTGCGTCAATCGTAAAGGGTGCATGAAAGGCATTTGCTAGTTCAATATTCTTTTCATCCGACATCACACAGCGTATTTGCGGATAGTTCGTACGCATGGCACCTCCCGTATGAAAATCTATTCCGTAATCTATAAAAGGAATAACATCATGCGTAAGGTGATAGGCCACACGTGATGCGAGCGATCCATTTTTACTTCCGGGAAAAGATCGATTTACATCTTTTCCGTCAGGCACTTCGCGTGAGTAGTTTAAGAAACCATAAATGTTGATGATGGGCATACAAATTACCGTTCCGCGCTTCACGCGATTATGGCCCGTATCCAGAATTCTACGCACGATTTCCATCCCATTAATTTCATCACCATGCATGCCTGCTGTAAGAGCCAAAACAGGACCATCTTCCAATCCACGATAAGCATAAATGGGTGTATCAATTTGCGTGCGCGAGGGAAGACGGGCAATGTTAATAACGATTTCCTTAAATTCTCCCGGCCTGAGATGATGCTCGCCTATGCTAACTTCTTTCATGGTGATTTAGGGTGGTATATATGCTTGTGGTGATTTTAGTTTATGCGTTCACTTTATCTTTTTGGATCTTCTTTTTACCAGCATGCTTCTCGATATACTGATAGATTTTTCCTGCGATGTCTACTTTCGTAGCACCTTCAATTCCTTCAAGACCGGGAGAGGAGTTCACTTCAATAATCAACGGCCCTCGTTTGGAAGAAAGCATATCCACACCAGCCACACCCAATCCCATTTTTTTTGCAGCTTCAATAGCTGCGTGCTTTTCGTGCCGATCGAGTTTCACCACGGTGGCTATTCCACCACGGTGTAGGTTTGATCTGAATTCACCTTCGCGGGTGGCTTGTCTTCTCATAGAGCCAACAACTTCGCCATTGACCACAAAGGCACGTATGTCAGCACCTTTTGCTTCTTTGATAAACTCCTGCACAATGATGCGTGTCTTCACACCATGAAAAGCTTCAATCACCGACTGCGCTGCTTTTTTATTTTCAGCCAATACTACACCAAGTCCTTGTGTTCCTTCTAGTAATTTGATCACTACCGGTGCTCCTCCCACAGCTTCCACAATTCCTTCGGTGTCTTTGGTGTAATCCATGAAGATGGTTTTTGGCAAGCCAAGACCGGCTCTGGAAAGAATCTGAAGGCATCTTAATTTATCGCGTGAGCGAATAAGGGCTTGTGATTCCACAGCCGTGAAAACTTTCATCATCTCAAATTGACGCACCACTGCAGCGCCATAAAAAGTAACGGAAGCTCCTATGCGTGGAATGATTGCATCAAAATAATCGAGTTTGCGGCCATTGTACCAAACCATGGGGTTCTTTTTTTCAATCAGCAACACACATTTCATGTGGTCGATGATTTCCACTTTATGTCCTCTTTTTTCTCCAGCCTCTTTCAGGCGTCTGGTGGAATAAAGCTTTGCGTCTCGTGAAAGGATGGCGATGTTCATGCGCCTTTTAATTTAGTTTGATATGACAAATCTTTTTTGGTTACATCAATTAAAAACCTGTTTCGCAAAGTTTTGCGACCCAGTAGTACGGGAAATTTTAGATTCCCTCGGTTACTCAACGAAAATTCAGCGCGGATCACGTAGTCGTATATTTTTATTTTCGTCTTAATCACAAATCGCATCTCAGCCTCGCCAAAGGAATTTTTGATTTCGCGTTTCTCAAATTTTTTAAAGGTGAATTTCATCCCGGTAAACTCCGGATGTTCTTCATCCAGTAAAACGAATTCCAGTTTACCATTTACGACTTCTGCAGAAGAACAATGAAGACTTCCGTTATAGGCGCCTGTATCAATTTTGGCATGAATATCAGTAAGCCCAAGTTCTGGTAAATCAACGCGGTCAGATCTTCCTAATAGTTGCATAAGATGTTGTACTGCGTCAAGCTACTTCATTTGATGAAAATAAAAAAGCCCCGTTAAAACAGGGCTTTGAGAGATTTTTAAAATGATTATTACTTCGACACTTTAACAGATACTGAAGTGTTCTCCCAACTTAAAACCACATTATTTTTTTCAACGGCAATGGTAAACATTTCAACAAAGGCGGCAGCTTTTGCTGGCTTTACCGTTATTCTCAAAGCATCTTGCTTATCGGAGTAATCATAAGGACTTCCTGATGCTTGCTTATTGAACACAACAACCCATTCCTTTTCTCCAGGTATTGTAAATAAACCATAGATGCCTTTTGCCAGTGCTTTTCCTTCAATCTTTACATCACCGCTAAATTCGATGGAGGTTACTGCATTAGCACCTGTGCGCCATACTTTACCATAGGGAACGAGGTCGCCCATAATTTTACGTCCTTTGGCTGAAGGCTGAGCATAATCAACAGTAACTTTTATTCCGTCAATTGTACCTTCTGCTTTGGCTGGTGGACTGGCCGGTTTTTTATCTTGTGCCATTACTCCTACCGAGAGCATCAGAGCCAGGAAAGTGAACATCATGCTTACTTGTCTTTTCATAGTGTTTGTTTTTTAAATTTTAATAGTTGAAGTGATTTTGAGATTAAAATTCTAATTTAATTAAAGATAGAATTTTAAAACACGCATCACGCCAGCAGAACGAAAACTTCACACTAAATGTTCTCTAACTGACAAATTAAACAGGAGATTTTTGATGAATGGCAACTCAGAGAAGTTGTTCAATCTGTCTCTTCAAATATTCTGACTGCACCACACCGGACTGGCGCCATTTGACCTCACCATTTTTAAAGATGATCAATGTGGGCACGCCCTGAACCTGGAACGCCTGTGCGATACCTGGATTTTTGTCTACATCAATTTTAACAATCTTAGCTTTTTCACCCACTTTGGATTTCAAATCCTCTAAAATAGGTTTCATCATTTTGCAAGGGCCACACCATTCCGCAGAGAAATCTACCAGCACAGGAGTCTCGCTTTTTATCAATTCAGAAAATGAATCTTTCGCCATATTAAACATCGGGTTGTTCCGCCTTAGCCAAAGCAATGTGTGGAATCATGGTGACTTTGGACTTTATTGAGTTAGAAATCAAACAAGCTGCCTCTGCCTTGGCCAGTACGCGCTCGGCACGCTCTTTATCTTTTTCGTCTCGAAGGGTCACGGTAGGTTCCAGAATCACTTCAGTCATCAAAAATTTTCCGTCTACCTGTTCGAGTTTTCCTTTCGAGTCGCAATGAAATTTTGCGAATTCTAATTTTGAGTTTTCTGCGATTGCCAAAAACGTAGTCATCAGGCAACTGCTTACCGCTGCGGTGAATAAATGCTCAGGCGACCAAATGCCAGGGATTCCTTTGGGAAATTCGGGAGGTGTGGCTACTTCAATACATCCTCCGTTCATCGCGGCTGCATTCAGTTCTGGTGAACACATCACTCCTTTACGGTCCCGGTCCCACTCAATCTGAACATTATAAAAATGTGCGTCCATACTTATTTAAATTTTATGTTGAAGACTCATCCAACTACCTCCATTGTGCACTTGTGTGTATCCTTTTGATTTCAGGATACTTTTAGCAGAACCACTGCGCATGCCCGAGGCACAGCATGTGATGATTACCTTATTCTTATCGGAAAAACGTTGCGTGTTAACCTTAAGCTGATCGATAGGAATATTCACCGACCCACCAATATGACCGCCCGCATATTCACCTTTGGTGCGTACGTCCAGAATAACGGCTCCTTGTTTTACCAGGTCTGCGTAATCTATTTTCGGACCTAATCCGAATAAACTCTTCAAAGCTTCGATCATAACGAATTAACAGTTTGGCTTTGTAAATAATTCACATTGGTCCACGGTCCTGCATCGTGACACGTAATGCCTTTTTGCTTTAATAGTTGTGTGGCCATGGCACTGCGTCCACCAGATGCACAGCAGAGCACGAGGGGAGACTTTAGTGACTTCACTTCATCGATCCGATGCATTAATTCATTGACCGGAATGTTTATTGATCCGGCAACATGACCTCCCTGAAATTCGCCTTTGGTGCGCACGTCAAGTATTGTGCCTTCACCATTTTTAATGATTTGTTCTACCATATTATTTGTTTTTTATTTTTTCCTTTTGAAACATATTGAAGACTAACCCGCCCATGAATGCGCCATACACCGATGAGTTAACCGGACTTGACGTAATCGGGCAGGAGCCGCTGAGACACCCCACCTCATGCCAATACGCATACCCAGCGGATACCCCGATCAATACTCCACTAATTGTTATGAAATGACTTTTAATAAACTGCATGCGCTTGTATAATTTGCTGATACAAAAATACAATGGCGCAGTAGGAGAGTCTGTGACCTACGTTACAAAAGGGTAACTTTATTACGGGAAAGAATGACAAGGCCTTCGTTTTCCATTTGCTTAATCACTCTGGAAACGGCTTCGCGTGCGGTGCCAAGTTCATCGGCCAATTGCTGATGTGTGATTTTTAGCTCTTTGGTCTGATATAATTCAGCCTTTTGCTTCAGCAGCTGCAATAAACGCATATCTAATTTTTGAAATGCAATCGCATTCACGGCAGTGAGGAGTTCTTCAAATCGCTTGTGATAAAGCTTAAAAATAAAATCGGACCACTCTGGAAACTTCTTCACCCACTCGCTGGCTTTTTCTACCGGGATAAAGAGAATCTCTGCGTCTTCTTCCACCACAGCCTTGATCTTACTGGTTTCGTTATGAATGCCCCCAAGGAAGGACATGATACAACTTTCTCCGGGAGTGATGTAGTACAACAGTATTTCATGCCCATCTTTATCCGTACGCATCACTTTAAGACTGCCATTTAAGACCAAAGGGATCGCCTTGATGTAGCTATCTTCCTGTAAGATCACCGAACCTGCCGGAAACGTTTTCAATTGCCCGTAGGCAGTAACTTCATCTTTTAATAAGGTTTGAAAAATGGAGTCGGTAGCGGACATATTATGTTAGGAAAGCAAGAACAGAAAGATAAGCGGAAAGATTAACCCCACCAAAGCAAGTTTCCATCCACGACCCCAAAAACTATTTTCTCCCTTCTGAATAATCATCCCGGTGCTGGCAATCACCAACATGGCTACGCCAAAAATATCTGAATAATAAATCCACCACTTGCTGGTGTCCTGGTGAAGTTGAGTCATTTGGCCAAGCAGAGGTGTAGTGCGGTATGATTCTATTTTGCCTTTGCCCGTGGTAATATCAATTTGAACGTCATGGTTTGAATACGAAATACGAAGGTTGTTTTTCTCTACGTTAAATCTCCGGAGATTATCATCTATCTTTTGCTCTTCCGTAAATTGCTTGATGAAATTTTCATTGATAGAATCCGTCTGTGGAAGGCTCACTGATATTTCCTGTGAATTATAGGTGGATCTTCTTGGATGCCATGACTGACGGTGATTAAGAAATATTCCTGAAATGGAGAAGGCGATGATCAATCCTAGAAAAAAATAAGCAAGGTCGCGATGTGTGTTGCGGGAAGTAAGCTTCATGGTAACAGAATTTTAAATGCTAAATGGTTATAAGGTCTTGAATTGCTGATTAGACAGCGGGCATGATGGATTTATTCCAAAAATCGAAATTTTAATTTATCGACTCGCCATTGGGTTATCTACCGAAGGGATTCAACGCATTCAACGCGCGCTGACCACCGCCCATTTTATTCATCGTTTTCATCAGCTTGCGCATGTCTTCAAACTGCTTCAATAACTGATTTACTTGCGTGATGCTGGTACCACTACCTTTAGCAATTCTGTTTTTACGGCTGGCATTGATTTTATCTGGATTGGATCGTTCCTCATTGGTCATGGAGCGAATGATTGCCTCAATGGGTTTGAATGAGTTATCATCAATGTCAACACCTTTCATCGCTTTACCCATGCCAGGAATCATCCCTAGCAGGTCTTTCATGTTGCCCATCTTTTTGATTTGCTCCAACTGAGAAATGAAGTCATTGAAGTCAAACTGATTCTTACGCATCTTGGCATTGAGCCTGCGTGTTTCTTCTTCGTTGAATGTTTCCTGAGCCTTCTCTACCAAACTCACTACGTCACCCATGCCAAGAATACGACTCGCCATACGATCGGGATAGAAGCGATCAATGGCTTCCATCTTTTCACCGGAGCTAATGAACTTGATAGGCTTTTCTACTACCCTGCGGATAGATAGAGCAGCACCACCACGGGTGTCACCGTCTAATTTGGTGAGCACCACACCTGTAAAATTCAAACGATCATTGAATGTCTTGGCCGTGTTCACCGCATCCTGACCGGTCATCGAGTCAACCACGAATAAAGTCTCAGATGGCCTGAGCGCTTCTTTTAACTTGGCTATCTCATTCATCATCTCCTCATCCACCGCCATACGACCGGCCGTATCGACAATCACCACACGGAAGTTATTTTTCTTCGCATGTTCGATTGCTGCCTTTGCGATTTTTACTGCGTCTTTGTTTTCGGGTTCGGCATATACTTCAACACCCACTTGTTCACCCAGCACTTTTAATTGATCAATCGCTGCAGGGCGATAGATATCACAAGCAGTAAGCAACACCTGACGGCCCTGACGTTTTAAGTAAGCAGCCAGTTTTCCTGAAAAAGTAGTTTTACCCGAACCCTGAAGACCGGCAATTAAAATGACGGATGGATTTCCTTCTAACGAGATGTCTTCACTTTCTCCGCCCATCAGGCGAGTGAGCTCATCGTTTGTGATTTTAGTGAGGAGTTGACCAGGTGAAATAGATGTGAGCACATTCTGGCCCATAGCCTGATCCTTAATGTCGTCTGTGACTTCTTTGGCAACTTTATAATTCACATCCGCATCGATCAAAGCTTTGCGGATTTCCTTTACGGTGGTAGCAACGTTTATTTCGGTGATTCTTCCCTGGCCTTTTAGGGTTTGCAGGGCTTTATCTAATTTGAGACTTAAGCTATCGAACATGGTTTCAATTTCTAGTAGGCGGCAAAATTACGTTTGCCCGCTTCGTGTTGCAAATCGAAATTTGGGTTTCTTTGGAATAGTCAAAATGCACCCAAATGATTGATTGATAATCACTTGAAATGACCTTAATGCGTGAATTCATTGATCCTGTCGGAAGGATTCATCATGTAAGTGATCATCGAGTTATCCTTTAATAATTCAACCACTCTAAACCCACGATACGAAGTGCCCCAGTTGCCACCAAAATGTGAATCAAACAGGAAGGGCGTGTCATGGAGAATTTTTACACCATCCTGATCATGCTCGTGTCCATGAAATACAGCTTTGATGTTTGGATACTGCTTAGTCAATTCAAAATAAGCAGGCGTGTCAATCGCGTTGGAGGTCCATTTGTATTGTGGGATGTGGAGGAAAATGAAAATGTTCTTTTGGGATTTGTGCTCTTCCAGTTTACTTTTCAACCACGTTAAATCAGGAGAGAGGTATTCTCCTTTTTCGTTGGAGGTGCTGAGCATCAGAAATGTATTTTTCTTGAATTTATTTTCATAGTTCACAGGCACGTTCCAGACTTCTTTCCAATACTCATCGCTCACCATGTCGTGATTGCCTTTGGTAACAAAATAAGGCACAGTCAACTGATCCAGCTTTTGCTTGGCAGGAAGAAGGAATTCTTTTTTATCATGAATGATATCACCGTTGATCACACAACCTTGAAGTGGAGATTGCTGATGAAACAGATTGATGTGCTGCGTAATCTTCGAATAGAAATCATTGAAGTCGGTGTTCACTTGTCCGTAATGTCCGTCACTGGCTACGACAAAGCGAAATGTTACTTTGCTCTTGAGCGAATCAACTTGTGCTGCGGTGAGCTCCTGAATACCTCCGCTGAGCAGCCAGGCTGATGCTACTGAAAAACTTTTTAGAAAGGTTCTCCGTGATGATTTCATAATGATATTGTTAGGTTAAATTCAAAAATGCTTCTTTGATTCGTGATTTAATTAATGGTAAAGGTTGATGGATGGCAACATTCCATTCAGAAGGATGACTGGCTAAGGTGATTATTTTTTCTACTCCAAACTTCTTCAGCTCATCCTCAGTGAGTGTGCATTGTCCGCATAAAATAAAAACCGGCTTATGGTGTTGATGAGCTAAAGCAAGAACGTGGCCAACTACCTTTCCCGAAAAAGTTTGCTCATCTAGTTTCCCTTCTCCTGTAATGATCATGTCAGATGCTCGAATCTTATCTTCCAGTGCAGTGAGTTCGCAGATGTAATCAATACCTTTTCTCAATGTTGCTTTCAAAAATAATGTTGCTCCAGCGCCCAAGCCTCCGGCAGCACCTGCTCCGGGGAAATTTAAATCTAAGTGATGCGTTTGCTTGACCAGATCAGCAAGGTGTTTTAATCCTTGATCTAATCGTTGAACATCTTCGGACGTAGCACCTTTTTGCGGACCATAGACATAAGCTGCACCGTCTTTGCCATAAAGCGGATTGTTTACATCACACAACACAGTAAAGTTGACTTCGTGTAATCGGGCATCAACTTGAGTATCATCGATAGAATAAATTTCAGAGAGTGACTGGCCAATCGGATTAAGTATTTCATTTCTGTTATTTAAAAATCGAAATCCTAATGCATGGGCCATGCCGATGCCTGCATCGTTGGTGGCACTTCCTCCTATGCCAAGGATGATGTTGGTTACGCCTTCATTAAATGCATTAGATATTAATTGCCCAACACCAATCGTGGAAGTAAGTAACGGATTGCGTTCGGTTTCTTTCAGTAATTGCAATCCGCTGGCTTTCGCCATTTCGATAAATGCAGTAGTCTTATCTTTTGACAGACCATATTCGGATTGAATGGGGCGCTGTATCGGATCAAGTACTGATATTTGTTTTATGTTACCATCACTGTTCGCCACCAATATTTCAAACGTGCCTTCACCACCATCGGCCAGGGGCGCTTCGCTGATTACAAGTGTAGAATCAATTTCCAGCAAAGCTTCACGTACAGCCTGGCACACCTTATTCGCGGTGAGCGAGCCTTTAAACTTATCCGGTGCAATTAAGATGTTCACACAAACTGAAATATGAGGATGGAAGCAAGTAATGCAGTAAGGCCTTGAGCTAACGTGAGCAGCGTAAAACTTCTGAATGCATCGCGCGATGAGATGCCACCAAATTGCGATACTACCCAGAAATAAGAATCATTAGCATGCGATACGGTCATGGCACCACCACCGATGGCCACGACTAGCACGGAGAGTTGCGCGGGACTTACAAAACCTGCCGATGCAGCGAGCGGAGCTAATAATGAACTGGTGATGATGATGGATGATGTGGAAGAACCTTGTGCTGTTTTTAAAATGGCAGAGATCACAAAGGCGATGAGGATAAAAATAATTCCTTGACTGCTCGAGTTTGAAACATAATCTTTTAATAGCACATCAATGCCACTGGTTTTGATCACGGCACCAAACGCCCCACCGGCACCGGTAATTAATAAAATGATGCCCGCATCTTTTAACGCGGTGGAAATCCATGAAGGCATTTCTTTCGTGTCTTTGCCGTTAATCAACAGAGCTGATAAAATTAATCCAATCATTAACGCTACCACCGGATGTCCAACGATCCGCAAGAGCGAGATGAAGTTTTCGTGTAAGGTTATTATGTTAGGAATGGAAGCAGAGGCAATTAATACAATCGGAAGAAGGAGCGGGAGAAATGCTTTCCATGCTGAAATTTTGTTTTCCTCATGGTTCACTTCAGTGATGACTTGACTTGCTTTTATCGAGTGCCCCAATTTTATCGAGAAGAAGTAAGACACTATGGCAACGGGAATAGAAGCAATAAGACTTATGAACATAAGCGTAGAAATATGTTCCGAAAAATTCAGATTGGCAGCAGCAGCCAAGGGCCCAGGGGTAGGTGGCACCAGAACATGCGTGGTATATAAACCTGAGGATAATGCCAATGAAAGTTGTGCCGAGTTGGCTGAGCTTTGCGCTGCCATGCTCGAAATCAATCGCGACAAAATAATGAATCCGGAATCACAAAAAACCGGAATGCCAACGATGATCCCGATGGTGGTCATGGCCAGCACAGAGTAACGAACCCCAAAAAAATGAATGATCCGTTGTCCGATTACTTCCATGGCTCCTGTCTTCTCCATCAACATTCCTAAGCAAGATCCGACTGCCACCAATAATCCTATTTGTTGCAGCAATGACCCAAAGCCACTTTGCATGGAACTGATTGTTTCTAAAAAAGGTTTACCCACCAGGATTCCAAATACAATAGATGAAACCAGCAACGCGAAAAAGGCATGCACATTCAGGTAACGTGTAAGCACGATGATGCCTGTGATGGAAATAATCAGTGCGATGCTTATTTGAAGAAGGCTAGCACTCATATACGGAACGAATAGAAAGGAAAAATTTCTCCTGCTTTAAACTCCGATTGATGTGCGGGTAACTCAAGAAAACCAGTCACGTCTTTGAGGTTAGCAAAATCACCTGAGCCGCCTCCGGCATTGGGGTAAGCCATCAGCTTTCCATGTTCATTCGTGGTCTTTACCTGCAGGAAGTAAGTCAGTGTAGGTTTGAACTGAAAATCTTTAGCAAGAATAGCAACATTCTTTTCAGAAACTAATCCAAGACTTCGTTCCAGCCACGGTTTGATGAAGCGATAATAGCACATGTAGGTCGATACCGGATTTCCCGGCAAGGCAAACACAGTGTGGGATTCACTTCGTCCAAACCATAATGGCTTACCGGGCTTTTGACTGACTTGATGAAAGAGTTTTTTCACATTCAATTGCTCCAATGTACGGGGCACAAAATCATATTTCCCTTTCGATACACCGCCAGAAAGAATAATCAGTTCATAGGATTCAAATATTTTCTTCAGTTCTCTTGTGAGGGATTCCTCATTGTCGAAAACATGAAACTGATCGGCATGATGATTTATTTGCTTGAAGGCAGCTTGCAATGCGTAGGCATTTGACCTTCTGATTTGCCAGGGGTGGGGTTGCTCGTTCACATCCACTAGCTCATCACCGGTGCTGATGATGGCAGTCTTTGGAAATTGAAAAACATGGATCTGACTTTTACCCACCGAGGCTAACAATGCGATTTCGGCAGGTGAAATTTTAAATCCTGTGGATAATAACTTCTCACCCTTTTTGCAATCCTGTGCTTGGGGATGAATGTTTTGATTCGGCTCAACGGTGTCGATCAGGATTTTGGCACTTCCATTTTCAATATCAATATCTTCATAGCGAATCACCGTATCTGCCCCCTCAGGTAACATCGCACCCGTCATCACTTCAATGGCATTATTTTCCTGTTGGAGTTTTTGTTGAGGCATTCCTGCAGCCTGTATTCCTTCCACGATGAATGATCGCTGACCAAACATGAACGATTGAAAGTTGATGGCTATCCCATCCATGGCTACCCGGTTGAAGGGTGGAAAGTCGCGGTCTGCAGTCACATTTTCAGCTAACACCCTTCCTTCGGCCTGTTCGATTTCTATCGCGATTATTTTTGGCGTAAACAGATTGCCAAGAATTATTGATTCCGCTTCCTCAACGCTGACCATGTTTTGTTTAGATTTGGATAATGAAAAAACAATTTACACATATTGATGCTACGGGCAACCCGCAAATGGTGGATGTGTCGGAAAAAGCCATCACCAAACGAATAGCCAAAGCACAAGCCGTGGTTCAGTTAGGAAAGAAGATTGTTGCGCAGATGAAAGGGGATGAGCTAATTACGAAGAAAGGCCCTGTATTTCATACTGCCATCATTGCCGGTGTGATGGCCGCTAAAAGAACACATGAATTGATTCCGTTTTGTCACCCGTTGGCTCTCGAAGATTGCAAAATCCGGATTACCGTGAAGAAGAATAAAGCCATCATTGATACCGAAGCCATTATTACTTCCAGGACCGGTGTAGAAATGGAAGCGCTTATGGCTGCTTCAGTGGCCGCCCTTACCATTTACGACATGTGCAAGGCATTGTCGCATAATATCATCATCGAAGAAATCAAACTTATGGCGAAGAGCGGGGGCAAGAATGACTTTGTGCGACAGTAGGAATTCATAGAGAAGATTTTTTTATTACCGATAACCTCCAATTAATAAGTCATTTATAGTTTAACTGCTTAATCAAAGTTGGAGCATCCGAATATTATATTCTTAACAATAGTGAACATTTCAGTGTCTATTCAGTTATTTTTATGAACCAAATAGTCTGGCTTTATGAAACTATTGAGTAAAAATATTTTTTCTGGATTTCAGATTAATTCGATTCATCGTGATGTAGTGCTGGTGATTTCTGTAGGGCTAGTGACTGCCATTGCGATCGTTACCTTGCTGGTGATGATCTTCAGCCAAATCTAAAACTTACGGGTGGGCCGAAACCCACTGATCTCCATCTTCAAAAAATTCTCTCTTCCAGATCGGAACGGTCTGTTTTAAGCTGTCGATTATAAACTGACAAGCTTCAAAGGATGCTTTTCTATGAGGTGTGGCTACTGCAATGACCACAGCTATATCTCCCGGAAGGAGAGCACCAATCCGGTGACTTACTGCATAGCTTACTATGTTCCAGGTTTTGTTGGCCTGATCAGCAATTTTCCTGATCTCCGAAACTGCCATCGGTTCATAGGCTTCGAACTCTAATCGAAGCACTCCCTTGCCTGAAGTTTGATTCCGAACCGTTCCGATAAACGTGTTAATTGCACCAGCCTCGTGAAGCGAAGCCGCCTTAATCACCTTTAAAACATCTATCGGTAGTTCAGTTATTTCAATCATGAATTTAGTCTTGAGTATTCAGTCCAATGTCTTGCGTCTTATATCTTAAGTCTTGTGTCCTATGTCTAGCAAGATTTTCCCTATCCACCACTAACCGGAGGAATCAGCGCTATTTCATCCGTTTCAGAAAGCGTTACCTCATCAGCGGCATAGTTCTGATTTACAGCGATGAACAGAGAATTCAGTTTATTCAAAGCAGGAAACAGCCTGGATAAAGTCTTTCTCAAATCACCTACCGAACTGCCTTCCACCATAACCGTTACTTCCCGCCCGCCCAGAATATCTCTTGAAATGCCGAATGTTTTGACTTTAACCTTCATTTAACAAATATACGGAGTGATTTCATTCACATTATTTGATCGATCATATCTATCTTTCGAAAAGTATGGTAGCACCTCAACTTTTTGATAATCATGGACGCCCCATCACGTACCTGCGCCTTGCGGTAACAGATCGGTGTAATCTGCGTTGCTTTTATTGCATGCCCGAAGAAGGCATCAAATATTTGCCCAAGAAAGAGCTGCTCACCTTTGAAGAAATTGAAAGACTCATCACGCTCACCGCTTCCATGGGGATTTCTAAAATCCGGTTAACGGGTGGTGAGCCGTTTGTGCGAACAGATCTGATGAATCTGATCAGAAAGATGGTGTCCATCAACGGAATAAAAGATGTTCATTTAACCACGAATGGAATTCTAACTACACCACACATCGAAGTATTGAAATCACTTGGAATCGCTTCGGTGAACTTAAGTTTAGATACCCTCGATCGTGAACGATTTAAGATGATCACACGAAGAGATGAGTTCGAAAAAACCTGGGATACACTGCTTCAATTAATCAAGCATGATGTTCCCGTGAAGATCAATGCCGTGGTGATGGATGGCAAAAACATTGAAGACATTCTGCCGATGGTTGAATTGACCAAATCACATCCAGTATCGGTGAGGTTTATTGAAGAAATGCCTTTCAATGGTGGAGAAAGTCACTATGATTTACTGCCGTGGACGTTCAAGAAAATCATGGCTCACATTCAGGTACATTATCCATCGATGATCAAACTTCAGGATGAGGCACACTCCACATCGTATAATTATCAGGTTCCCGGCTATAAAGGAAACGTAGGAGTGATCGCAGCTTTCAGTCGCACGTTTTGTGGCACGTGCAATCGCATTCGCGTTACCGCACAAGGTGTTTTAAAAACCTGTTTGTATGACGATGGTGTTCTCAATATCAAAACACTGATGCGCGAAGGAAGAACAGACGAAGAAATAAGAATAGAATTATTGAAAGCATTTAGCAGCCGACCTAAAAATGGTTTTGAAGCTGAGGAGCAAAGAAAGTCTGGTGCACCCGTGATGGAATCGATGTCAACCATTGGAGGGTAATACGATGGAGTTTCATCTGCTCGTGATTTCATTTTTTATCATTGCATTTGTTTACTCATCGGTCGGCTTTGGCGGAGGTTCCAGCTATCTGGCATTAATGGCCCAACCCTTTTTTGCATTGGTACCGGAGGTGATCAGACCAACCGCTTTGCTTTGCAACATCGTAGTGGTTACCGGCAGCACGATCATATTTTATAAGCAAGGTAAATTATCGTGGAAAGAAATCTGGCCATTTCTGGTTGCGAGCGTGCCCATGGCTTTTATTGGTGGATTCTGGAAACTGCAAGACGCTGTATTTTTTATCCTTCTTGGAATTACCCTGTTGATTGCTTCACTATTTCTTTGGATTCAACACGATACAACGAATAACGCCACTTCGAAAATTGATGGTACGATCCACAAAGCGGCTCTTGGTGGATTCATTGGCTTCCTTTCGGGATTGGTGAGCATTGGTGGCGGAATTTTCCTTTCTCCGATTTTACATTTGTTGAATTGGGCCGAAGCAAAAAAGATTTCTGCTTTAGCGAGTGTATTCATTCTCGTTAACTCAATGAGTGGTTTGATAGGTCAGTTTGCGCGCGGTTTTCCTAGCCTGGATTGGCAACTCATGATTTCTTTATTGGTGGCTGTCTTTATTGGCGGCCAGATTGGTTCCCGGTTAGGCTCAACGAAATTCAAACCTGTCTATGTGAGACGAATCACCGCCTTGTTAATTTTTATTGCATCTTTAAATATCCTAAAAGATCATTTATGAAAAGTTTGTTGATGTTCATCTTGCTTGGTATTTCAATATCCGCATTCTCTCAAAGCCGCATCAATCCTGTCGTGAAAAACTATGGTGGCATTTTTGATATTCCATACGCAGACGAAAAACCAGATCCCTCGTTGGACTATAAAATCATCATTGAGATTGCCACCCCGAGCGATAAACCAGACTCTACGAACTGGGCACTCTATAATGTTGCCCGATTGATCAACCTTCACGTCATGGGAGGGGTACCCAAAGAAAAACTACATGTGGTGTTGGCTATTCATGGTGGTGCTGCTTTTTCGGTGATGAACAACGAAGCTTACAAAGCGAAATACGGTGTAGACAATCCAACGCTGAAATTATTTAAGGAACTGGATAAGGCTGGTGTTAAAATGTTTGTTTGTGGCCAGTCACTCATCGCTAGAAACATCGACCGATTTAAAATGGTACCCGAAGTGAAAGTGGCTACTTCCATGCTTACCACTATGACGACTTATCAACTTAAGGGCTATGCTGCTTTGAAGTTTTAGTGGTACTCTTTCTAAGCGCATCCTTTGGTAAAAGTGGTTACGCTCCATATCCAGAATCTTTTTATTCCCCAATACTTCCTATTTTGCAGACCTAAGTAGTATAGCATGAAACAATTACGATTTTCTGAGCATGTGTTGCCTCACTTGGTTGCGGTGGTTGTCTTTCTGGTGGTCACCATCCTATTCTTCAACCCGGTTTTTTTTGATAACAAATCGATCTCACAGAGCGATATTCAACAATGGAGCGGTTCCTCCAAAGCATTGCGCGATTATCGCGATGCCACCGGTGCAGAAGGTCTTTGGGCAGGTGCCATATTTTCAGGAATGCCGGCTTACCTCGTCAACCTGCAATGGAGTGATGGAATAGTCTTGGGATTTAAAAAAGTGCTCTCGGTTTTTTTACCACATCCGGTAAACGTGATCTTTCTCGCTTTTCTCTGCTATTATATTTTATTACTCTCTTTCAAAGTACGACCATGGTTTGCCATTGCAGGGGCTCTTGCCTTTGGTCTTTCATCGTACATGATCATCGGTCTTGGTGCAGGACATAATGCACGCATCGGTGCTATTGCTTTTATGCCTTTGATTATCGCAGGTATTCAACTGGCTTTTAGCGATAGGCGAATTTTGGGGTTAGGTGTGACTGCACTTGGTCTCACGCTTCATCTTCGTGAAAACCATTTACAGATTACGTACTATACGGTGCTCATCGTTTTGGTTTACGGATTGGTTCAACTGATTTATGCCATTCGTGCTAAACAGATTGCTGACTTCTTTAAAAATATTGCCGTGTTGATTCCTGCCGTGTTGATTGCTGTGGGCACCTTCTTCGGACAGTTTTGGGCTATTAGCGAGTATACTACGTATTCTATTCGTGGACCTTCCGAATTGACTAAGAAAAGTACTTCGAATGATGATAATGGATTGTCAAAAGATTATGCATTTGCTTACAAATATGGCGTTGGTGAATCGATCGCGCTGTTGATCCCGAATATTTACGGAGGCACGAGCATGAATTATTTTGTTCAGGATCCGGAAAGTGAATCGTATAAAGCATTGGCTAAGTCGGGGGACAATCAAGCCGCCAATCAATTAGCAGGTTATACATCAGCTTATTGGGGACCTCAAGGTTTTACGGGGGGCTCCTACTATGCAGGGGCGATCGTTTGCTTTCTTTTCATTCTTGGAATTGTATTTGGAGAGAAAAAATATATTTGGTGGCTGGTGCCACTGAGTGCACTGAGTCTGATGTTGAGTTGGGGTGATCGTTTTTCTTCCTTCAACTATTTCATGTTCGATTATTTTCCCGGATACAACAAATTCAGATCAGTCAGTTTTGCTTTGGTGATCATCCTTTTTTCAATGCCTTTATTAGGAATGATGGGGTTAGAAAATTTATTGAAGGAAGGTTGGAATAAGACCACACAAAAGAAATTGATCTGGCCGTTGGCGCTCACCGTTGGAGTCAGTTTAATGTTGATGTTGGTAGGTGGTGTAGGGAATTTTCTCAAGCCAGAGGATGCGCAATTGCCACCGTGGTTTAAAGCTGCTTTAAGGAATGATCGTGCTTCGCTGATGCAAGCGGATGCGTGGCGGGCCATTTGGTTAATCCTTGTTTTCTGCGCAGCGCTCTTTGCCTTGCTAAAGAATTTTATCAGTAAATCCATCATCTATCCCGTTATGGCTTTGTTGATGGTGATTGATCTTGGGTTTGTTGACAGCCGTTATTTTTCTAAAGAGAAGTATGTGCGCAAGCGTGCCAACACCACCTTTGCGCCAACACCAGCCGATGAAGAGATTTTAAAAGATAAAGGCTACTACCGGGTTTATGATTTTCAGGGTGCATTTGCTGATGCCCGCACGTCTTATTTCCATAATTCCATTGGCGGATATCATGGAGCGAAACTGAGGCGCTATCAGGAACTTTATGATTCGGGCATCACTAAAAACACTCAACTATTGATGCAAGACGCACAACAAGGAGCCCCTCAGTTTAATAACTACGGAGTGCTTAATATGTTGAATATAAAATACATTGTGTACGGAACGGATAAGGAAAATATAATTCGCAATCCACAAGCCAATGGCCCTGCCTGGTTTGTTAAGGACTTGGTTTTTGTTAGTAACGCTACGGAGGAATTGAACAGGACAGCCGAGGTGAATACCCAAAATGTGGTGGTGATTGATCAATCAAAATGGAAGCTCAGCAATCCATCGATTACGGCAGATAGTCTTGCTCAAATTAAACTGGTGGAGAATAAACTTCCGTATATGAAATATGAATCAGAGTCGGCATCGAATGGAATAGCCGTATTCTCTGAAATATTTTATCCCAAAGGATGGCACGCATTTATTGATGGCAAGGAAGTAACTATGTTAAGAGCCAACTATGTTTTAAGAGCGTTGGAAGTACCTGCTGGCAAGCACACCATCGAGTTTAAGTTTGAGCCCAAGCCTTATACCGTAGGAAATAATATTACCATGGCTTCGGGTTGGGTGTTATTAATGGTCGTGTTTGGAAGTTTGGTGATGTGTTTGAAATCTACTAAAGAAACTTAAAAAATCTCTTTCAAATTGAATCGAACTTTCTTTTCAAGGGAAGAAGTAATTTCTGCCTCAGCAGAAACGAATGACACAGGAACATCTCCACCTCCCTGCGGAGTATAAATTTCTATTGTGCGGTTGCCAGGGTCAACAATCCAATATTCTTTTATCCTGAAGGCGAGATAGCTGTCTTTCTTTTGATTGCGGTCGGTATAGCTATTGGATGGCGAAATTATTTCTACCACAATATCGGGGGGACCTTCAATGCCGCGAGAAGTGAGGTATTTTTTGTTTTGATCTGACAGGTAAATCAGGTCTGGCTGAAAAACATTTTTAGCGTCAATGTAGAGGTCAATGGGAGCATAGAAAACTTCGCCAGTTCCTTGAGTAGCTTTATCAAGGATCTTAAATAATTTTCCTGATACCCGTTGATATTCTGGGTTGGGTGCAGGGCTCATAATTAATTCTCCATTGATTAACTGACAAGGCGTTTTGATTTCTCCGAGTAGAAGATAATCGTCTACAGTCCATTCTTTGGTTCTATCGATGGTTAATACTTTCATGTTTGAAATAGCTATATAAAGTTAAGAAAAAAACGAAGATGAGTTCTCTTATCAATTTCCGCCTCAAAAATGAAGGAAATGATATCATTCATCTTTTAACACATCCACTGGATTGGTCATGGCAGCTTTCATGGAGTGATAGCTCGTGATCATGATTGCAACGAACAAGGTGCCTACGCCTACCAGGGCAAATATCCAAATCGAAGGTGTAATTCGATAGGCAAAATCCTGTAACCAATGGTGCATAATCCACCAGGAGAGGGGAGCACCCATGACAAAGGCCATGACGATTAAGCGCGTATATCCTTTTGATATCAAGGCGAGAATGTCGAGTACCGTAGCGCCTGATACTTTTCGGATCCCGATCTCTTTGGTGCGTTGTTCTAAGGTGTAGATGATCATTCCCAATAAACCCAAGGCAGCAATCAGTATGGCGAGTGTCGCGATGATGGTCAGGATCCTTCCAAACTGCTCCTGTGTTTTAAATGTTTTAGCAAAAGCATCGTCCACAAATTCATATTGAAGCGGGGTATCTCCGGCATGTGTTTTCCATAACGCACTAAGTTCGGTCAGCGTGCTTTTCCACGCTTCACTATTTTGCGATACGATACGAAGCGCAATATACCGTTGATCGCCAACACCAAAGAGGTTCTTGGAATAGTTGTTAAAGATCGCCATCGGCTCGATCGGATTCTCCAATGACCAATAGTTGAAATCTTCTACGATGCCGACTACCTCAAATTTAATTTCTCCATCGGGGGATTCAATCTTTTTTCCGATGACGGATTCATCAACACTCCATCCGATTCTTTCTATAGCCGCTTTATTGAGAATCACACGTTCAGCATCTCCCGGTATATCCTTTGAAAAATTTCTGCCGTATTTGAGTTTAATATCCAGCGTAGGGATAAACTGTTCATCGCCTGAGGTATAGTTAAGGGCAAAGGTTTCATTGTTCATTCCTTCTGCGCTGAATTTATCACCACCAAATATGCGCGGAGGTATCGATGAGCACCAGCTTGCGTTCACCACACCCGAAACGTTGAGTGCCGATTGGGTCATACTTTCAGCATCTTTAATCAGGGCTACATGTTTTAATACCAGCAGATTTTCCTTATCAAATCCCAGGTCTTTTTCTGAAACATAATTCAATTGTTGAAAAACAATTCCCGTGCACACCATCAGGATGATGGACACGCTAAATTGAAATACCACTAAACTATTTCTGAACACTTGCCCTTTACGTCCTGTTTTTATTTTTCCTTTTATCGCTTCTACCGGATGGAATCCCGTAAGGAATAACGTAGGATAGCTACTGGCAATCATAGCCATCAGAATAATTAAGGTGATGAGCGAGCCTGCTAATGTCATGTCACTTAATAGATCTAGTTCAATGGATTTTCCGGTGATCAGATTAAACCCCGGTAGAAATAATTGCGCAACAGCAAGGGCGAGCACCAGCGCGATGATGCAGAATGACAACGCTTCCAAAAAGTAATTGAGACTCAGTTCTTTTTTACCCAGCCCCAGGATTTTTCTGATGCTCGCTTCTTTTACTCTACGCGTGAATTGTGCTGTAGACAAATTCATAAAGTTTACACATGAGAGGAGCACGATAAATACGGCAATACCAATCATGGAATAAACAATTTTCTTATTGCCACTTTCGTTCAACCGGTTATAGACAACGTGATCGGGCAGATGAATATCCACCATGGGTTGAAGAAACAGTTCCCACTTTTTTCCTGATTTAATGTATTCATCATACGATACATTCATAATGCGCTTTAGGGTTTCTTCGGCATACTTACGTGGAATGATCGCCAGTTTTGCCTTCGTGTTTTCTATATCGGTATTCTCTCTAAAGCGCACAAAGGTTTCCAGTTGTGTCCATACCCAACTCCAATGAAGCCTTTCCACAGCGGGAAAACTGCTCATGGAAACTAATACATCGAATTTGATGTAAGAATTTTCAGGGGTGTCTTCTACTACGCCCGTTACTTCATAGGTTTGTTGATTTCCTGCGGCATCAAGGCGGATGAGTTTACCTAGTGGGTTTTCATCCCCAAAGTATTTTTTGGAAGTGGATTCAGTAATAACAATGGTGTTTGCTTGCTTCAATACCGATGCAGCATTTCCGGTGATTAATGGAAAGTTGAAGAGTTTGAAGAAGTTGGTATCGGCAGCGAGAATCTCATCTTCTTCGAACGTAATAACCTCGCCCGATGGATGCGCGTATGAAATTAAAAAGTTGCCTGGTGTATGGATGCTGGTGACGAGTTCAGCCTCTGCTAATTCTTCACGCAACGCGGTGGCTACCCCCGGCCCGGTGGACGCAAACTGATGGTCATCGTATTCGCCCCAGATGAATGTTTGATTAACCCGATAAATTCGATCAGCATGCGGATGGAAGCGATCATAGCTAAACTCATAACGAACATAGAGGTAAATGAGTAAGGCACTACTGATGCTAACCGTGAGCCCAAGCAGATTGATCACTGAAAAGAGTTTTTGTCTTCTAAGATTTCGTACGAACAAGAGCAGGCCATTTTTCAACATAAGTCTCGGGTTTTTGCTATAAAGTCAAAGCTTGTACCAATACTGATTACCGTGTTTCAAGACGTATTTAGGCATTGTTGATTTTAGTATCTGTTCATAGTTGAATAGTATTGTCCGGATTCGGGCGATGATTTTAGGACACATTGTTCCCTGTAATCATTCAAAAGCTCTATTTTTAACACTTATATATTGTGATTATGAAACTCGATCAGGTAATCTTTTCACTTTTCAAAAGTAAGTTTGGAAAAGATCCGATAATGGTCATTGCCCCTGGCCGCATCAACCTGATTGGTGAGCACACCGACTACAACGAAGGTTTTGTGATGCCCGCAGCCGTTGACAAGCATATTTTTTTCTTAGTTGCCCCTAATCAAACAGATCGTTTCAACTTCATCTCGATGAATTACAATACATCGCTTTCATTCACGACATCCGAATTACAGGCTGGTGGAGAATGGCAGCATTACCTGATGGGAGTGATTGATGGTATTCAAAAGCGAGGACATTCAGTAGGAGGTGTAGATTGTATTTTTGGAGGCAATGTTCCTGGTGGTGCAGGCATGTCCTCTTCGGCAGCCTTGTGTTCCGGATTTGGATTTGCCCTGAATGAAATTTTTGATTTTAAACTTACCCGGCTTGATCTGGCTAAGATCGGTCAATATGCCGAGCACTATTTTGTAGGCCTGATGTGCGGCATCATGGATCAATATGCAAGCTTGTTCGGAAAGAAAGATGAGGCTTTCATTCTTGATTGCCGGAGCTTGCGACACGAATATCTTCCTTTTCATTTTCCAGACATTGAAATTCTTTTGGTTGATACCAAAGTGAAACACACGTTGGCTACTTCGGCTTACAATGCCAGGCGCTCGTCCTGTGAAGAAGGAGTCGCCTGGCTTCAAAAATCAAATCCTGATATACGATCGTTACGCGATACGAGCGTAAGTGATATTGAAGCCATGCGATCTCACGTAAGTGAAGACGTATTTACTAAATGTGGTTTTGTGGTAAAGGAAATTGCCAGAACGCAACAAGCAGCTCTTTTGTTGAAAGCGGAGGATTTAAAGGGTTTTGGTAAACTCATGTTCGAAACGCATTGGGCCCTGAGCAACGAGTATGAGGTGAGTTGTGTTGAATCTGATTTGCTGGTGGAGGTTGCCTCACAGTATCCGAATGAGGTGTTTGGTGCCCGACAGATGGGAGGAGGCTTTGGTGGCTGCATCATTACCCTGGTGAGGAAAGATGCCGTTGAGCAATTTTCTCATAAAGTCAGGGAGAAATATGTTGGTACTTTCAAAAAAGAACCTGATTTTTATTCGATTAACCTTTGCGAAGGTGTGCATTCAATACATCATGATTAACCCAAACCTTATACCTACTACCTGATGAACGAATTACAATTGTTGGATTATGCAGTATTCCTCGTTTACTTCTGCATCGTAGCCTTTTATGGCTATTGGATTTATAATCGAAAAAAGAAAGAACAGGCCGATTCAAAGGATTTCTTTTTAGCAGAAGGCTCGCTCACGTGGTGGGCTATCGGTGCTTCATTGATTGCCTCCAACATCTCAGCCGAGCAAATGATTGGTATGTCCGGTAACGGATTTAAAATGGGTTTGGCAATTTCTGCGTATGAGTGGATGGCAGCAGCCACTTTGATTGTGGTAGCCGTGTTCTTCTTACCGATTTATCTCAAGAATAAAATTTATACCATGCCCCAGTTCCTGAGGCAACGTTACAACGATACCGTGAGTATGATCATGGCCATTTTCTGGCTTTCACTTTATATCATTGTAAACCTCACCTCCATTTTATTCTTAGGCGCCTTGGCGGTGAGCACCATTTCCGGAATCGGATTTACTACCTGTATGATTGGTCTGGCCGCTTTCTCCATCATCATTACCCTCGGTGGAATGAAGGTGATTGGTTATACCGATGTTATTCAAGTGTTCTTTCTGGTGTTAGGAGGCTTGGCAACAACTTACCTGGCGTTAAATCTTGTGTCAGAACAATTTGGTACCAGCGGCACGATGAATGGTTTGAGCCTGCTGATGGAAAAATCAAGCGATCACTTTGATATGATCTTCGACCGCTCGAATGAGAATTACATCAGTCTCCCCGGGCTCACGGTTTTATTTGGAGCGATGTGGGTGGTAAACCTCAACTATTGGGGTTGCAACCAATACATTACACAGCGTGCATTGGGTGCCGACTTACAAACTGCCCGCACCGGACTTCTTTTTGCAGCGTTCCTGAAAATGCTTATGCCTGTGATCGTTGTGCTCCCCGGTATTGCAGCGTATGTGTTGTGGAAAAACGGAATGTTTCAAACGGAGATGCTGAAGAACGGTGAACTTATTCAGGATAACGCTTATCCTGTATTATTAAATTTACTTCCTACAGGATTAAAAGGGTTATCCTTTGCGGCATTAACGGCAGCCGTGGTGGCCTCGTTGGCCGGAAAAGCAAACAGTATCTCAACCATCTTCACGTTGGATATTTACAAAGAACACATCAACAAAGAAGCCAATGAAAAGAACCTGGTATGGATGGGACGTGTTGTAGTGGTTGTGGCCATGATCATCGCAATCATCATTGCGCCTTTTCTGGGCATTGATAAAAAAGGAGGCTTTGAATTTATTCAGGAGTATACAGGCTTTGTTTCGCCAGGAATCTTTGCGATGTTCATTCTTGGTTTCTTCTGGAAGCGCACCACTGCCGGAGCCGCAATGTTTGCCATTATTGGTGGATTTGCCTGTTCAGTATTATTTAAATTCTTACCTGACTTTGCAGACGTTTCGTTCCTCCAGGGATTTGGTTTTGCCGCACTTAATCCTGCGTCTGGGGTGATCGAGATTCCGTTCCTCGACCGCATGGGTTTTGTATTTATTATTTGTGTGATCGGTATGGTAGTGATCAGTTTATCAACACCAGCTCATAAATTACCCAAGCACACCCTGGAGGTAGATCCTGCTATGTTCAGAACTTCACAAGGTTTTGCTATTGGTTCCATTATCATATTGATTGGCTTAACCGCATTGTATGCTATTTTCTGGTAACGCATAATTTTTCAATTAAAAAGCTATCGCCCGTTGCGATAGCTTTTTTTTACAGATCATAAATGAGAAGAATAATTTTAGGTCTAGCAGTTAGCCTGGATAGTTTCATTGAAGACCCCCATGGTGAATATGATTGGTGTTTTACTGATCAGGATTATGGCATGTCAGATTTTCTAAAGCGAATCGATGCCATCATCATGGGAAGAAAATCTTTTGAACTCACGATGAAACACGAAAGTGAAAATCTCTGGAAGGGAATGGAGACCTTTGTGGTCACCAACACCTTGAAAGAAGTGGAACCATCGAATGTTAAACTGGTTGCCAGAGATGTAGTTGATTTCGTTCGTGAGCTTAAACATACTAAGGGAAAAGACATCTGGCTCTTTGGGGGCACACAGTTAATCACCACGCTTGTGAATGCAGGGTTAGTTGATGAATATTGGCTATCGGTGCACCCGGTGATTTTGGGAGGCGGCAAACCATTATTTCAAAACGTTGCCATCAGGAAAAGTTTGAAACTGGTAAGTCATAAAGTGTACGACACAGGTCTCGTTTCACTTAAATATGTTCCAGTCTAATAAGTGATGTAGGATCATTATCCAAACTCAGGCCCACAAATCAAATACTGTTTATCCTTGTTGCCAGGAAAGGGATTATTGCCGCGATACATCCGTACAAATTCACGTTGCTTTATAAAACCAATCGACCTTAACCAATGGATTAGATCTTCTTTGTCATTCAGCACTTCCACCACGATGGGTTTATCTTTCAAGTGACTTAGTGATTTTGAAATAAGAATTTGTGCATCGGTATAGGTCGAAGCCATGACAGGACCAAGCTGTTGATACCTTCTTCCATCTCTTCCCAAGACAAGGCCAGTAAGAACATGATTTTGTTTCAGCATCCACGCCCTGTTAGGAAATTCTTTTAGTAACGATTCAATGAGAGATGATCTGTTGGCGCCAAAAGCCTGTTCGTCATACGCCATGATTTCAGGAAGATGCTTTAAAGTAATCGGCTCAGTCAAGTCATCATCGGCAGGATTTGATGACATGCTTTTAATAGAATCGCATGTCATCCGTGAGATGGAATATTCATCGATGAAATTAAACTTGTTGTAGACTTGTTGCCCTGCGGGAGTAGCATCGAGTTTAATGGATTTGCACTGCTGTAATTCAGCAAAGATATTTTTCAGTAGTGATTTACTGATACCATGCCCACGATAGTCCTTATCCACCAGTACCATGTTTATCCAGGCGACATCATTGTTGTAATTCATGGCAGCAGTGGTGCCTATGATTTTTCCATGGTACTCAGCAAGAAGGCAACGGTTTGGCGGATTGGCTATGATCAGCTGCCAATCTTTTTCTGTTTGGTTCCAACCTTGTTCAGTAGATAATCTCATCACTGCGTGTAAGTCACCCGGCAGAATACGTCTAATGATGATTTGATCTTGTTGTATCATAATCCGTTCTGCCTGCTCAGCATTATTTTAATCTGACTAACGACATCCAGGATAAAGTTATGATTCAGGTTGCTGTTTTTTAGGAAGGAATGATATCGCGATTGTTCCAATGATCGCCAGGATAATCAGGGCGGAAAATCCATTCGCATAGCTTCCGGTCTTGTCCCTAAACCAGGCGGCCAGCATAGGAGCAAGTGCTTCGCCCAAACCATCGGCAGCAATGATGATTCCCATAACACGCCCCATTACTTTTACACCAAATAGTTCCGCGGCCATCAAGGGGATGATCATGTAATCGCCACCCAGAGCCATTCCGAAAAAGAAGGCAAATAGGTAGATGACTCCGGCTGTTTTAGCGGCAAATAGTAATGGAATGGAAAGCGCCACGAGTGCATAAATCAATATCATCACATACTTCTTTTGAATTTTATCGGCCAGCCATCCCATTAAAAGACGACCAATAATACTCGCGCCAAGAACAATGGATAATACATTGGCAGCATCTTGCTGGGAATATTTCAAATCAATACTTAAAAATAATTTTAGGTTCTGACTGGTTCCTGCCACAGCGCCAATCGAACACATGCTGCCGATTAAAAGAAGATAAAACGAACTGCGTTTTAAAATATCAGTAAAGGGTACTTTAGCAGGTTCTAGTTTTACTGGAGTATTCACACCCTCCGGATTCTCTTTAACAAACCACACCATAGGAAATGCTACCACAATCATGATAATACCTAAACTTAATAAACCACCGCGCCATCCAAATTCCATATTAAGTGCTTTGGCGATTTGGGGAACAAGCATGCCTCCAATACCAATGCCGAGATAGGCAATGCCCATTACTTTGCCGCGCGAATTGTTAAACCAACGGGATATTAAAACCTGATTGGGAAGCGGACCACCAAACAAATAGCCAAGGGCATTGAATAAATAAAAAATATAAAAATGCCAGAGAGAAGTCATCATGCTCAGGCCGATTAAAGCAATGCCGCCCATCACGATGCCGGCAAGCATTAATTGACGCGGACCGTACTTATCGATAAACCAGCCTGCAATAAATCCGAAGATAGGCCCAATGAGTACTTTGCCCAACGCACTTCCTGATGTGACGGTGGCGCGCGTCCATCCAAATTCTTCGATCCAGAAATCGTAAAAGAAGGGTAGCCCATAAAACATGATTCCCACCAGAGAGAATAAACTCAAGAATGCGGTTGCCGCTATATGAAATTGGTTTTTGTTTATTTTTTCTTTCTGCATGGCATCGTAGTTTTTTTATTTCATTTAGATTCGGTTCCCTAATTGCTTGACGGCTAAATAGGCCATTAACCCTGAACCCAGGGCTAATGCATCTTCATCAAGATTAAAAGAAGGTGTGTGTAACGATGAAGTGATTCCTTTTTCTTGATTGGCTATACCCAGCAAATAAAAACAAGAATGGGCTTGTTGTGAATAATAAGCAAAGTCTTCAGCGGCCATCCAGATGTCGGCTTCCAGTACATTTTCTTTTCCAAGATATTCTTCAGCAAAAGCACTTAATTGAGTGGTAAGATGTTCTTCATTGATCAGAAAGGGATAACCGCGATTGATTGTAAAATCACATCGTCCACCCATACCTTCAGCCATGGAGGTTGCCATTTTTTTCATTTGCGTATGAGCTTCTGATCTCCAGCGTTCATCCATCGTTCTGAATGTTCCTTCCAGAAAAACTTCATTGGGAATTACATTGAATGCTCCATTCGCGATTACTTTTCCAAAAGACAGAACGGTTGGCAGAGATGGATTGGCTACTCGACTTACAATCTGCTGAAGTGCCACCAGAATTTGTGCCGTAATCATCACCGGATCAATATTCAAATGAGGCTGAGCACCGTGCCCACCTTTGCCGCTGACTTTCATCGAAATTTCATCCATTGATGCCATGAATTTTCCTTTGCGGATGGCGACCTTCCCTGATTCAACCATAGGGGAAACATGCTGACCGATGACAGCCTGTGGCTTGGGATTATTAAGAACGCCATCCTTGATCATCAGGCTTGCGCCACCGGGAAGTTTCTCTTCTCCGGGTTGGAAGATCAACTTTACCGTTCCCCCAAACTTGCTTTTAAGTGCTTGTAAAATTCTGGCTGCACTAAGCAACGAAGCCGTATGCCCATCATGCCCACAGGCATGCATAACTCCGTCATGGATCGATGCGTAATCCAATTTATTAGATTCGGTAATCGGTAATGCATCCATATCTGCGCGTAACGCAATCACCTGATCCGATGCTTTATCTCCTTTGATTAGGCCAACTACTCCTGTGTTAGCCATGGGTACCCAGCTAATTCCAATCTCATCCAACTGCTTTTTTACATAAGCCGATGTCTCATATTCCTGAAATGACAATTCGGGATGCGCATGCAGATGTCTTCTGGTTGCGATCGTGGTCTTCTGTAATTCGTTAGCTAATTGCTTGATGTCGTTCAATAGCATGAAATCGTATTTTCAATTCGGATGGAATAGTAATGCGTAGTTTATTTTTGTGTCCTTAAGAAGTTGTGAACAAAGGCATCATCGGTAAGATAAGGATACATGGAATAAACTCGATCAATCTCTTCTGCTTGTCCGGGTGAAAGTTTTTCTTCCGGATCCAAACACCAGATGCCTTCCATTAATCCTTGCCTGCGCAGCACTTCATGAATGCCGGCAATACATCCCTTAAAAGAATTGGCCGCATCAAAAATGGCTGCGTTCATATCAGTGATTTCTATATTCTTTGCGAGTAAGTTTTCTATTCCGTGATGGTCGCCTGGGCGCTGTTTTATCTCGTGAAATAGTTCAACGGAGTTTTTGGTCCACACCGCCCAATGCCCTAACAGACCACCAACAAATCGTTTCTCAACCAGCTCACCGTTGATGGTAAAGCGATAGGGTGTTAGCAGGTCCGCAATAATATTATCATCGTTGCCGGTATATAAAGCAATCTCGTTTCTTCGTGAAGAATGACATACGGCTCTTACCACATCCAGGGTTTGATAGCGATTGAATGCGGCTACCTTGATGGCGTGCACGTTGGGTATCTCGACAAACTTTTGCCAGAAATGATAGGTTAGAATTCTTCCTCCCACCGCGGGTTGAAGGTAAAATCCAAAAACGGGTATGATCTCGGCAATGGCTTCCACCCGTTTTATAAGTTCATCTTCCGAGTAGGTTAGGCCACCCATGCTAACGAGCCCGAGCTGATAACCATACTTCACAGCAAGTTCGGCTTCTCTCAAGGCTTGTTCCGTAGGGCCAACAATGCCTGCCACTTTTATAAAAGGTCTTTCCAATTTTGCTCTAGAAATTTCATCGGCTGCTATTTCTAAAACAGGCTCCAGCAAATTGATGTGTGGCTTTCGTATTTCGAACTGTGTAGTATGCACACCCACGGCTACTCCACCGACACCGCTTGCTATGTAATATCTGGTTAGGAGGCGTTGTCGATTTTCATCAAGTGATAGATGTTGGTTTAATGCCAGAGGATGTGCCGGTATCACCGTGCCTTGTTGTAGTAAATGATGTATCGAAGTGTCTAAATTTTTCATTCACTTACCATTAAAATTTTCCATCTCTTTCCTGGAAGTGTGTCGGCTTATTGATTGTTTTTCCTCCATGCTGGATCCACGCAGCCAATACTTCAATCATGTTTACTAGTGACACTTTAGGATAACCAAATAGTTTAAATGACTCTCCAGCGTTACTTAGTAAGGCAGTGGGGTTCTCTTCGTTTTCAAACAACGGAGTCTTGTTAAATCGTTTACCAAATTCTTTGGCAATCCATCTTACCGAAGCTGTTTCCGGGCCGGTGATGTTCAATACTTTTGCCGGTACTTCACAATGATGCAGTGCCCTTAGTGCCATTTCATTCGCATCGCCTTGCCAGATCACATTCACATTGCCCATACGCAGATCGATCGGGTTTCCTTGATCTACCGCTTTGGCTATATCCATGAGCACGCCATAGCTAACATCGTTGGCGTAGTTGAGGCGATAGATGAGCACGGGTGTATGGTTCTTTGCTGTGTAATATTGAAAGAGGCGTTCTCGTCCCAAACAGGATTGTGCATATTCTCCAACGGGTTCCGGCAACCGATCTTCTACCGCACCACCTTGCGCGACTGGTGTTAATGGATAAACATTGCCGGTGGAAAAAACTACGATGCGGGAGTTCTTATATTTTTGGGCCACGCGTCCGGGCAGAT
Organism: Bacteroidota bacterium; assembly: GCA_947470895.1. Classification (GTDB taxonomy): domain Bacteria; phylum Bacteroidota; class Bacteroidia; order Cytophagales; family Cyclobacteriaceae; genus ELB16-189. Next base: position 49,637 of record CANIVF010000031.1, read on the forward strand.
AGCTATTCATCGCCCATGTAAACGACTCTTTGCCGGTAGTGCCAAATTTAGTGCCCGCCAGGTAGAGTACATTCTTCGCATCCGGCAAAGCTTGCAGTTGATCTTCTTCCAGCAGATCGGCAGTAATGGTTTCGATACCCAATTGCTTTAACTCGTCTTCTAAGCCGAGTTCTGAAAACCGGGATACGCCAATGATCTTCTTCTTAAGGCCAGCTTTATCAACAGCCTGCTTGGCAAGCCGTGCAAGTGCTGGACCCATTTTACCACCAACACCGAGAATAATAATGTCGCCTTCGAGGCGGGCTATGTCCGATACCAAATCATCGGAGGGCAACAACATGTTCTGATAAACGTCTTCTATATTTTTCATGGGTGATTTCCGCATTTGGAAATGTGATAATACCCATTTTGCTGATCAATTTAAACGACTTCTTTACAGATGGGTTTAGGTGTGTTTGGGAAACGCATCCATGAGCCGATAAAAGCATGAATGTCCGTTCCGAAAAAGACACTTATATGAATCCGCCTTCGTTATCTCGGACTCCGGAATGTAATGGTAAACCGGAAGTCCATCAGTTGGGCATAGCTGGAATAGACATAGCCAACGTGGTGCTTGTGCACCACCTGGGTTTGTGTATTGATAAACGTGGCTTCCATATCGCTTACCCGGTTGGGCGGAGTAGCGGAATGATGACTATCAGGCACATCAGTATTCATGTAATTGACCGATCCTCCCTGCGTGTAAAAAGCGCTCAGGTTGATGAACAGAACTTCACTTCGCAATTTCGCAAACACCGAGGAGAGATCGTATTTGATGCCTCCACCCACGGAATAAATCCACGTTCCATCTTTTTGAAGCAGGTCCGTTTCAACCGGCTCGCAACTATCAAAATCATCAGGATCATAGATATTCAAATCTGTTCTGAACCACGAGTAGCCTGCCTTGACGCCAACGTAAGGAGTTAATTTTTTACCGGTAACTAAATGGTAGCGGTACGCAGCCATCAGATTCATGAACGAATTGGTCACATTAATATCCATGTCTGCGGTGGTGCCATCGGCAAACGTGTATTGCTGACGTGTTTTATCAAAGCCATAGATGCTATAATTCATATCCACACTGAGCGCATATTTCTGGTTGGGCGACAGGAAGTTTAAATCCAAAACAACCCCGTTACCTCGTTGGATGTTTTCTTTCATTTTGCCGGTGGGAGAAGAGTAGCCATACCCCAACGACCACTCGCGGGTCCATTGTGCGTAGCTGGTTTGCATCGACATGATGATGAAAAGGGCTGGTAATATCTTTTTCATAGGGTGTTATTCTTGATTAGGGGAAGGTACAAAAAATAATGCATGCAGTTTTTAATGGCATAACTACCCGAGCTGCCACTTAGGCTAATGTATTTTGTATTTTAG
>CANIVF010000032.1 GCA_947470895.1 Bacteroidota bacterium
AGAAGGCAGTGGCGTCTCCAACATCAAACGTAGCAGATGGAGAAGACCCATCTGAAATATTACGTTGCAGATTACCTACAACATATTTTCCCGCACCAGCACCGGTTGACGATGCGGTGGTTGTTAAAATAAGCTTATTTGCTCCTGTAGTAAGGAGGCCGGATGTAAAGGTTAAGGCATCTGAAACCGTAGCATCCGTGCCACTTAAAATCACACCCGCTGTATTATTGATGGTAAGTCCACCAAACGTGGTAGCGGTGCTTCCTGTTATACTTTGACTTGAGTTGATTGGTCCGTTTAATTCGATTGTATTTGCTGAAGTTGTAGTGCTATTGTTAGTCCAATCTCCTCTTACGTTTAGGGTAGCCGGAAATATTTTAGCGCCTGTTCCACTCAATATGATATTGTGAAAACCGCTGGTGGTAAAATTCGGATTGACGATGGTTTGTGCAACAGATCCATTAAAATCAACCGTGCTTTCCCCTGTAGCCGCATCTAAAATTCCAGACGTTGAAAGTGAAAGGGATCCTTTAATAGACGTGATTGTACTACTAGGTAAGGTAAGTTTTGCCCCATCGGCTACTGTTAAATTAAAGAATTGAGACGTACCACTAATAACAGCGTTGGCATTTGAAAAAATGACTGTACTGGTACCTTCGTTAAAGATACCCTGATCATCCCATGCCGCTATGTCGGTAACAGTTAACGTACCAGTGCCTCCTTCTAAAATTCCGCCTGTAGCTATTTGAATTGATTCTATGGTTGTACTTGAAGGTAGTATCGGGTCATTTAAGGTTGTGCTTGCATCTGGAATAAGTACATCAGTGGTAGAAATAGGTACAGCATTGCCTATCCAGTTTTCGTTAACATTCCAATCACCATCAAAGGCACCTAACCAAACGGTAAAAGAGGTTAGGTTCTGAGGCCCGATGGTCCAGTACTTGCTTCCAAAACTGGCTCCACCAGATGCCACATACGGAAGGCTTAAGTTATTTAGGGAAACCCAATTATTAATTGCATCCTGATTCGTGTGACCATGGGTTTGATCATCCACTACATCAAGGTGGTAATCATAGATATCCAGATTACCTTCTGTTAAAGCATTCAATTCGCTTTCCAGGTAGGAGAGGCGAAGAGAAATCTTGGTCGTTGAATTTCCTCCGCTTTGGGCAATATCATAATAGCGGTGAACGCTGGTGGGTAGCCAGGTGTGATCTGTTGTTAAAGTGATTTTTACTCGGATCCAACTTGGGATTGTTCCAGCCGAAATATTGATCACCGTATTTGGACTTCCAAAAGAATAGGGAGTACCCAGGGAGAAACTATTTCGTTCCACAACACCAGTAACTTCTCCAGAGCCTGTAATGCTTGAGGCCGGGCCAAGTGTTAACACAAAGGCACCGGTTTCTAGTGCTCCTTCAGTAGTCGAAACATTTGATTTATTCAGGTTTAAGATACCATTCACAGATAAATTACCACCAAGAGTTTTACTACCGTTATCTGATATGGTGAGATTATTATAGGTAATGCCACCAGCTATAGCTTGAGCTGTTGATGCAGCAAATTCAACCGTGCCCGAAGTAAGCGTTGTAGTTGAAAAGCCAGGAAAGGTAGTAGCTGAAGCACCACCAAGTTTTAAAGTAGTGCCAGCTTCTTGAGTGAAGGTACCTGAGGCTGTAATTTGATTTCCGGCATCACTAAATGTAGTGGTGCCGGTAAGGGATAGATCAGTAACCGTGATCGCGCTGGCCAGGTTAACTCCGGCTGCATTACTGGCTGTAAGATTACCGAAAACAGTAGCAACCGATCCACCAATAGTTTGGCTTGCACTTCCATTGAATGTTACTGTGTTGGCCCCGGGAGTAAACGTTCCACCGTTGTTAGTCCAGTCTCCAATCAGGTTAAATGATCTGGATGGAGCGGTAAGTGTACCACTTGATAGGATTACATTACTGGTTGTAATATTTCCTGTGCTTCCTGTCAGTGTACCGCCTGAGATCGTTAAACCTCCCGTAAGCGTTTGAATATTGGTTGTGCTAATTGAGTATGTACCTCCGCTTACTGTTGTTAAACCGGCAACACTCAGGATTCTGTTAGCAGTATATGTTCCTTGATTGATTTCAAAATCATTGAGCATGTCCCATGTTCCTGCTGATCGTTGTAATATGCCTGCGCCACTTTTGGTGAGTTTGAAATTTCCTGCAATGGTTGAAGAGAACTGTAATGTTGCTGTTCCCGGGCTTAACGTTCCAGCACCCGTGAGGGTCAATGTACCGAATGATATCGTAGGAGTTCCACTTGCTACGTTGGTTCCGCTATTGATGGTTAACTCGAACGCTCCGAGGGTAAGCGTTCCGGCTGTGTGAGTAAATGCAGTACCGGATGTTCCTCTTCCAATAAGAATAGTGGAATTTGCATTGACCACAGTGTTATAGCCGGCAATATCGGAACCTGTATTAGTACCAGTTCTGATATCTAATGTTCCTCCATTTAAGGTAAGCGTACCGGCTGTTGTTCCCAGTGCCTGAGAATTACCAGCAATAAGAGTTCCAGCGCTGATCGTTGTACCACCCGTGTAAGTATTAGCAGCAGAAAGCAGGAGTGAACCAGATCCAGACTTAGTTAAAAGCAGCCCGGTTATATTCTCCGAGATTACTCCCGAGATGGTTAAGGTATTACTTTGAATGGTTGCTGTGGTATTTGCACGTAGGTTAATAGCACCACTTGTACCACTCAGAGTTAACGGCTGAGTACCGATGAAAGTAAAGTTATTATAGAACCTTATGTCATTAGTAACCGTAATTGCCGAGGCAGAAGTATTATCAAAACTAATGGCAGAATTGAGTGTTTGTCCTATCCTGAAAGTTCCTGTTCCCAGCGCAGCTGCGTTTTGGATATTGACAATTCCACCGTTCAAAGAAAAATCACCACTATAAGTATTAACTCCGGATAAAGTAAGTGCTCCGGCACCATTTTTTGTCAGCGCCCTAGTACCCGAGATGATACCTCCAATAGTGAGGTTTCCTCCAGCGGTATTTATCGTGTTATTCTGACTCATTGTAACTGCACCAGTTCCCAAATTCAGATTGTTGGTTCCAGTAAAATTAAATTGTGTGCCACCCCATGTAATGGGGTTATTGCTTGATACCGTAACGGATGCCCCAGATGTATTATCAATCGTTCCACCACTAATGGTAAACCTGCCTGCGGTCACTCCAATTGCTGTCGCACTATTGATGTTTAATGTTCCGGCAGAGAGTGTTGTACCACCAGCATAGATGTTGGCACCAGCCAGAGTTAAGGTGCCGGCTCCTGCTTTGATTAGTGTGCCGGTTCCCGAAATCACTCCACTTAAACTGAGCTCACTGGCTGAAACTGTAATTGTTCTCGATCCTGTGAGGGTTACAGCACCAGAAATACTGAGGTTATTCGTTCCGGTAAAGGTGAAATTGTTAGAAGCCCAGGTTTGGTTGTTGGAAATGGTGAGCGGCCCACCAGAGGTATTGTCGAGCGTAGACGTTCCGGTAATTGAAAGTGATCCAGATCCAAGGGCAGTCGCATTATTGATATTGAGCGTGCCTGCACTAAGTGTGGTCGTACCTGTGTACGTATTAGCTCCGGATAAAGTAAGTGTACTGGCTCCAGATCTTGTGAAGGATAAAATACCACCGGTTCCATTTTGAATAATACCTGAGAATATTGTCGAAGCAGGGGTTGCTCCGGAAGAGGTTAATGTAACAGCTCCGACACCTGAATTAGTGATGGTTCCCGCACCGGCAATGGTTCCAATTGTTTCACTAAAACCATTCAAGTCAAAAATAGCTCCGGTGGCTATGGTTAACGCACCTGTGGGTATTGAATTAGCGGCTCCTAATGAAATTGTACCCACATTAATGGTGGTTGTGCCCGTGTAGGTGTTTGCGCCTGAAAGAGTGAGTGTACCTGCGCCATTTTTAACTAACGAAATGGCACTTTGAATGATACCTGAGAATGAAGTACTGGTTGCATCACCACCCACCGTTAATGTAGGCGTTCCACTTGTGCTGCCGATTGTACCGACACCAGCAATTGAACCTGTAGTGTAGCTGGTTCCCGCTAAACCTACTACGTGTGTAGCGTTAACAGTTACGCTACTTGAAGCACCGGGATAAGTAAGGCCTTCGATATCAGTTCCGATAAATCCCCATGTAGCTGAGGCATTCCAATTGCCCGAGGCTGCTGAACTAAAGCTACTGCCTGCCGGGCTGGCATCGGGCACAACTTCCCCGTCTGGTAATTGTTTGGACGCAAAATAATTTGATCCATCAAAAAACTTAAATCCATTTTTCTGAAGGGTCGTGAATGTTGCACTGGTGCCAACGTAGATTTTGCCAGCTGATGAGGCACCGGTATTATAATCTCCTAACCAGCCATTAATAACAATAAAGCGGTTGAGAGTAAAAACTCCTACGCTCGCAAAGGTTAAGGTATGCGAACCAGTGCCTAAGGTGATGGTGGCATTATTGGTGGGTAGTAACAATTGCCCAAATGATGAATTGTAACCTGTGGTTGACCCTGTCGCTAGCGTTCCATTATTCAAGGTTAAATTTCCACCACCTGAAATGGCGTTGTCGATTCCCAATTCGATGGTACCACCGGAAATAGTAGTTATTCCGGTATAGGTATTAACACTTGAAAGAGTAAGCTTTCCTGTTCCAGTCTTAGTGAGTGCAATCGCGTTTTGAATAACCCCGGAAAATGTGGTAGAGGTATTGCTTCCTCCTGTTGAAACGGTGGCTAGTGCTCCACTATTAGAAATCGGTCCTGATCCAGTCAGTTCACCTGCTGTAATCGCAAAAGCATTAATATCAAGTGTACTGGTTACAGTTAAATTAGTGCTAGCAGTAAGAATACCGCCAGCAGTCTTAGTTCCACTACCAGCAAGTGTTAAATTTTGATAAGTTCCTGATTTTATTGTTTGAGGTCCAGCACCATTATAATTCACCGTGTTTCCTGTTCCGGTTGCAGTTAATGTTGTAATTCCTGACGTTCCTCCGATATTCAGAACATCACTTGCACCCTGTGTTAAACCACCTGTGCCACTTAATGCAGTGTCAACGGTTAACGTACCATTATTAGTTACTGTGATACCTGTTATTGTTACACTTGGAATACTTAAAGTACCAGTTAAACTTTGATTAGTTGTCTGAAAGGTATAAACACCAGATCCTGCTGTAAATGTTCCATTATTTGTAATACCTCCAGCAAAAGAAACAGGTGAATTACCTGAGTTATTCCACGTTGCACCTGTACTTACTGTGACCAAACCACTAAATAATTTAGCACCAGTAGCAGAACTAATTGTTAAGGTACCACTTATTCCAGCTCCAACAGTTGTTGCTCCTGTTACGGTTAATGCATAATCTGCAGCCGTAAATGTGGTTCCATCTCCAACGGTCAATGCACCTCCAATAGTCAATCCTACTACAGTTGCTGTGGTAGCTGTTCCACTTAATGCCAAATTACCAGTAATGGATGTTGTACCGGTTTGTAAGGTCTTAGCTCCTGATCCTGATAATCCTAAATTTACATAGTTAGTATTATACACTGTTTGCGCAGCTCCTGTATAGTTTACTGTATTACTTGCAGCACTGGCAGTTAATGTGGTAATGGTTGATGCTCCTCCAATATTTAATACCGCACTAGTTCCTTGTGTCAAGGTGCCTGCGCCACTTAAATCACCTGCTAATGTGGTTGTTCCATTATTTGTTAATGTTCCCACAACCGAACTTGTTCCTGCTACAGCTAATGTAAATGTTGCTGCATTCGTCAGGGTTGTTCCTGTTCCAACTGTTAAATCACCACCAATTGCTAATCCTACCACTGTTTGTGCTGCTGCGGTACCACTTAGGGTTAAGTTGCCAGCTATGCTTGTTGTTCCGGTTTGTAGGGTCTTTGTTCCACTACCTGATAGCGTCAGGTTTCCAAGATAATTAACTCCTCTTACATTCTGAGCGGCACCGTTATAATTGACGGTGCTACCGGCAAACGTGGTCAATGTACCACCCACTGTGCCTGAGGACATCAGTTGACCAGCAACATTTAGTGTTCCTGCGCCAGAAAAAATAACGGAAGCACTTGCACCCGTATTGTCTGTGGTAATATCACCTGAAACGGTGACAGTTCCTGTTGAAATCGTAAGCTGATGTCTTACATTAGTACCACCATTTGTGAATGCAATACTCCCAACATTCAAAGTGCCAGCACCTACATTCAAGGTATTTATATTCGTGCCTTGCCTCGGGATAGTAATAGTCTCTGGTACTGTTAACGTAATTCCCGAGTTGATGCTAACTGTTGAGGAAGCGGTCGAAGCTTGAAGAAATGACAAAGATCCGCAATTTGCATTGGCAGTAACTGTTACCGTATGACCAGAAGAAATAGTAACTACATCTCCTGCGCCCGGAAATATTCCTATGCCAACAGCCGCACCACCCGATGATAATGACCAAGTCGTGTTGGTATTCCAGTTTCCTGTTGCCCTGGAATAGAACTGGGCAGTAGCCACCGTTACTAAACCCGTTGTAGCGGCAAAAAAGGTATCGTTTTTATTGGTAGCGGCCGATGTGGTGCTGCCCCAGGTTCCGGAGAGTTGATTGACACCACCTAACAAAAGGGCATTGGCCGAGTGGGTCGTAATGGTTCCAAGATTGGCCACCGCTGTTCCTGTGATGGAAAGATTCCCATTGACAGTTGTGGCGACACTGAATGTTTTGGCGCCCGAGGTGGCCAACGTCAGGTTGTTGAATATAGTAGAACTCGAGCCTCCAATGCTTTGGATGCCCGCCCGATTTAGGTTGATGGTACTTCCTGTGTTATTAAACGTAGCTCCGTTATTAATCCAGTTGCCTGCTACGTTGTGTGTAAATGCACCGGCTGTAAAGGAAGTGCCTGCTCCCAATGTTATGTTACCACCACATGTGAGTGCAGCCGTAGCAGTAGTTGCTGCTGAACCGGATAAGGTGAAGTTGCCACCAATGGCGGTTACGCCAGTAAGCGTTTTTATTCCACTTCCCGAAAGGGTAAGATGATTATAAGTATAAACGCCAACGGTCTGAGCAGTGCCATTATAATTCACAGTACCTGTAGATCTAGTAAAAGTACCACCGCTCATATTTCCCCCGACATTTAATGTGCCTGCTCCTGTGAAGGTGAAAACATCGTTACTACCCATGGTGATATTGCCGGTTACGGACACTGTTCCCGTAGATAGCGTTAAACCCGAGATTCGGTCTGCATTACTCGTAGCTGTCACGTCAATGGAAGCAGCGGAAAGACTACCTGCACCAACTGCCAAGATTTTATCATCTCCAGTACCTGTTCCTGCGCCAATAGAAATACCATTGGTAACGGTTAAGCTATTGGTTCCACTTATCGTAACTGTAACAGCAGCATTTCCACCACTCATTGTAAAACTATTACAAACCGCTGCAGTATTCACAGAAGGATTATCATTGGCTCCAGGAACACTATTTGGAATAACTACATCATGGGCAGACGTTGGAACTAAATTTAAGGACCAGTTTGCAGCCGTATTCCAGTTGGCATCGGTTGAACCATCCCACGTGTTCGTTTGTCCAAAGGCATTGCCTGATAAAAACAAATTTGCCATCACCATGAGTGTGGCTACAATCGTGGATCGTAGCATCAAAGTCTTTTTATTGTTTTCCAAGGCACTTTCCTTTTCAAGAAACAGGGAAGGGGATGATTTTTGAGCCTTGCTGGTTGAAGCACAAGAGCCGCTTTCGTGATCCTTCTGAGATAAAGCCATTTTCATATAGTTATTCCAAGATAATTGTCTAGGTAAAATACCGTTTACCAGCCCATGTAATGTTTTCAGAACTTTGTTATTCATAAGAGGTAAGGAAATGCTGATTAATCGGTTTTGTTTGATTTGTGCCCTGGCAACCATAGTTTCTCGTTTAGGGTTTCAGTTTTTAATATGAGTAAAAAGCATTAACAGTGAAGTGTTTTGCTCCGATCGCAAGAGCAGGATTGTGGTTGATTGGAACCGGTGCCGTAGTGGTTCCAGAAGTTGCGATTGTAATGCCCGCAACACCATAGTGATCGAGCTCCCCGCCAGGCAGTGGCACCAGGCTTATGATTGATTCCTGATCGGGCATATTTGTTAGATTTCTAGCATTTAACGAAATATTTGAAGTATGAATGACAACTAGAGTTGTAGTCTTTTGCTCTATTTGGTGTTGTCGTAGCTGTAGTTTGCAACTAACCTTCACAAGTTATCTACTGTGGTGTTCTTGTGATGTAGTAAAATGACTACAATCGCAATTGACTTTTTTCTTATTTATTTCAAAAAACACCACCAATGACGCGAATAGTACTCGCGTACTATCCAGGTACTAAATGCTACGAAAAACACTTCTGCATGGTTTAAAAATGAGTTTTTGTATTCTAACAGCCTTCCTGAGGATCCGGCATCAGATCATTTTTAAGGGCCTGCTTTTATGTTTCAACTAGATTACTTCCATCAGTAAAGTAACGGGTAACCAATACCCGACCCATCGAAACAATGGGTGTTTAGTTGAATTGCGAAATTTTACTGACCCAAAAGTTGTTTACCACCCAACCTGAAATTCGGATCGAGGAATCTTAGTTTGCATAAACGGACTCATTTGAATAATGAACCTACGTTGAAAATTCAATCCGTAAGATTTTGAATGGCACTTTGAAGTTCCCGAAGAGTTTTTGAGTCAGATTTTCTTTTCGCGAGATCAACACCTTTGGTTAAAATCTCCATGGCCTTTGCTTCATTGGCCAACTCCGCGTAACATGTTGCTGCCGTATAATAGACAGGCAAATATTCGGGATGGTTGATCAGCACAGCATCAAAAAGCTCAGCAGCCTTTAGAGGATCAGTTTCAAGATATTCCAACGCCAATGCATAATAGTTGAACGGATCGCCCGGATCTTCTTCCATGAATTTCTCAAGCATATTAATACGCGTATGATTCATCCGTTTTTTAAGTTTTTTAGTGCCTTAGTTAAGATTTTATCTTATATCTTCAGGCCAAATTTAAGCCCAAAAAGGCAATAGTTTGAAAGTCATTTTATTAGCGCTGTTATGAAGATATTAGTTTGTATTTCGCACGTGCCCGACACGACTTCAAAAATCAATTTTGTTGAAAACAATACCAGGTTTGATACCACAGGTGTTCAATTTATCATCGGGCCTTATGATGATTATGCCTTAGCCCGAGCCATTGAGATCAAAGAAGAGACACCTGGTACTACCGTTACGGTGATCAATGTGGGCACGGCAGAAACAGAACCAACGATCAGAAAAGCATTGGCCATCGGAGCCGATGACGCCATCCGTGTAAACGCGGAGCCAACAGATTCATTTTTTGTAGCCGAGCAAATTGCCGAGCATGCCAAAGGCTTTGATCTGATTCTTATGGGAAGGGAATCCATCGACTACAACAGTGGCGTTGTTCACGCCATGGTGGGCGACTTATTAGGTTTACCTTCCGTTTCTGCCGTGATGAAACTAGAGATTGAAGGAACCAAAGTGAAGATGAGCCGCGAGATTGAAGGCGGTAAGGAGCAAGTGGAGGCGAGCTTGCCTTTGGTGGCAGGATGTCAGGAGCCGATTGCAGAATGGAAAATTCCTAATATGCGCGGTATTATGTCGGCCAGAACAAAGCCGTTGAAAGTGGTAGAAGCTAAAGCTACGCAAGCACAAGCGACACTTCAAAAATTTGAATTGCCAGCACCAAAAGGAGCGGTTAAGATGATTTCGGCAGACGATGTAGCCGAATTGGTTACAAGACTTAAAAACGAGGCGAAGGTACTTTAATTCAAAAAACAAGAATTATGTCAACGTTAGTATTCCTAGAAACATCAGAAGGAAAAATAAGAAAATCCTCATTGGAAGCGGTGTGTTATGCACATGCGATGGGAGGATCGGTCACGGCAGTTGTGTTAGGTCCGGCCGATGCATCCGAGGTACAATCAATCGGAAAGTATGGCGCCCAAAAGGTGCTTCATGCAGCCGATTCAAAGTTGGAAAAAGGAATAGCACAGGTTTATGCTTCTGTATTAGCGCAGGCTATCAAGGATGAAAATGCTGATATTCTCATCCTCGCCAGCTCATCATTGGGTACTCCGGTGGCGGCAAAAGTTGCTGTAAAGACGGGAGCCAGTTTTGCTGCCAACGTGGTAGAATTGCCTAATCTATCCAACGGTTTTGTTGTGCGCAGGAGTATTTATACCGGAAAAGCTTTTGCTCACGTAGAATTAAAAAATCAGAAGAAGGTCATCGTCATTCGTAAGAATGCAGCCGAGATTAAAGAGGTGGGAGGCAACGCTGAGATCGTTGCATATTCGCCAACATTAAATGAAAGTGACTTTAATACCGTAATATTATCCAGTGAAAAGGCTACAGGTGATGTTTTACTTCCTGAAGCGGAGATTGTTGTGTCTGGTGGAAGAGGATTGAAAGGACCTGAACATTGGGGTATTTTGGAAGAACTTGCTAAAACGCTTCATGCAGCTACAGGCTGTAGCAAACCGGTGTCTGATATGGGATGGAGACCACATCATGAGCACGTAGGACAAACCGGAGTGAAGGTGGCTCCACAACTCTACATCGCCATAGGAATTTCCGGAGCCATTCAGCATTTGGCGGGGGTAAACTCGAGCAAGTGCATTGTGGTGATTAACAAAGATGCCGAAGCTCCATTTTTCAAAGCAGCGGATTACGGAATAGTGGGCGATGCATTTGATGTGATCCCCAAATTGACAGCTGCGATAAAGGCAGCTAATTGATTTTCCTGTTTTTTAATTGTTGGGGTTTGGTATACTTTTTTATAAATTCAATTTTTGAGTGGCACCGTTGAAGAAGATTAAACTTGAAATATTAGGATTATCCTCCAGTCAATCACAGACCGGTTCTTTTGCTCTGGTATTAGGCGAAACAGAAGGTAATCGTAGGCTTCCAGTCATCATTGGAATGTTTGAAGCACAAGCAATCGCTATTGAGATCGAGAAGATCATTCCCAAACGCCCGATGACCCACGACTTATTCAAATCGTTTTCAAATTCATTTCATTTCCATGTGGAGGAAATCGTCATTTCAGATTTGAAGGAAGGAGTATTCTTTGCGAAAATCGTTTGCTCAGATGGATTAAAGAAATCTGAAATAGATGCACGTCCTTCTGATGCTATTGCCATCGGGTTACGTTTTGATGCTCCGATTTATACTTTCGAAACTATTCTGGCAGAAGCAGGTATTGTTCTTACCGATCAGGAAGAGGAGGAGAAAACAGAACATAAAGCGGAACCAAAAGCCAAGGTTAAAAAAGAAATATCCAAGAAAGCAGGAGGAGATTATAAGAACTATTCCGTAGAGAAACTTAATGACTTGCTCAAAGAGGCGATAGACAAAGAAGACTACGAAAAGGCTGCTAAAATCCGAGACGAACTAAGCAAACGCAATTAAAATTCTCATCCTTATTTACCAGAGATGGATTATTTACGTGGCCTGGGAGGCCTGATTTTTATTATTGGCGTGGCTTACCTTCTTTCTGGAAACAGGAAAGCAATTGATTGGCGGCTTGTTTTGATAGGTATACTTATACAGTTAACATTTGGATTGATTATCGGTAAAGTTCAGTTTGCGCAAACCGCTTTCATTTACATCAGTGAGAAGTTTGTTACGTTTCTGAGCTTTGCGGCCAAGGGTGCAGAATTTCTCTATGGAGATCTTGCCAAAAATAGCGCAGGCAATGCTGATGTAAAGCACAGTTTAGGCTTTTTGTTTGCCTTTCAGGCTTTGCCAACAGTAATCTTCTTTTCTTCTGTTACTGCAGGTTTATACTACCTGGGGGTGTTACAAAAAATTGTGTTTGGTTTCGCGTGGATTATGGCCAGAACCATGCGTCTTTCAGGTTCTGAGAGTTTATCAGCTGCTGCTAACATCTTCATGGGGCAAACGGAAGCGCCTTTACTGGTGCGACCTTTTATTCCACGCATGACCAAATCAGAACTAAGTTGTCTTATGGTGGGAGGTATGGCCACCATAGCGGGTAGCGTGTTGGGTGCCTATGTGTCCTTTTTGGGCGGTGGAGATCCGGCCCAACAGGCTAAGTTTGCTACCTATTTGCTAAGTGCTTCTATTATGAACGCACCTGCGGCCATTGTACTTGCCAAAATATTTTTGCCCGAAACGGAGCCTGAAAAAATTGATCGGGCCTTAAAAGTAAACAAAGAGCAAATCGGTGTAAACCTGATCGATGCCATGGCCAGTGGCGCTGCCGATGGTTTGAAGTTGGCACTTAACATTGCTGGAATGCTGTTGGCCTTCATAGCAATCATCTATGCACTCAACTGGGTTTTGGTTGATTTCGTTGGTGATTTAACTGGTTTGAATACTTTCGTAGTTCAGAATACCAATGGTGCCTATCAAGGATTTTCTTTACAGTACATTTTAGGACAGGTATTTCGGATTTTCGCCTTCTGTATTGGCGTTAGCTGGGAAGAATCAATCTATGTAGGAAGTTTGTTGGGGCAAAAAATGGTGATCAATGAATTTGTTGCCTATTTGGATCTTGCCAATATGAAAACGGCAGGTTTACTTAGTGAGAAATCAATACGCATTGCCACGTATGCCTTGTGTGGTTTTGCTAATTTTTCTTCCATTGCCATACAAATAGGAGGTATTGGAGGTATGGCGCCAAACCGGCAAGGCGATCTTTCCAAACTTGGCCTCAAAGCCATGATAGCAGCCTCATTGGCAACTATGATGACGGCCACGATAGCAGGAGCAATTTTTTGATATGAAGATAACGAATTTCATCCTCACGCTCATCTTTCTTTTGTTTGCTTTCGTGCAGATAAATGATCCAGATCCTATAGTATGGATATTGATTTACGGCAATATGGCCGTGCTTTGTGTGCTAGCCATGTTTAAGATGAGGTTTGTCTATTGGCTTGGGGCATCTATCGTTCTTTATTCCATATATGCTGCTCTCTTAGTCAATGGTGCGTGGGAATGGTTGCAATCTCCCGATCACTCCTTGTTGTTTGATGACATTGCCAAAATGCAATACCCATACATTGAAGAGACGCGAGAATTTCTGGGGCTTCTCATTTGCATTTCTGCCGGAGTATTTCATTTTCTTTCCAATAGAAAGAAGGCAATTACTCAATGAAAATTTTCTTTGTCTTGCATATTCCTCGTTGCTCAACCGAAAGCAGATAAACTCCTTTTGGTAAAGATTCTACATCGAAATGCAATATATTTTCAATACTAGAGTGATGATTAATTATTCTCACTCTTCCTACTAAATCAGTGATCTTAATGGTAGCCTGATCGGGGGAGTTTTCCGACCATTGAATCATTAATGATTTGTCTTTTACTGGATTCGGATATACTGAAAATGAATGATCAATTTCTTCTTCTACACCTGTAATAATAAAATCAATCAGCCCTGAATCAGTCGCTGGTTGCTGTAGGGTTGTATACATGCGAAACTCACCAGGAGCCAAAAGGATCGACTCATTGAGATTTGTAACACTAATAGAACTATTTCCAAAATAGTCAAACCAGCTCCCCGTTCTTGAAAAGAAGATAGTAGCATTTTGATATGAAACCGAAAAGTTCCCTATGATGACGACATCCATATTAGTTGAAGTGATTTTTATTTGACGCACATTGCCTAAAGGAATTGTTTCGATAGATCCGTTTTTGAATGTGGCCTTATTGGCTTGTACTAGTTTATTTATAGACGCAATTGTTTTATAAAGTCTCTGGCGATCTGTATTGCTATAGTAATTTAATCCTCCTGTTCCCCAAGGTAAAGGCTTATTGTCCAGGCGACAATCACTGCTTTCTGTTCCATTGGTGCAATAGTTGATACTTTTATCATATCCCAACTCTTCAAATTGCCAAAGCATTTTAGGGCCAGGAAGTGTGAAGAAAAATGCGGCTCCCATTTTAGCTCTGTTAAGCGCTATGTCAATATTCTTAATGTTATATGATCCCTGCGATTGACCATTTTTTATCAACTCAACCAGTTGTCTTTCTTCATCATGACTTTCCATGTAATTCACATGGGTAACACGATTTGCCTGGTTTATATTAGCGTTGCTGTTACCGGCAAGTGCACTCGAATAAGTACCCGTCATATTGCCCCATAATAGCATACCATTATTGGCGAGAGTTGACTCTTCCGATGGATCTCCTAAATGTTCTAATATGACATATGCCTCAGGTTTTACTTTCCATATGTTATTGGCCATACGGTTTAAAATAGTTATCCGAGATGCATCATAAGCACTCCATGCACCTGCATCGCTTGGATTATTCTTTTGTGTAAAGCCCTTTGATAAGTCAAACCTGAAACCATCAAAGTGATACTCCTTTAGCCAGTAGCTACAAACGGTATCTACAAAGTCTTGCGTGTATAGGCTTTCATGATTGAAGTCGTAACCAACATTGAAAGGATGAGTAGCGTCTCTGTTGAACCAAGGACTCTTCGCGGAAGGTTTGCCAGCCGATTTATCGAAGTACAATTGAACCATGGCATTTTGACCAAAGGCATGATTGAGCACCATATCCAGTATAACGGCAATACCTTGTTGATGCGCCTTTTGTATAAAGTCCTTCAGGTCATTTTTTGATCCATAAAATTTATCTGGCGCAAAGAAATAAGAAGGGTTATAACCCCAACTTAAATTGCCCTCAAATTCCATAATGGGCATAAGCTCTATAGCGTTTATTCCTAATCTTTTAAAGTACAAAAGAGAATCGGCCAGATCTTTAAACCTGCGAGATCCTATGAAATCTCTTAACAATAATTCATAGACTACTAACTCTTTTTTATCAGGCGCAACCCAACTTGATTCATTTGTCGACCAATTAAAAGGGGTTTGATTGGTTTGTAAGACAGTGGCAATTCCATATTGAGTTTTTGTATAGGTGGGTAGATTAGGATAAGTAATTGCTGGGATAGATGAATCATTATTTGGGTCGGCTACCTTATCCGCCAATGGATCTCCAATTTTAATCATTCCATCTACCCAATATTGAAAAACGTACTCTTGCC
Organism: Bacteroidota bacterium; assembly: GCA_947470895.1. Taxonomy (GTDB): domain Bacteria; phylum Bacteroidota; class Bacteroidia; order Cytophagales; family Cyclobacteriaceae; genus ELB16-189. The sequence goes on from CANIVF010000032.1 coordinate 15,108, forward strand.
CTGGGGTTATTCCTGTTATCTCAATCCAAAAGCGCTTCCCATCGGGCGTCTTCTTCATGAAATAGTTTTCATTCAATTGCCAATTGTTGAAATCGCCTACGGCATAAACAAATTCCTTTTCGGGGGCCAGCAAGACAAGAGTTACTTTAGTATGATCCGAAGAATAATTGATTCCATCCTTTACTCCTAAAGGCAAAGTTTCCTCAATAATTGCTGGTCGGGTATTCAATACAAAGGCTGCAATACTTTCTACCGGCAATAAATTTATGATCGCTTTAATCTTAACGGAAATGCTTGTCGTGGAAGGTGCATAACTGGTGCTGATGGTGGAGGCATTTGATGCCACAGCTTTTGATGTATAACCATTTCCTTCATCAATCAATATCTCCAGAGATGATGCTTCCACGGAGGTCGAGCCAGAAATAGTGATTGAACCTCCAACAGGATAAAAGACTTCTGAACTTACAGGTGAAGTAATTGAAGCATAGGGCGCTGACATCAATTTAGTAAAGATATCTGGGGTGGTCTGCTTTGATCCAGAGGCATTTCTGAATACCATGGCCAGCCAAAAGATAGTAGTGCCATCCGGAACGCCATAGTATTGGCGCAACGTAGGGGAAAGAGATATTTGCCATTTGTTGGATTGACCCGATACGGCATTCATTTGACCAACTCCGTCATCATTACCCCAATTTCCTTTCACATATTTCCAATCGCCACCGCCAGGTGTTGTTGTATTCGTGGTAACTACACCACTATGAAAGTATATTTTTGATTCTCCCGCCAGGGAAGTACCGTTTGCGTCAAAAGTAAGTATCACAGCCTGCTCGGCAGTCGGGTTAGTCGGAGATAGCGTTACGGATTGTCCATGCGACAGATTTAAAGTCAAAGAAAATAAGATCAGTAATGACAAATTCCATCGTTTCTTAAACATGATAACAGGGCTTAGTATTTAGCCTTTAATATAGGATTTTCAATTTAGATTTTAAGATAGTTTCACAGTCATACAACTTCGCAACCGTTTTCTGATAAAAGTCATATAAACCTATCTATTTTTTGTGCATTTTGGTGTGGGTACACTATTTAATTACCTTTAACAAAATGAAAAAAGTAGGTTTTGCTTCGCTTCTATTGCTTTTGAGTTGTGTAACTCCAAAAGAGAAAATCCCTGATATGACAATGGTACAAAGTCAAGGAAAAAAAGTGGTCGTTTATCAAATGATGACCCGATTGTTTGGCAACCAAAATAGCACGAACAAACCGTATGGAACCCTGACTGAAAATGGAGTTGGCAAATTTAACGACATCAATGAGGTTGCGCTCAAGGGTATTAAAGAACTTGGCGTTACACATGTTTGGTATACGGGTTCATTGGAACATGCACTTCTTACAGATTATTCGCCTGACGGTATTCTTTTGGATGATGCCGATGTGGTGAAAGGAAGAGCTGGTTCTCCTTATGCTATTAAAGATTACTATGACGTTAATCCAGATTTGGCATTTGATGTAAAAAACAGGATGAAGGAGTTTGAGCAGCTCATCGATCGTACTCATGGTCAGGATCTTAAAGTGATAATTGATTTTGTGCCCAACCACGTTGCGCGTGGCTATAAAAGTGATTCAAAGCCTCAGGGCATCGAAGATCTTGGTCAAGGAGATGATTTAACCGTATCGTTCAAGTCGTCCAATAATTTTTACTATTTGCCAGGACAATCGTTTCAACCACCTTCCGATTATAATTCACTCGGTACTAATCCTTTTCCTACCAAAGACAAAAAGTATACGGAGAACCCAGCCAAAGTTACAGGCAACGATCAGTTTACGGCCACGCCTGGAGTGAACGAATGGTTTGAGACCGTGAAACTTAATTACGGTGTCGATATTCAGAATGGACGCAAAGGATATTTCGATCCGATTCCCAACACATGGGTGAAGATGAAGGATATTCTGGTATTTTGGGCAAATAAAAAAGTAGACGGCTTCCGTTGCGATATGGCAGAAATGGTGCCTGCGGAATTTTGGAACTGGGCAATCCCCCAGGTTAAAGCGGTTAATCCCGAAATCATTTTTATCGCTGAAATTTATAATCCATCTCAGTACAGAAACTATATCACTCAGGGTAAATTCGATTTCTTGTATGACAAGGTTCAGCTCTATGATACGTTACGATTACTGATCAATAAGAAATCAAGCACTTCGCACATTCATGGAATTCAGGAAAGTCTGAAAGGGATCAATAAGAACATGCTGCACTTCCTGGAGAATCATGATGAACAACGAATAGCATCACCATTTTTTGCAGGAGATGCATGGAAAGCTGTTCCTGCCATGGTCATTAGTGCTACTATTGATCAAGGCCCGGTGATGATTTATTTTGGTCAGGAGGTAGGTGAACCGGCTACCGGAAGTGAAGGCTTTTCCGGTGACGATGGCCGCACTACAATCTTTGATTATTGGGGAGTTCAGGAATATCAAAAATGGGTGAATAGTGGAAAGTATGATGGCGGATTATTAAATGTCGAACAAAAAGCATTGCGCCAGTTTTATGGCGACATACTAACCTTCGCCACACAAAGCAAAGCCATAACTCAGGGCGATTACTTTGATCTCACCAACTTTAACCTTTCCCAAGGTAACATTGTGGATGATGTACATGTTTTTGCACGTGTGCATAATGAGGAACGCCTTGTTATTTTATCCAGCTTTGGAGATAAGGCCAAACGCGTAAGAATCAAGTTATCCGATCAAGTTGTTCAGGCATTTCAACTCAAAGCGGATGAGGATTACATTGGCCACGATATGCTACGCAGTAGTGCCGATGTAGGTCTGGACAAGTCGAGAACTTTTGAGGTAGATATTCTTCCTTATTCTTCATTCATTTTTAAAATCAAATAATCAGGTATGTATAATGTTAGCAAGTGGTTCCTTTTGATTGTTTTTGCATTCGCATCATCGTGCAGCAACGAGTCAAAACAGGTATCGAATTGGCCCTATGGAGTTAACTACGAAGTATTCGTTCGTTCCTATGCGGATAGCAATGGTGATGGCATTGGTGATTTTAATGGGCTTACCGCTAAGTTGGATTATCTTAAGGAGTTAGGAGTAGGTGGTATCTGGCTGATGCCTATTATGCCATCGCCCACCTATCACAAATACGATGTGGTGGATTATAAAGCCGTTGATCCTGAATACGGTACACAGGAAGACTTTCAAAATCTGGTTGCAGAAGCACATAAAAGAGGTATTCGGATTTTAGTCGACTTGATTGTGAATCATACTGGATCAGATCATTCTTGGTTTAAAAATGCGATAAAAGGAAAAAGTAATCCCTATAGAGATTATTATGTTTGGGCAAACAAGGATTCCGTCCGCGAGCAGATCTCTAAAAAATCAGCTTCATTGGATTCGGATAACATAACTCAATGGCATCCGGTAAATGGTGATACTTTATCAGAACATTATTACGGATTCTTTTGGGGAGGCATGCCTGATTTGAATCTGGACAATACGAAAGTTAGGAATGAGTTTGTGGAGATTGGAAAATACTGGCTAGGTGAAATGAAGGTTGACGGTTTTCGCCTCGATGCGGCAAAACATATTTTTCCAACCGAAAGAGCTACTGACAATCATGAATTCTGGATTTGGTTCAGAAAAGAGATGCAAAAGATTAAAACTGATGTTTACCTGGTGGGAGAGGTGTGGTCCAAATCTGAAGATGTGGCGCCTTATTTAAGAGGCCTGCCTGCACTTTTTAATTTCGACATGGGCTATGCAATTACCAGTGTTGTGAGAGCAGGAAAAGACACCATTGATTTGATTAGGAAATACAAACAGATTAACGATTACTATAACAAAAGCACTACTGAATTTATTGATGCTACGTTTCTTAAGAATCACGACCAAAACCGAATTCTTAGTGAGTTGAGTGATGATAAAAATCGCGCGCGGCTTGCAGCCGGAATTTTATTCACATTACCGGGAACACCGTATGTTTATTATGGTGAAGAAATCGGAATGTTGGGAGCGAAGCCTGATGAATATATTCGCGAGCCTTTCCTATGGGACTATGATGCCAATGATAAATCACAGACTTCCTGGGAGACTCCCAGGTATAGCAATGACGAAACAGTGGTTCCGCTATTGAAACAGAAACAAGATCCGGCTTCGCTTTATAATTTTTACATGAAATTTATTCAGTATAGAAATTCCAGTAAAGCACTTACCTACGGAAGCATAGAGATGGCACCAATTAATATTGGTGAGGTGGTAAGTTTTATCCGTGTGAAGGATGAAGACCAGCGTTTAGTGTTACATAATGTTTCTGATGTAGAAGTTACGATTAAACTTAGTGATGCATTGGTTGATTACTCGATCATCGAGTTTGACTCATTTAATTCAGCATCCCTTAGCAATGGGGAAGTTAGGTTACCAGCCTATGCTTCAGTAGTTTTAAAATAGTTGTCATTTGTAATGATAAATAGATGAGTAACGGAAAAAGACGAGTAATTATTGAAAATGTTCAGCCCTCGGTTGATGGCGGTTTGTACCCTGCCAAGCGTACCGTTGGTGAACGGGTAAATGTAAGTGTCACTATTTTTGGTGATGGTCATGATCACATCAGGGCTGAGATTCTTTACAAGAAAAAAAGTGCAACAAACTGGAATGTGGTTGAACTAACACCCACATTTAATGATGAGTGGGCCGGCTCTTTCAAAGTAGAAGAAACGGGGATTCATCAATTCACGATCAAGGCATGGATTGATCATTTTGATACCTGGTATGATGGATTTAAGAAGAAAGCCGAAGCCAAGGTGGATGTTACAGTAGAATTGCAGGAAGGTGCCATCTTCTTAAATCGGCTAGCAAGTAAAAGCAATAAAGAGTTGATAAATCTTGCCAAAAGGCTAGATGGGAAGCATTATGCGGAAGCAATTGACATTGTTCTCAGTGAAGCGTTTGCTAAAATTGTTCATCAATATCCTTTAAGAGAAAATGAAACATTACTCGAAAAAGAAGTTGAGATTATCGTAGAGCATAAGAAGGCTAACTTCAGCGCCTGGTATGAATTCTTTCCACGTTCTTCTTCACGGGAGGCTGGCAAGCATGGAACGTTTCAGGATTGCATCAAACTCTTGCCTCGCGTTTCTGCTATGGGTTTTGATGTACTTTACTTTCCACCCATACATCCTATTGGCAAAATCAATCGTAAAGGAAAGAATAATAACGTGCGTGCTCAGAAAGGTGAACATGGATCGCCTTGGGCAATAGGAAGTGATGAGGGTGGCCACAAGGCCATTCTACCAGCACTCGGCACATTAGATGATTTTAAAAAACTGGTGCAAGAAGCCAAGAAATTGAACATCGATGTGGCTATGGATATCGCCTTTCAGTGTTCACCCGATCATCCCTACGTGAAGGAACATCCCGAATGGTTTAAGCAGCGTCCTGATGGATCAATTCAGTATGCGGAGAATCCCCCTAAAAAGTATCAGGACATTTATCCATTCAATTTTGAAAATGATAATTGGAAAGCCCTATGGGAAGAACTCAAATCGGTTTTTATTTATTGGATGGAGCAAGGTGTTACTATTTTCAGAATAGATAATCCACACACGAAACCAATTCCTTTTTGGAAATGGGTAATTGAAGAGGTACAACAAGTTAATCCTGAAGTGATATTTTTGTCTGAAGCTTTTACACGACCAAAAATTATGGCTTCGTTGGCTAAAGTAGGCTTCACGCAAGGGTATACCTATTTCACCTGGCGGGTTTCGAAACAGGAACTAACCGATTATGTGAATGATCTAGTTTACGGACCATCACGCAACTATTTCAGACCTAACTTCTGGCCTAATACCCCCGACATTCTTCCATATCATTTGCAACATCAGGGAGAGAACAGTTTCATTTTGCGTTATGTTCTGGCGGCAACCCTTTCTTCCAACTATGGAGTGTATGGACCTTCCTATGAGTTCAATGAGAATACTCCTATTGCAGGGAAAGAAGAATATTATGATTCTGAGAAGTATGAAGTGAGACATTATGATTGGAAGCGAACGAACCGCATGATCGATATTATGAGTCTTCTTAATAAGATTCGTAAGGAAAACGAAGCTCTTCATTCCACCTGGAACACACAGTTCTGTGCCATTGAGAATAATCAGATCATCGCCTATCTGAAAGCCACGGAAGATCTTTCAAACATCATCCTGGTAGTAGTTAATCTAGATCCTAATGGTTCGCAAAGCGGATTTGTGCAATTACCCAAATCAACATTAAAGATCGGAGATAAAATCAACGTGAAGCTACATGACCTGATCACCAATGAAAGCTACACATGGACACAGGAATGGAATTTCGTTGATCTCAATCCCCACAAAATGCCCTTTCATTTATTTAAGTTAGAGATTCACGAGTCCAACATGTAACTATGGCTGCACCCGCAAAAAATACAGATCCGCTTTGGTTTAAAGACGCCATCATCTACGAAGTAAGTGTTCGTGGTTTTTATGATAGCAATGGCGATGGGATTGGAGATTTTCCGGGACTCATTCATAAACTGGATTACCTGGAAGATCTTGGTATCAATACCATCTGGCTGCTGCCATTTTATCCATCGCCTTTAAAAGACGATGGATTTGACGTGACCGAACATTGCGACATCCATCCGGATTATGGAACGCTGGCTGACTTCCGCCTCTTCCTTAAAGAAGCTCACCGAAGAGGCATTCGTGTGATCACGGAATTAATTCTTAATCACACCTCTGATCAGCATGCATGGTTTCAAAAATCACGCAAAGCCCGTGCCGGTTCGCGTTACAAAGAGTATTATGTATGGAACGACAAGCCAGACAAATACAAGGAAGCACGCATCATGTTTTCTGATGATGAGTCATCCAACTGGACGTGGGACAACGAAGCAAAAGCTTATTTCTGGCATCGGTTTTATCGCCATCAACCCGAACTGAATTTTGATAATCCAGAGGTTCAACTGGAGATGATTAAAGTCGTGGACTTCTGGATGAAAATGGGTGTGGATGGATTCCGACTTCCATCAGTTCCGTTTTTATTTGAAGAGGAGGGAACCAATTGCGAAAACTTACCGCAGACCCATATCTTTTTAAAACGACTTCGAAGTCATATTGATAAACACTATGATGGTCGGATTTTAATTGCGGAAGCAAACCTATGGCCAGAAGATTCAGCGGAATACTTTGGCGAAGGACTGGAGTGTCACATGAATTTTCATTATCCGCTCATGCCTCGATTATTTCTTGGCTTACGCACGGAAGATACCTATCCGATCATTGATATTATTGAACAAACACCCACCACCCCTCCCAATAGCCAGTGGGCTTTATTTCTTCGTAACCATGACGAAATCGGATTGGATATGGTTACCGAGGAAGAGAAGGACTATTTGTTCAAAGCATACGCCAATGATCCTCACACCAAGCACAATCTTGGTATCAGAAGAAGATTGGCGCCACTGCTGAATAATGACCGTAGAAAAATTGAATTACTTTACACTATACTTTTTTCGTTGCCAGGAACTCCCGTTTTGTACTATGGCGATGAAATTGGAATGGGCGATAACATCTACTTAGGTGATCGCTTTGGAGTGCGCACTCCCATGCAATGGAACATGAATATCAATGCAGGATTTTCAGAAGCCAATCCACAAAAATTATACTTACCAGTAATTACAGATCCTGTATATCGTTACGAATCGGTAAACGTAGCTACACAAGAAGAAAATCCATCCTCGTTAATGTGGTGGATAAAGAACGTGTTGGCGATGCGGAAACGATTAAATGTTTTCGGTCGGGGTGAACTTAAGTTTATCGACAGCTCAAATTCAAAGGTACTTTGCTTTGTGCGCAGGTATGAAAATCAAAGTATCATCGTGGTGGCTAACCTTTCTCAATTCTCACAAGCAACTACGCTGGATCTAAAGTCTTTCAAAGATTGTGATATCACTGAGGTGTTTAGTCAGAATAGATTTATGAGTGTTACTGATGGCGATTATCCGATCACCATCGGCCCTTACGGATACTTCTGGTTTCAGGCGGATGCCACCGAGAAAAAAGATGCTTCAGGTACTCCTAACGAATTGTTTTTATACAAATCAGATCTTTCGTGGGAGCGGCTATTCGCCAACTACAACGAAGTGAGAATTTTAGAACGAAAAATTCTTCAGCCCTTCATGAAGAAGTGCCGGTGGTTTGGTGGTAAGGCGCGTGCTGTGAGCAAAATGAATATTCATAAGGTGATTCCACTGAAAGTGGAGAAAGATATTCATTTTTTGTGCATCATTGAAGTGCACTATGTGCAGCGGCTTCCCGAATTATATTTCCTGCCGATGTCCTTTGCTCCATCAGATACCTTGTTCGAACGAGTAGAGTATACGACCATGAGTGTGATCAGCAAAGCAGAGATTCAGGGCAAGGCAGGCTTCATTTTAGATAGTAGTTATGACCGCACTTTCCGCGACTTCCTGTTCACCAGTATGGATCGAAAGGTTAGGGTTAAGGATGACGATGGAACTTTGGAATTTAATTCGAGTGTATTTGCAAAACTGAATGCTGATAAGGTGGAATCAAAAATCTTAAAAGCAGATCAAAGCAACACGGCAATCATTTATAATGATCAGTATTTCTTTAAGTTCTATCGAAAAATAGAGCAAGAGATAAATCCGGATCTTGAGATTGTTAGATTCCTTTCCGAGAACACCAACTTCCGCAACGCACCCAAGTATGCGGGTAGTGTAGAATATCGTGATAACGATGGAAATACTACTGTGCTTGGATTACTTCAGGAAAAAGTTGAAAATCAGGGAGACTCGTGGGTAATGACCATCGATTCGGTTGGTCGATTTTATGAACGCGTAATGGCGAAAGCCAAAAAAGAAAAAATTCCTAAACTGATCAATAAGGATGCAATTAAATTTGAAGAGGCTCCAGAACTTATTCAGGAATTTATAGGCCGCGGATTTTATGAACGGGTAGTGCGATTAGGTCAGCGTACCGCTGAAATGCATTTAGCTCTTGCATCAGACCAAACCTCACTTGCCTTTGCGCCCGAGTATTTTACTTCCAATTATCAACGGTCGTTATACTCTACCTTGCGTAAATTGACGCGTGACCGATTTAAACTTTTGGAGCAATCGATCGATAAGTTGAATGCCGAAACACAAGAGCTTGCAAAGAAGGTGCTGGCGATGGAAGATGATGTACTCGAATGTTTCAGTGAGGTATATAAGACACGAATCAATGCAATCAAAACCAGGATTCACGGAGATTATCACCTGGGGCAAGTATTATTTACAGGCAAAGACTTCATCATTATTGACTTTGAAGGCGAACCAGGATTTAGTTTTAGTGAACGCAGACTAAAGAAGAATCCATTGAAGGATGTGGCCGGCATGATGCGTTCATTTCATTATGCAGCCTTTGGTAAAATAATGCTGAATGAAAATTACCGGCAGAAAGACATCGAATTTCTTGTTCAATGGGCCGAGCAATGGCAACATTATGTAAGCCGGTTTTATCTGGGTGCTTACCTTGAAAAGATGGGTTTGAATAGTTCCTTGCCTGATCAGGATGAAGTCTTGCTAAGAACTTACTTATTAGAGAAAGCCATTTATGAATTAGGATACGAGTTGAATGGAAGACCCGATTGGGTGAACATTCCTTTGCGAGGAATTTACTATCATATGAATCGGTATTCTCTGGCAAAAGAAGAAAGTAAAAAGAAAAACTAAACATTATGGGCAAAAAAGCGATCTCAAAAATTAATTCAGAAGAATCGGATAGCTTTAGCCTGTTTTCCGATTTTGATGTTCATCTATTCCGATCAGGAAAGCATTTTAAACTTTATGAAAAGTTAGGTGCTCACCTAGCCATATTCAAAAAGCAGGAGGGTACATACTTTGCAGTGTGGGCACCAAACGCCCAGGCAGTTTCCGTTATAGGCAACTTCAACTACTGGAATAGTAATGATCATAAGCTCTCACCTCGCTGGGATGAATCGGGAATATGGGAAGGCTTCTTTCCCGGAATTGGCATAGGAGAAGTTTATAAGTATGCCATACATTCAAACACCGGAGAATATTTAGAAAAAGCGGATCCCTTTGCCTTTTTTGCCGAAGTGGCCCCAAACACAGCTTCTATTATATGGGATCATCATTATAAATGGAATGATAAGAACTGGCTTGCCAACCGAAAAAAACAAGCTGCAAAACCAAAGCCTTATTCCGTTTATGAAGTACACATCGGAAGTTGGAAAAGAAACTTCGAAGATGGAAATCGCTCTTTAAGTTATCGTGAGTTAGCTAAAGAACTCGTAAACTATGTACAGGAAAATGGATTCACTCACGTGGAATTTCTTCCCATCATGGAGCACCCATTCTTTGGTTCATGGGGATACCAGCTAACAGGATACTTTGCGCCAACAAGTAGGTTTGGTCCACCTCAGGAGTTTATGGAATTGGTGGATGCATTTCACCATGCAGAGATTGGCGTGATCCTCGATTGGGTTCCTTCACATTTTCCTGGAGATGCGCACGGACTGTATAAGTTTGACGGAACTAATTTGTATGAACATGCCGATCCCCGAAAGGGATTTCATCCTGATTGGAGTAGCTACATCTATAACTATGGAAGGAATGAAGTAAAATCTTTCCTGATCAGCAATGCCTTGTTCTGGTTGGATGTTTATCATGCCGATGGGCTTCGTGTCGATGCGGTTGCTTCCATGCTCTATCTCGACTATTCAAGAAAGGAAGGGGAGTGGATACCGAATGACTATGGTGGAAATGAAAATTTGGAAGCCATTAGTTTTCTTAAGGAATTCAACGAAGTTGTGTACGGGAATTATCCGGATGTAATTACAATTGCAGAAGAATCCACGGCATGGTCAGGTGTTTCAAAGCCAACCTACCTGGGTGGTTTAGGGTTCGGACAAAAGTGGATGATGGGATGGATGCATGATACACTAAACTATTTTAAGCAAGATCCAATTCACCGGAAGTATCATCAAAACGATATTACATTTAGCATCATGTATGCCTTTACAGAAAACTTCATGTTGCCTCTATCGCATGACGAAGTAGTGCATGGTAAAGGATCTTTGCTGGGCCGCATGCCTGGTGATGAATGGAAAAAGTTTGCAAACCTTCGTCTGATGTTCTCGTACATGTTCACTCATCCCGGAACAAAGCTTTTGTTTATGGGTGGTGAATTTGGTCAGTCAGGAGAATGGAATCATGATCGCAGTCTGGATTGGCACTTACTGGATCATGCACCACATCAGGGAGTGCTCACCATCATCAAAGACTTAAATCATCTGTATAAATCAGAGCATGCACTTTATGAAATACCATTTGAAGAAAAGGGGTTTGAATGGCTAGATTACTCTGACCGTGAAAATAGCGTCATGATTTTTATGCGCAAAGGCCAAAAGCGTGAAGATACGTTGATTGTCATTTGCAACTTTACTCCGGAAGCTCGTCAGTTTTATAGAGTGGGCGTTCCTTTTCGGGGCACATGGACAGAAATTTTTAATTCGGATGATATGAAGTATGGTGGAAGTGGGGTTCTTAATCATGGACTCCAGTATACTGCGCCAGTTAAATATCATAATAAAGATTATTCGGTGTCAATTACCTTGCCGCCCCTTGGCATTTCAGTGTTGAAGCTGAAAGATGAACTTGCTGAGTTTGATATCGAATAAGTTTATATTTTTTAAACACATCTGATTTCTATTTAAATGGCAGATCCAGAAAAAAAATACATTTGTATTCACGGACACTTTTATCAGCCACCAAGGGAAAATGCCTGGCTTGAAGTGATTGAACTTCAGGATTCGGCACATCCTTATCATGATTGGAATGAACGGATTACAGCGGAATGCTATGAGCCTAACGCTACATCGCGAATCTTAGATGAGCATAGTGTTATTAAAAATATTATTAACAATTACTCCCGCATCAGTTTCAATTTTGGTCCTACGTTACTTTCATGGATGGAGTCCTATGCCACGGAAACTTATGAAGCCATTTTAGAAGCGGATAGGCAAAGTATAGTGAACTTTGGGGGGCATGGTTCTGCCGTTGCTCAGGTTTATAATCATATCATCATGCCCCTTGCCAATAAGCAGGATAAGGAAACTCAGATACTTTGGGGTATCCGTGATTTCGAATCTCGCTTCAAGCGCAAGCCTGAAGGAATGTGGTTAGCGGAAACGGCAGTGGATACAGAAACACTTGAGTTGCTGGCCGAAAACAAGATAAAATTTACCATTCTCGCACCGCGTCAGGCAAAGGCGGTAAGAAAGATTGGATCACCGCAGTGGACCGAAGTAAATGATCGTTCAGTCAACACCAAGAAAGTGTATCAATGCAATCTCCCCAGCGGAAAATCAATGGCATTGTTTTTTTATGATGGGGATATATCGCAAGGGATAGCGTTTAATGGATTACTAAACGATGGGAAAGTCTTTGCAGATCGATTAATCAATGCACTGGATTTTCAGGATCAATCCTCACAGCTGGTACATGTTGCAACCGATGGTGAAACATACGGGCACCATCATAAGCATGGGGAAATGGCGTTAGCTTTTTGTCTCGATTTTATTGATAAGGATGATCGGGTAAATCTTACCAATTACGCCCAGTTTCTTAGTTTGAATCCAGCCGTTGTTGATGAGGCGCAAATTATTGAGAACAGTTCGTGGAGTTGCGTACATGGTGTGGAACGTTGGAGAGCCAATTGTGGTTGCAATGGTGGTAAGCCAGAATGGCATCAGCTTTGGCGTCAACCGCTACGCGAGTCATTAGATTGGTTGCGCCAAAGTGTTTCGGTTATTTTCGAGCGCGAAGCATCGAAAGTGGTAAATTACCCATGGAAAGCACGTAATGAATATATCCATGTTGTTTTAAAACGAAATGATGATAGCGTCAATCGTTTCTTAAAAGATCATGCCTTAAGTGATGCACATCCCAATCAGATTTTAAGAATCATGGAAATGCAGCGGCATGCGATGCTGATGTATACCAGTTGTGGTTGGTTCTTTGATGAAATATCGGGTATTGAAACCATCCAGGTGATGCAATATGCATGTCGGGTTATTCAATTGGCCAATCAGATTTGTAATGAAGATCTCGAATTAGAATTTATCAAACGATTAGCAGAAGCTCCTAGTAATGCCACTGCCTATCAAACAGGTGACGAGGTGTATAAAAAACTGGTACTTCCATCACGCACCAACTTACAGCGTGTCGGTATGCATTATGCCGTTTCGTCAATTTTTGAAGATGAACCAGAGGCACTTACTATTTTTAATTACAGCACCTCCAACGAAGCTTTTGTAAAAAAAGAAGCAGGAGAGCAAAAGCTGGTGTTGGGCATCACCAAAGTAAAATCATTAGTTACCCGATCAGAAAAGAAATTCACCTTCGCGGTTATCTATCTGGGCAAGCATAATATCATTGGCAACATTTCACTCAATATGGAACCTGATGAATTTGTCAGCATGCAATTCAGAATGGTTAAGGCTTTTGAAGAAGGTAGGTTAGGCGAAATGATAGGATTGATACAGATGTACTTTGGCCCTGATAAATATACACTTTGGCATCTTTTTCAGGATGAGAAAAGAAAAATTCTGGATCAGATATCGCAAGAAAGTATGGCCGAGTTGGAGAGTTCATTGCGCAGGAGTTATAATCGCGATTACCCATTAATCAATGCGTTGTCTACAAACAATATTCCTATTCCACCGGCCTACAAAACTACTTTTGAGTATATTTTAAATGCTGATTTGATCAGACTGTTGCAGTCAGACAAAATCAATATTAAGGAGATGGAACGTATCGCTGCGGAGTTAGATCGATGGAACCTTAAAATTGAAGACCGGGATAAATTATCGCGCATGGCAGGAGAGAGCATCTATAAAGAGCTTAAGCGAATCAGCAGCGAACGTGAGAATGTGAGAAGGATTCAACGGCTAAATAGAATGTTCCCGATCTTAGATAAATTTAATCTTGAACCAAACCTTCATAAAAGTCAGAATCTGTATTTTGAAATATCGATGGAGAACAAGAAGAAGGTTGCCGAAGAAAAAGAAAGTGAATGGATGAACGATTTCAATCTTCTTGGTGATAACTTAGGAGTAAAAGTAGAGTAGTTGTATTACGCCAGCTCTGCTTTTACTTGCATCTTATCGAGGTAATCCCAAACTAAACTACTCGCTCCTAAAATTGGAGCAGCCTGATTTTGCATCGCTGAAGGAAGTACTTTTATTTTTCCTCTGAAGAGTGGCATCAGATTAGCCTCCATGTGTTTGATCGTAGGACGGAAGATCAAATCACCAGCCATTGATAAACCTCCAAATAAGAAGATCGCTTCCGGATCAGTATGAACAACCGTTTCGGCCAGTTTCATACCTAATATTCTGCCGGTGTATTCGTATGCTTCATTGGCAACTACATCTCCACGATTCGCAGCTTCAGTGATCATTTTAGTATTCAGATCTTCGAAACTTATTCCTCTCAATTCACTTGGCTCGAGGTGATCCGCCAATAATTTATAGACCGTTCTTTTTATGCCTGTTGCAGACACATAAGTTTCAAGGCATCCGCGCTTACCGCAATTGCAATATCTTCCATTGGGGTTAACGGAAGTATGTCCCACTTCTCCAGCAATTCCATGATGACCATTCAAAAGAACTCCACCACAAACAAAACCACTTCCAAGCCCAGTACCCAGAGTAATCACAACGAAGTCCTTCATATTTTTGGCATTACCATAAATCATCTCACCAACGGCCGCAGCATTGGCGTCATTGGTTAGTATGCTGGGAACCCTAAATTCATCTTTAAACATGCGCGCCAATGGCAGAACACCTTTCCACTTTAAGTTGGTGGCACGCTCAATATTTCCAGTATAGTAATTTCCGTTTGCAGCACCAACACCAATGCCGACAATGCGTGATGTGGATGGAATTTCAGAAATACCCTTACGAAGGCCATCAGCCATCGCATCAAAATATTCTTGAAACTGCTCGTATCGTGTAGTCGGGATATTACCCTGATGCAATACATTACCTTCACGATCTACAATGCCGTATTTCGTGTTAGTACCTCCGATGTCTATTCCGATGGTGAGATCTTTCATGAGCAATGATTAAATAGAAAGAATTTTAGCTATTCGTAATGACTCACTATCAATCTCATGAATGTGATTGATGATGGTGTCAAAACTATTATAAACGATTACGTTATTGCGGATACCGACCATAACATCCTTCTCACCTTTGATTAGACCTTCAACGGCCGCAATACCCATTTTACTCGCTAATACGCGATCGAAATAAGTAGGAGTGCCTCCGCGTTGAAGATGACCTAGTATGGTAACCTTGATATCAAAATAGTTGTTTCTCGCTGAGAATTTACTGGCCAGTTCCATCGCACCTCCTAACTTACTTCCTTCAGCCACTACGATAAGACTAGATTTTTTATTTGTCTTTCCGCCTTCATCCAGTTTGTTGAAAAGCTCTTCCAACGTAATTGATTCTTCGGGGATAATCGTAGCCACGGCACCTCCGGCAATGCCGCAATTCAATGCAATATAACCAGAGTTGCGCCCCATCACCTCAATGAAGAAAAGACGATTATGAGAGATTGCCGTATCGCGTATTTTATCAATGGCTTCTACTGCGG
Source organism: Bacteroidota bacterium (assembly GCA_947470895.1). GTDB lineage: Bacteria > Bacteroidota > Bacteroidia > Cytophagales > Cyclobacteriaceae > ELB16-189. The sequence continues at coordinate 30,826 of CANIVF010000032.1, forward strand.
TATTCGTAGCCGTATCATAACCAATGGTATAATCTGTACCTGCTAAATCGTTATCAATAGTGCCCGGAATACAGATGGATGGAACCGAATACTCTTCATAAAATTTATGAAGTCCTGTGAATGTTCCGTCACCTCCAATGGCAACTAACGAATCAATGCCGTGCTTCTTTAAATTGGCATAAGCTTTTTCACGGCCTTCTTTTGTTCGGAACTCAGCACTTCTTGCTGATTTTAGAATCGTGCCTCCGCGTTGAATAATATTACCAACAGAGCGTGCACCCAGTTTTACAATCTCACCACTGATCATGCCTTCGTAACCTTGCATGATTCCGTAGACTTCTTTTTGATAATATATAGAAGCTCTTACTACTGCTCGCAAAGCTGCATTCATTCCAGGAGCATCTCCACCAGATGTAAACACCCCAATCTTCGAAATTTTTGAGTCCATTCGTTTAGTCGAAGGTTCAAAAGTACAGTTAAAAGAATGTTTTACAAGAAGATTAAAAGTTATTCAGATTTCAAACGTTTGAAATAGTTGATCAGTCCGTTGGTCGAAGTGTCATGTGAAGAAATCAAGTCGGGTGAAGTAAGTTCAGGGAGGATTTTCTTTGCCAGAACCTTACCTAATTCCACACCCCATTGATCGAAGCTAAAAATATTCCAGATCGCGCCCTGAACAAATATCTTATGTTCATAAAGTGCGATGAGTGTTCCAAGGGTACGGGGCGTAAGACTCTTGAACATAATGGAATTAGTAGGTCGGTTGCCGCTAAACACCCGGTATGGAAGATGAAACTTAATATCTTCTTTACTCATTCCTGAATCAAGAAGTTCTTTCTCCACTTGCTCTTTCGTTTTGCCAAGCATCAACGCTTCCGTCTGTGCAAAGTAATTTGACATCAGCTTGTCGTGATGATCACCAATCTTATTATAACTTATCGCAGGAGCAATAAAATCACAAGGTATAAGCTTGGTACCCTGGTGTATTAGCTGATAGAAAGCGTGTTGTCCGTTAGTACCAGGCTCGCCCCAAATGATCGGGCCGGTTTGATACAATACAGGCTGTCCTTTGCGGTCAACAGATTTGCCATTACTTTCCATGTTTCCCTGCTGAAAATAAGCAGCAAAGCGATGAAGATATTGATCATAGGGAAGGATTGCTTCTGAGTGCGCTTCAAAGAAATTGGAATACCAAATTCCTAATAGGGCAAGGATAACAGGTATGTTTTTTTCGAAAGGTTCATTTTTAAAATGGTTGTCAGCTGCATGAGCTCCTTCGAGTAACTGCTTGAAATGATCAAAGCCTATGGTACAAGCAATAGATAACCCGATTGAAGACCACAATGAATAACGACCACCTACCCAATCCCAAAACACAAACATATTTTCGGGGGCAATGCCAAAAGCTGTAACGGCTTTAGTATTGGTAGAAACAGCAACGAAATGCTTTGCCACATCACCCTTGCCAGAAGTTTTTTCCAAAAACCAAGCTTTTGCAGATTCCGCATTGGTCATGGTCTCCTGTGTAGTGAATGTTTTGGAGGCTATGATGAAGAGGGTTGTTTCAGGATTTAATTTTTTTGTTGTCTCAACGATGTGAGTTCCATCCACATTGGAAACAAAATGTGGTGTGATGTTTTTGTGATATGGTTTAAGTGCTTCCGTAACCATGAGAGGTCCAAGATCTGATCCACCAATACCAATGTTAACAATATCGGTAATGGCTTTGTCTGTGTAACCTTTCCATTGTCCGTTTAACAATCGGCTAGAGAATTTTTCCATCTGATCAAGTACAATGTTAACCTGAGGCATTACATTTTCTCCATCAACATAGACAGGAGTTTTAGATGTATTTCTTAATGCGATGTGCAACACAGAGCGATGTTCTGTCAGATTGATTTTATCGCCATTAAACATAGCATCAATGGAATCCTTCAGTTGAACTTCATGAGCGAGGTTGAAAAGTAGATTCATGGTTTCTTCAGTGACTATGTTTTTGGAATAGTCAATGAGAATATCGCTGAGTTTCAATTGAAACTTTTCAAATCGCTTGGGATCTTCCTCAAATAGTTCACGCATGGGCGTAGCCTGCATGGTTAAAAGATGTCCGGTTAGGAGTTGCCAGGAAGTTGTCTCTGCAGGGTTAATAGAGGGGAGCATAGAATAGGTTAATTTAATATTGACTAAGTTAAACAACACTAAAGAAGTGATGGACACAAAATTAGAAATTGCGGTTAACTTTAGAAGAGGACTTCGCCAATAAAGAATAGAGTTTATCCGCCTACTACCTTTTTAAGGTTTTCCATAAGTCCTTCCCACAGTTCTTGTAATTCTTCAACATCATCGATTTCAGAATAGTCGATCACCCTAAGAAAGGTGGTTTGCGTGAGTTCATTTATTTCCAATCGCAATTCGAAATAGGATGGATCTTTTTCGTCTTCTTTAGTTTCGGGAAGGTATTCGAAACGTGCAAAGTGATTGGTGCGATGTGAAGTCATAATTGCCTTATGCTCTTCGTTATCCCAAACAAAAGTGAACACTTTTTCAGGACTTATATTGACATCGTCAGCGAACCATTCGGACAATCCACTGGCAGTCTGGATGTACGGATAAAGCATTTTAATCGAAGCGTGAATCTCAAAATCGGCATTAAATAGTTTTTTACTTCCAGTAACCATATGGGCTTCGTTTAGGTTTTAAGTTAGATGATTTTTTGTTGAACGACAAATTATAAGATAAATTCCTGCCGATATAAAATGGGATATGAACTTGATGACGAAATAATAGTCATTAAAATGACAGGTTACCTGATCTGTTATGATCCGCAACAAGTGACATTTGAAAAGAGTAGGAATCCTAACGATCAAAGTTAGGATCAACAGTTTGCAATGAGACGTGTATCTAGTTTAGCAATAGTCTTGGTAGTAGCGCGGGGGGGAGTTGAACCCCCGACCTTTGGGTTATGAATCCAACGCTCTAACCACCTGAGCTACCGCGCCATCTTTTATCAAATACAAGAATCAATTGGAATGATCGAAGCACTATTCCGAGCGATTAAAGCCTCAAATCCTGATTTTGAGGCGCAAACATACAAACTTTTCTCGTTATCAAAATACATGAATCAGGGTGGTGTGATATTTTCTTAAAAAAATAAATGGCCTTGTTTTTGACATTATCTTTGCCTCGCATTTATGAAAAAGATCGATAAGCTCATTCTTACTTCTTTTCTGGGACCCTTTATTCTGACCTTTTTGGTCGTGGTATTTATCCTATTGAATATCCATATGCTCAAATATTTTGATGATATTATAGGTAAAGACCTTGGCTGGGACGTAATTGGCCAGTTGCTATTCTACTTCGCGATATTCAATACACCCGTAGCGCTTCCTTTAGCCGTATTACTTTCTTCCTTAATCACTTTTGGTAATCTTGGCGAACACTTTGAATTGACGGCTATCAAGAGTTTAGGGATCTCGTTGGTTCGAAGTCTCCTTCCCATTTTTGCTTTTGTTTTATTGGTCACTGTAGGCGCTTTTATTGTAGGTAATTATATGGTGCCTAAAGCAGCGCTGGAAGCCTATAGTCTTCTATATGATATCAAACAAAAAAAACCAGCATTGGACTTGCGTCAGGGAGCGTTCTATAATGCGATACCAGACATTAGTATAAAAGTCAATGAAAAATTAGCTGATGAAGGTATCTTAAAGGGCATCATCATTTATGATCATCGGAATAGAACTGGTAATAAGGAGGTGACTGTGGCCGATTCCGGAAGAATGTATACGTTCCTAAACGATCAATATCTGAAGTTGGAGTTATTTAATGGTTACAATTATATCGAAGGCGCTGGTTCTGGGGCAGATATTTCATCTGGGCCCGTGAATCAGGAAAATTATCGAAAGACTAAGTTCACTAAAACCCAGATTGTCTTTGATCTGTCTTCTTTTGGCTTAAATCGAACAGACAAAAAATGGTTTCAGAGCAACCGGATTATGCGTAACATGAGTGAACTCGTGTCTGATATGGACTCTGTGAACTCAGAGATCAAAACACAGCAACTTGGTATTTACACCAGCAGTAGTCAGGTATTTAATTATCACCTTAAAAAAGATACTGTAGAGTGGCCTGTGGATATTAAAGAACTGAAACGAAAAAGAGATTCTTTAGCGCTTAATAAAGACTCAAAAGGAGAAAGTATCAGCAGGAACCAAGTGATACACGTTGTTCGTAAAACACTGGATAAGAAGATTTCAATTTCAGAAAAAGAAAGATCTGTTTCCGATAGCCTTTTTAAAATACCTTTCACCCGAAGTGAAATTGGAGTTGCATCTAATCAGGTAAGAACTGTTAAAAGCCAGATATACAATTACAATGAACAAATCAAAGCACATGGAGATAGATTTATAGAATTCGAAGTGCAATGGCATAAGATTTTAGCTAATTCCATCGCCTGTATTGCCATGTTTCTGATAGGGGCCCCTCTTGGTTCGATCATTAAGAAAGGTGGGTTGGGTGTGCCAGTTCTCGTTTCAATAATATTCTTTATCGTTTTCTATGTTCTATCTCTAATGGGCGAAAAATGGGCCAAACAAGGTACTCTTCCCACTGTTGAAGGAATGTGGCTGGCTAATTCAGTATTGGTTATTATTGGATTGTTCTTTTTAAAACAGGCCAGAGCAGATGCCCGACTTTTTGATTCTGACTTTTATAATGTTGTTTGGGACAGATTAAAGCGCAAATTCGCTAACACTGAAACAACGAACTTTCAGATATAACTTGCTTTTTAATGCTGATAAGAATACTTTTGCGCGTTAAAAATAGAAAAAGATAAACTTTACGAGAGATGTACCTTAATTCAGAAAAGAAGCAGGATTTGTTTAGCAAGCATGGCTTCGCTAAGAAAAAGAATGATACTGGTTCACCAGAGTCACAAATTGCCCTATTCACGTATCGCATTAATCACTTGACCGGTCACTTAAAGGGTCAAAAGAAGGATTATTCTACTCAAACAGGCCTTTTGAGATTGGTAGGACAACGTAAGAAGTTGCTCAACTATCTTCAAAGAACTAACATTGAAAGATACAGATCAGTTATTGCAGATCTGGAGCTAAGAAAATAAGCATTCACAACAAGCAGATAGGGAATCAATTCAGATTCCCTTTTTGTTTTTTTATAAACTATCCGAAAGGCTGTGAATTGTAGGCCTTTCACAATAACTCATACCTAATGAATCCAACTATTATTTCGAAATCTTGTACGCTCCCCGATGGACGTCACATTACCATTGAAACAGGAAAACTTGCCCGACAGGCTGATGGCGCTGTAGTACTTCGCATGGGGGATACCATGCTTTTGGCTACAGTTGTTGCAGCACAAACCGCTAAAGACGGGGTTGACTTTTTACCGATGTCAGTAGATTACCAGGAACGTTTTGCCTCAACGGGTAAAATTCCTGGTGGCTTTTTAAAACGCGAAGGAAAACTATCTGATTATGAAGTGTTGGTCAGCCGCCTGGTTGACCGTGCTATTCGTCCTCTTTTTCCAGATGATTATCATGCAGAGACACAAGTAGCTATTCAACTTATCTCGGGTGATCTTAATGCATTGCCCGATGCATTAGCTGCTTTTGCTGCATCGGCAGCCTTTGCGGTTTCCGATATTCCGTTTCAAGGACCTATTTCAGAAGTTAGGGTTATAAGGCTTGATGATCAGTATATTATCAATCCTACTTTAGAGCAAAAAGAAAAGGCTGATTTAGATTTTATTGTAGCCGCTTCTATAGATAATATTTTGATGGTTGAAGGAGAGTGCAAAGAAATTAATGAGACAGACATGCTTGAAGCCCTTAAGTTGGCTCATGATGCCATCAAGGTGCAATGTCAATTACAATTGGAACTCGCTGAAGCAACAGGTAAAACTCAGAAGAGGGTTTATAATCACGAAGTGAAGGACGAAGCTTTCAAAGCAGAACTTTTCAAGCTTCTATACGACAAGGTTTATGATGTGGCTCGTCAGCAGCTTGCCAACAAGCATCAGAGATCAGAACTATTTGGTAAGATCGTTGAAGACTATTTGGCTTCGTTACCCGAGGGCACAACGGTTAACAAAGACCTCGTGAAGAAGTATTACAAGGATATTCAAAAGACCGCATGCCGCAATCTTGTTCTTAATGAAAAAGTTCGCTTGGATGGCCGTAAGACTAATGAGATCAGACAGATAACCTCTGAGATTGACTACCTTCCTTCGGCTCATGGATCTTCTGTTTTTACACGTGGCGAAACGCAATCACTAACTACCGTAACACTAGGTACCAAGTTGGATGAACAGATGATTGACGGTGCCATGTTTGATGGAACCAACAAGTTTATCCTGCACTATAATTTCCCTGGTTTTTCCACGGGAGAAGTAAAGCCAAATCGTGGCCCAGGAAGAAGAGAAGTTGGTCATGGTAACCTTGCTATGAGAGCGTTGAAACAAGTTCTCCCTAATATGAGCGAGAGCCCTTACACAATACGTGTGGTTTCCGATATTCTGGAATCCAATGGCTCCTCGTCAATGGCCACCGTATGTGCCGGTTCACTGGCTCTGATGGATGCGGGTATTAAGATTTCATCTCCTGTTTCAGGTATTGCTATGGGTATGATCTCCGATAGTTCTACTAAGAAATATGCCATCCTTTCTGATATTCTTGGTGATGAAGATCACCTCGGAGATATGGACTTTAAAGTTACAGGTACTGAAAAAGGTATTACAGCTTGCCAGATGGATTTAAAGGTAGATGGACTAACCTACGATGTTCTTAAGGAAGCCTTGGATCAGGCTAAGGAAGGCCGACTTCATATTCTTGGAGAAATGAAGAAGACTATCGCTGCTTCAAAGGCAGATTTAAAACCTCATGCTCCTCGTGCCGTCACTATCGTGATCGAGAAAGAAATGATCGGTGCGGTAATCGGGCCAGGCGGAAAAGTGGTTCAGGAAATCCAGAAGACAACCGGTGCTACCATCGTTATTGAAGAAGTAGGTAATAAGGGTATCGTTAACATTTTCGCTACTAATCAGGAAGTGATGGATGCGGCAGTGAGACGCGTAAAAGCAATCGTGGCGATTCCGGAAGTAGGAGAAGTTTATGACGGTGTTGTGAAATCAATTATGCCTTTTGGTGCTTTTGTGGAATTCATGCCAGGTAAAGATGGCTTGTTGCATATCTCTGAAATTAAATGGGATCGCCTCGAAACCATGGAAGGAGTGATGGAAGTTGGCGAGCAGGTAAAAGTAAAACTGGTGGAAGTAGATAAGAAGACCGGTAAATATCGTCTTTCACGTAAAGTATTATTAACTAAGCCTCCCAGAAAAGAGGAAACACCGACAGCTTAAACTTGCGAATACAGCTTTTTGGAACTAATTTTTCGACTTTACGTGTTTAGAATTTAACCACTAGATAGCGCAATGAGACAATTAAAGATCAGCAAGCAGATTACCAACCGCGAAAGCCAATCGCTGGATAAGTATCTCCAAGAGATCGGCAAGGTGGATTTGCTTACACCCGATGAAGAAGTTGAACTCGCCAAGAGAATTAAGGAAGGTGATCAAATTGCATTAGAGAAATTGACAAAAGCCAATTTGCGCTTTGTGGTTTCTGTAGCAAAACAATATCAGAACCAAGGGCTTTCCCTCGGTGACTTGATCAATGAAGGAAACCTCGGATTAATTAAAGCCGCTCAGCGCTTTGATGAAACCCGGGGTTTCAAGTTTATATCCTATGCAGTATGGTGGATCCGCCAGTCGATCCTTCAGGCACTGGCAGAGCAATCGCGTATTGTTCGCTTACCATTAAACCGTGTTGGTTCACTGAACAAAATATCCAAAACCTTTTCAGAGTTAGAGCAGAAGTATGAACGCGAGCCTTCTCCCGAAGAATTAGCTGAAGTACTGGAAGTGACTACTGCTGAAGTGGTGGATACGATGAAGATCTCGGGTCGCCATGTATCCATGGATGCACCATTTGTTCAAGGAGAGGAAAACAGTTTGTTGGATGTGTTGGAAAACGACAGTGAAGAAACTCCTGACTCAGGCTTAATGACTGATTCATTAAGAAGGGAAGTTCAACGTGCGTTATCTACATTAACCCAACGTGAGTCGGATGTAATCACTTTGTACTTTGGTCTTAATGGCGAGCATGCCATGACATTGGAAGAGATTGGTGAGAAATTCAACCTAACCCGTGAGCGTGTGCGTCAGATTAAAGAAAAAGCCATCAGAAGATTACGTCATACCTCAAGAAGCAAAGCTCTAAAGCCTTACTTAGGTTAATAGTATGTTATTCTAGTATAAAATAAAGGGTCTCATCAAGTGAGGCCCTTTTTATTAATTGTTTAAATAAAGGAAGATTATGGAAGAGGATAAAGTGAAAGTGTTGATTATCGGTTCTGGCCCGGCCGGGTATACAGCGGCTATTTATGCAGCACGCGCAGGACTAACACCTATGCTCTACACGGGTGGCCAACCCGGTGGCCAGCTCACCACTACCAATGATGTGGAGAATTTTCCCGGTTACCCTGAAGGAATAAACGGACCACAGATGATGATGGATTTACAGAAGCAAGCAGAGCGTTTCGGAACCAAAGTAAATTATGGATTAATTACCTCCGTTGATTTTTCCTCGCATCCATTGAAAGTGGTGGTGGATGAAAAAGATACCATCGTTGCGGAATCAATTATCATCGCTACAGGAGCAACCGCTAAGTACTTAGGCATACCTTCGGAAGAGACGTATGCCAATCGCGGTGTGTCTGCCTGTGCTGTTTGTGATGGTTATTTTTACAGAAGCAAAGAGGTAGCCGTAGTAGGTGCCGGAGATTCCGCAGCGGAAGAAGCGACTTACCTTTCCAAGCTTTGCACGAAGGTTCATTTGATTGTACGCAGAGATGAAATGAGAGCATCAAAAATCATGCAGCAAAGAGTCTTAAATACAACAAACATTGAGATTCATTGGAATACCGAAACGGATGAGATATTGGGAGATGATCATGGCGTGAATGGTGTTCGTCTATCGAATACCAAGACAGGCGAAAAGAAGGATATCGCAGTACAGGGTTTCTTCTTAGCCATCGGTCACAAACCGAATACCGACATCTTCAAAGGTCAATTGGATATGGATGAATCAGGATACTTAAAAGTGCAGCCCGGTTCAACATTGACTAACGTAGAAGGCGTATTTGCGGTAGGTGATGTAGCTGATCGCATTTATCGTCAGGCTATTACGGCTGCAGGTAGTGGCTGCATGGGTGCCTTGGATGCTGAGAAGTTCTTGGCTGCTAAGGAAATGGAAACGGTTCATTAAGAATTTCGATGAGTATTAGATTGGATATGTTGGTATTGGCGGCTCATCCCGATGATGCTGAATTGGGATGTGGTGGAGCGATTGCTAAACATGTGGCACTGGGTCATAAGGTTGGTGTTGTGGATTTTACCCGGGGCGAATTAGGAACCCGGGGAACAGTGCAAACTCGCAATGAAGAAGCGGCCGCATCGGCAAAAATACTTGGACTCGCTGTGCGAGAGAATTTGAATTTCCGTGATGGCTTTTTTCAAAATGATGAACAGCATCAACTTGAAGTGGCCAAACTGATTCGAAAGTATCAGCCGGAAATTATCATCGGTAATGCAATTTATGATCGTCATCCGGATCATGGAAAAGGAGCAGGGCTTTCTTTCGATGCATGCTTCATGGCTGGGCTGGTAAAAATTGAAACAACTCACGAAGGAGAGAAACAACTTCCGTGGAGACCGAAAGCATTATATCACTATATACAAAGCCAATATATTCAGCCTGATTTTGTTGTCGATATCTCAGAACATTGGAACACGAAGATGGAATCCATCCGCGCTTTCAAAACTCAGTTCTATGATCCCAACAGCAATGAACCGGAGACTTACATTTCCAATCCCGCTTTCATGAAGATGCTGGAGTCTCGTGCTCAGGAATATGGACACGCTATTGGTGTTAAATTTGGCGAAGGCTTCACCGTGAGAAGAAGTATTGGTGTGGATAACCTGTTCTCCATTAAATAGGATAAGCCACAGCGTCACTGATTAAAAATCTGTGAATCTGTGGCTATTGATTTATGGTGCTAATCTTCGGATCATCCACATATCTTTGCGCTCTCCTTTATAGAACACAATGCGGTCGTGCAATCGACTTGGTCTGCCTTGCCAGAATTCAATTTCAAAAGGCTTTACCGAGTATCCTCCCCATTGGTGGGGCTTTGGTATTAACTCCCGATCTTTGAATTTCTTCTCTAGTTCCTTAACACGATCTTCCAATAAAGAACGATCATTGATCACACTGCTTTGGGGTGATGCCCAGGCACCAATCTGACTTCCACGTGGCCGGCTCTGAAAATACTTTTCAGATGTAGATGCCTCTAAACGCTGACTGATTCCTTCAATGCGCACTTGCCGCTCTAACTCCGGCCAGAAGAACGTGAGCGCGCAAGCTGGATTGTTCTCCAGCTCTTTTCCTTTCTGACTTTGATAGTTGGTATAAAATAAAAACTTACCCTGCTCAATTCCTTTTAGTAAAACAATTCTGGCTGATGGTCGTCCTGTTTCAGTTACGGTGGATAATGTCATGGCGTTGGGTTCCAATGCTTCGGCTCGTAAAGCTTCATCAAACCATTTCTCGAAATGAAGAATGGGATCGTTGCCAATCGAACTAACTTCGAGTGTTTCTTTGGCGTATTCTTTTCGGATTTCAGAGAGGGAGATCATGGTCTATGTATATTTTGTCAAAAATTAGTAAATACAAAGTTTGCTTCTCACAAAAACCTTGTCTTTCTTAAGTTTAATTTCGTATAAAAAGGTGCTACACAAAATTCATTCAATAAACCGATAACAATATGGAGTTTTTTGAATATCGAAATAAGATTGATCTGCAAAAGGGAAGGATCTTATTGTCTGAACCTTACCTGGCCGATCCTAACTTTGAACGAACAGTAATTTTACTGACCGAACATAATGAAGACGGTTCAGTGGGTTTCATCTTGAATAAACCTTCCGAGTCGCACGTGAGTGAAGTGATGGAAGATTTAAAAGGGTTGGATGCACCGATATTCATTGGAGGCCCGGTGCAGCAAGACACCATGCATTTCATCCACTGCTATCCAGATCTGGAAGACGCCATCGAATTGGAACAGGGAATATACTGGGGAGGTAATTTTGATCAGTTGTTGACCAAGGTAGAAACAGGTGAGTTTTTGGTTTCTGAAATCAAGTTCTTTTTAGGCTACAGTGGTTGGTCGCCCGATCAGCTACAGGAAGAGTTAAAACTTAACTCGTGGATTGTAAGCGACCGTATTTCACAGGAGTTGATCTTTGAAACGTTACCCGATCAGATGTGGAAAAGGGCGATGCAGGAGTTGGGAGGGCGTTTTTCAGTTTATTCGAATTACCCGGCCGATCCACGCATGAATTAAAGGATTTTACTATTTTTACCGTCCCTTTAAAAAGGGTTTTATAATGGAAAATGAAAAAGAGGTGAACCAAGAGAAAGAATTGGTTGCAGGGGAGGAAGGTTCCGGTTCTGCATTTACAGGAGCCGAGGCAAAGTCTTCTGATAAAGAAGCTTCAATAGAGGTGGACACAACCATCGAATCTGAAGAACATGTGCTACCCGATTACTCACAGCTCTCCAAAAGAGAACTGGTGGAAGTAGTGAAAGAACTGGCCAGAAGTGATGACTTTAAAAAGTCTGATGCTGTCCTTAAGGAAATAAAGCCATTGGTTGATGAAATCAGGACACAAGAGAGATCCGGAGCCTTAATCAAATTTAAAAATGAGGGAGGAGGTGAAGATGATTTTGAATATCGCCTTGATGAATCCGATCATGCCTTTGAAGCTTCTTTAAAACTGATACGCGATAAGCGAAATCAGTTCTATAAAAATCAGGAAGAAAGAAAGAACGACAACCTTCGCAAGAAGAACGAAATATTGGAACAGCTTCGCGTGTTGATTGACGGTGAAGATAATCCTAACTCATTTCAGGTATTTAAAGATCTTCAATTGCAGTGGAAGCAGGTTGGCCCCGTGCCAATTTCAAACATCAAGACATTATGGGCTAACTACAATGCATTAATCGATCGCTTTTATGATCACCGTTCCATTTACTTTGAACTAAAAGAACTTGATCGCAAACGAAATCTGGAAGCCAAGATTGAAATATGTGCCAAGGCAGAACGTCTGGCTGAAGTAGCGCTTATCAAAGATGCCGTGCGTGATTTGAATGAGTTGCACAACGAGTTCAAGCATGTTGGCCCTGTACCTAAGGAAGACCAGGAAAATGTATGGCAGCGTTTTAAAAAAGCTTCGGATAACGTCTATGAGAAAAGAGATGCTTTCGTGGCAGGTCTTCAGGTTGAATTGTTAAAGAACATGGAAGTGAAGGCGCAGTTGCTGACCGAGATTGATTCCTTCGGTTCCTATGCCACCGATCGTATCAAAGAGTGGAATCAGAAGACCCAGCAGATTTTAGAACTTCAAAAGAAGTGGGATGCTGTAGGTGCTGTGCCTCGCGCCAAAGCAAAAGACCTGAACAAAAAATTCTGGAGTTCTTTTAAAGCATTTTTTCATAATAAGGGCATCTTCTTTAAGAAACTCGATGAAGAGCGGAGCATCAACCTAAAGGCCAAGCAGGACCTTGTGAAGCGCGCGCTGGAACTGAAAGTAAGCGAAGATTGGTCGAAGACATCGCAGGAAATGATAGAACTTCAGAAAAAGTGGAAGGAAGTTGGCCCTGTACCTGAAAAGCAAAGAGAAAAAATTTATAAGGAGTTTAAAGAAGCTTGTGATTTCTTCTTCGAGCAACGAAGAGGCACTCAGGAGAAAGCAGATCTGGAGCAGGACGAAAATCTAAAGAAAAAAGAATCTGTTATTGACCTGATGATGCAAGCAGTGAGGGGGGGAACCGGAACGCGTGAAGCATTACAAGAACTGCAAGCACAATTCAATTCTATAGGATTTGTACCTAAGAATGCCATGGCTTCGATGAGGAGTCGTTTTAATGATGCCGTATCAAAATATATAGCATCCATCGGAGGCATCAACACGGAAGAAAAAGAGCGCATGTCGTTGGAGTCTGAACTATCCAGCCTGCGCAACGACCCACAGGCCGAACGCAAAATCTATCAAAAAGAGCAGACGTTGAGAAAGCAAATCATGAAGGCTGAGAATGATCTGGCCGTATTGCGTAACAACCTGGAATTCTTTGGCCGATCCAAAAATGCAGAAAAGTTAAAGGAAGAGTTTAACGGCAAAATCGAAGAAGCCAACGGGCATTTAACAGAATTAAAAAAACAATTGAAACTGTTGAAAACAGTATAGAGGGAACTTGCAAAACCAAACTCTTCCACTATTTTTGCACCTCGCTTTAATATCCTTTTCGGAAAATTAAAAATATGAAGGCCTCCTTAGCTCAGCTGGTAGAGCAACTGACTTGTAATCAGTAGGTCGCTGGTTCGATTCCGGCAGGGGGCTCACTGATAATCAGCAACTTAAAGGCCCCAAGAAGGGGCCTTTATTATTATCCTACATAGAAACTACATAGTAAATGTAAGCAGTTCGAAATAGCCGCAATTCGTGCAATTTAATGAACAAAAATGAATGGTGGTTTCGGTCTAACCATCTGATATAGAGGACTTTTACGGTGAATGTTTCTGTAAAAACATATAAGTTTGTTATCTAGTTAATCAACAAAACACGGAAATATCATGAGAAAAAGACTTTTTATCATTCTACTGTTTTCGCTATTCTTTTCCTGTTCGGAGAAGAATGAGCCCACGCCTGTTGTTTACACGTCCCTGATTGGGGAGTGGTCGTTTAAGGGAGCCACCGTATCGGGTACGTTTAAGATTTCTGATTTCTCTGGCAAGCTATCCATTGATGATAGTTTTGGATCGTTTACAATCAATGGCAAGACCAGCCTTATTACAAAAAAATATGAGGTTACCATTGATGGGTTTAAGATCGTGTACCTGGCTATGATTGGGGCTGATATAAAAACAACCAATGACAATTTTCTTTCATTTTCTCAGGCGGGGGAGTATAGTAGCGACTATAAAACGATGACGTTTAGCCGGTATCAGTATAATTTAGATGGAGTAGTTATTAATGACGCGGTGACGGCCACACGAACCAAGTAAAATTACGAAGGCGAAAATTATTTCGCCTTTATTTTGAATCGAAAGGATCATTGTGCTATAGAAACCAGCAGCTAAAAGAAGAGTACCTACGCCACGGGTATAAATTTCGAAATGGCCTTTTTGGGATAAGAAGTATAAAACTCTCTTAGGGTTAACCCAGTAGCCTTGCGTATTTCCCTCGCTATTGGCTTCATTGTTGGCTTGTTTGACAATAAAGTTAAACAGAAAGGTAATTAATATTATCGTTTTGTGCTTTCTTTTAAAAATTTAATTAATTGTTTCTGAGTATCAATTAATTCCTCATAGGTATTAATCTTCTCTTTCATCGCCTGAATCTCCTCAGACTGGTCCGATCGGATAATAACACCCTCTGGGTTGTCGCTATATCCAAAGAGGTAATCCATCGAAATAGTCTCCCCTTTCTTTTTGTAGAAATCCCCGATACCCATTAGCATTTCCAGGCCGGGTATAAAGTTTCCGTTCTCACAGCCACCATAAGCTGCACGCGTCTTTTTAATAGCCTTTGCTATCTCATGTTGCTTTAAATCATATTTCAGGCGTAATCTTTTAATCCGTTCAGAAAACGCCTTTTGATCAAAAATGTAAGGGCTGCCTTTTACTCGCATACGATTTTCGGTTAATGTTAATGATCTAATAATTAAACTCTTTGTGATGACAAAAGTATAAAAAAATTAAATCAAATAGCTAACATTATTATCCTTTAGATAGAACAATTTATTATTTCCTTCTGAGTATCAATCATTTTCGCACGAAGCAACATTATATTTGAGCGCTTGCATCGTGTTTCTCCATGCGCTCGATCATCCCTTATATCTAAATAGACTGCTAACGGTGTCTTGGTAACCCCATTCAAGGAATTTTGCTCAAAGATGGCTATAGTTACCCCAGGACGTTAATTGAATGATTCTCAGCTTTTGTCTGAATCTCCGTTAAAAGGGATTTTGTTTTCCTTAAGTCCTTGGACCTGGGGTTTGACTGGATAGAAGCGAACTCTTCCTTGCTGGATTCAAATTTAGTGGGGCAGAGTCTCTGCACCCATTTTTTCCCCCTATGCGTAGAGAACTCTGATCTTAATGCTAAATTTCCGGGAGGCAAGTGCTTACCTGGTCTCTATGACCGCGTGTACCTTTGGTTTGTTGCTTTCATCTGGCTTTTTTAGTCCTACATAGAAACTACATAGTAATCGTACTCAAATTTAACTTCTGGATAGATAATAGACTACATAAAGAGATAATATTAATATCTCTTCCTAGGGGATTTCATAGGCGAAAACTACTTTTAAAAAAGATAATTTAATTATCTGACTTGTTTTTCTAATGACTTGTAATCAGTAGGTCGCTGGTTCGATTCCGGCAGGGGGCTCTGAAAATCAGGCAGTTACGTAAGTGACTGCCTTTTTTATTTTAGGGCTTGCATACAATTTTCATACATTTTTGGCCAACATTTCCAGCTATCGGAAACCAACTGCCATGGGTTTAACCATAACCCGTTACACAGATTAAATAAGCGTTGCCCTGGGGGGGACAATGGAAGATAAGCATCAAAGCTATATTTTCTAATGAAGGTCTGACGTATCACTTAGGAACTTATATCCTAATATCGGTAGACCATTGGCAGCTTGTATTACAACCACATCATTGATAGGTAACATAAAGGTATTTTCAATTTCAATTTTAGATTCTTGAAATACGGGGTGGAGGTTGATCTGGCCGAAAGTGACAGTGGCAATCCGATAGCATCCACGAGGCTAATATTTCGAGGGTTTCTCCAACTAGAATGCTAATTTTCTGACCGAGCATAAAATCAAATAATTTTGGCATTTATTAATGCTTGTAACTTTAGACAAGTTGTTTTAAACTTATCATTTATACGTTGAATAATATCTAGCGACTAAGCAGCATTGTTCTGCTTGTTTTATTTAGCTGCCTGCGATATAATAAAGCACTGGCCAGTGGACTACAACTTCTCTTTCACAGGCACGCAAGTCATTAGAGGCAACTTCAAATGGTTCGAAATGCTTCTTTGCTCTTGGGAGCGATATTAGCGGTACAGTTTAATACAATACTGTTGATATTTTTGATGCAGGCACAAACTCATGGAGCACATCAAGTCTTTCAATCCCCAGGGCTGTTTTAGCAGCTGCTTCAGTTTAGATCAAAAGTTCTTTTTGCTGGTGGAAATGGTCGGGTAGCGCTTCTAATGTTGTTGATATTTATGATATCAACAACAATCCCCAAGTGAATATTCCGGATACCTCTGACCCACCGATTCCGGAATTACTTCACCCAGGTATTCCGGGAATAGTCTGACCCGGGTATTCCGGGAATGATCTGACCCACCTAACGGATGAAGTTAGGGCAAGATTCCGGGAATTGTCTGACCCACC